>PAEE01000015.1 GCA_002701145.1 Methanobacteriota archaeon
TCTTATGTTGATCTTTGGTGGATTGATGGTATCCCAAGTAGAGGAGGGTATTAGCGATGCTACAGGCGGAGCGGTAGAATCAGGAATTGGAGTAGTTCTTATTTTGATTGGAGTTGTAATGTTAGCATTATATTCTATGGGTGTATACTTTGGAGTGCAGATGTCTAAAGGGAAATTTTCTGCATTAATTGTTTGTGCCGTAATCACCGCCGTTTCTCTTTTCATGACGATTATCTCGTGGATGAATGAAACGACCGATGAATGCTTGAGAACAGAGGAAGGGCCGTTCGGGCCTGAATGTGTTGAATATGGAAGCCCTGCGTTCCCTGTACTTAGCGTTATTATCTGGATTGTAATTATGGCGATGTTCGCATCATTGATATTCATGCCTAAATTCAGAAGTCAGTTTCACTGATTATTGAGATTAGCAAATACATAGGCTTCGATGACAATCATCGATTTAGAATATATGAGAAGAGGATTGGTGCTACAATTGTAGCATCTGATTCAATCATGTGCATAGGGGTTCCTGGTGCTAATTTGCCCCAAGTTATTTTCTCACTCGGAGGAGCTCCTGAATATCCACCGTATGATGCAGTCGACTCTGAAATCTGAGCAAACCAACCCCACAGTGGTGCTTTCTCTTTCATGTCTTGTCTTAACATAGGGACGACACAAATCGGGAAATCACCCGCAATTCCTCCACCAATCTGTAAGAAACCAATCGGGTGTTCTGCATTCATGTACCAATCAGCCAAGTGCATCATGTAGTCAATCCCGCTTTTGACAGCNCTCTGTTCAACATCACCTTTGATGCAATGTGCAGCGAANATATTGCCNANAGTAGAGTCTTCCCAACCNGGGACATAGACTGGAATNCCAGCATCTCTTGCAGCGATTAGCCAAGAATCGGTTCGAGGAATGTCTGCTTCGAGTTGATCTAAAATCGCCATCAGGTGTTCGTGAGGNAANGCNGNNCCNCTCTGCCATTGTTTGAGAATTTTATCTTCAATATGTCTGATAGCCTCTTCTTCNGGAATACAAGTATCCGTCACACGGTTGAAGCCAGTTGCATGTAATTCAGCATCTTGCTCTTCGGTCAAATTACGCCAATTCGGGATTCTTTCATAATGAGAATTNGCAACNAAATTGAAAACATCTTCTTCTAGATTCGCTCCNGTACANGTGATNGCNTGAATCTTGCCAGACCTAATCATCGGTGCAAGCGAACGACCGATTTCAGCGGTGCTCATCGCTCCTGCGAGNGTNACCATGAGCCGGCCACCNNCGTTTAGAAATTGGTCTAATGAAACCGCACAATCACGAAGTGCTCCCGCATTGAAGTGGTTGAAATGCCTGTCAACAAAACCNCTNACGCCACCATTNAATGGGCCATCGAGGAATCTCTCAACTCGTTTTCTACGGTTGATNATCATCTCTGGATAGTTTGTTTGTANCTCCTTTTCGATAATCTCGATAATTCTCGCTGGGTCGGTTCCTCCGCATGTAAATGCGTCAATAGCAAGCCAACCACTTTCAGAATAGCAATGGGCACTAACATGGCTTTCATCNAGCAAAACTACCGCTGCGAAACCAAGTGGAGATACNCTGCCATCAAAATCCTCATTGTGAGAATGTACTCTGCGTGCGCCTGATGCATCAACTGCTTTTTCCATCAACGCTAGCATCCAAGAGCCATCAACGCCAATAGCGCCTTTACAGTCGAGCATNATATGAGCGCCGTGTGCCATTTAATCAACTCCTATTTGCGATAAACGCNGCAGTGATNTTAGTTGCTATCATGGCAGCTGTAAATTGAGTAAGCGGNGTATCCTTTTGCGGAACAATCTCGTTGACATCAGCACTAATAATCTCACAATTTGCAAATGCGGTCTCAATAGTTTGTACAACGTGCCAGAAAGAAAGTCCGCCAGGTACAGGGGTTCCTGTGGCTGGAACTAATGAACCATCAAGCCCATCGATATCAACCGTCAAATGAACGGGGCCTTCGATTTTTGAAATTGCTTCAATCCATTCATTCCATTTCTCCGGACCNGTAATNGGNCTCATCACGTCTTTAGCAAACCAAGTATTTACTCTCTCATCATTTTCAATATAGTCTCGCTCTTGACTACAATATGCCCTAATGCCAACTTGGTGAACTCCTATTGCGCCTTCATCGAGAGAACGTGCAATCGCACAAGCATGAGAATATGGCTCGCCACCTAACTCATCTCTCAAATCAGCATGTGCATCGATTTGAATCAGAGTTACCTTATGCGGACATCCTCTTAAGATTCCTGGCAGCATTCCATGCTCCCCTCCTAAAAATATTGGAAACGCTCCGCTGGAATACTGTTTNTCAGCATATTTGCCTATACCATCAAGTTGTTCTTGTAGNGAATTACCTTCNCCATNCCANGGCTCTACAGTNCGTATTACTGCNCCTGCCGGCAATTCCTCNCCNAGTAAGTCGTCAAACAATTCAACTTGTCCTGAAGCGATAATACAAGCAGCAGGCCCTTCTGCNGTTCCTTGGCCATATGAGGTCGTTAANTCGTANGGAATGGANGCAATATTGACGTCNGAATCNCCGCCAGAATCGGCTAAACCGAGGAAATTACCCTCAACAAACCCGTCATCCATGACCCTTGCGGCGACTATTTCCCCTTTGAAGTCCTCGATTGGGCCAAAATCATCGCTGGGTTAATTAGGGACTTCGACCTATACATATTACTGCGCAGAGGGGAAAATGTCACCCGACATATATTCCGGCGCGGCGGTGATTTCATGGGAATGACAATGGCAGAACTAACAGAAGCAATTCGTCAACACATCGACATGGAAATGGATCCTGAAGTAGCTTGCGGTATGGCTGAGCACGCATTGGGATTCTTTGGATTNTATGANAGAATCATCGATAATGCCNTAGAACCAACAGACCGCAACCTGTTTTACATGTTCCAAGATTACGANCTTCTAACAACCGAATCCGANGAAACTACTCTTTGGGACGGCCGAGAATGGAGGATTCACTACTGGCGCTTCAAGCCAGAACTGCGCGAGCGTGTCGAAGCATACATGAATCGCGAAGTGGAAGTTGTAGAAGTCGACCCATTCGGNGACGTATACGGAGATGCAGGTAGCATCTGGATGCGAGAAGGNGACAAGCCTCGTAACCCGAACGCCTTCACATCGGACCATTGGGGCTGAACACGGCCCCACAAGTCTTGAAGACTAGCAGGCCCACCAGTATACTATGAAGGCAAGGGCAGGTCTACTGATTCTTCTTTTTTTGACATCACTCATTCCAATTGTGAATGCAGATGAAGCCAACTCAGTGGCCATAAATGTCGATTGGACTGGCGAACACGCTTACATTATNTCNGGTGAGGTTAATCTTTCAGAAATAAGTGTAAATCATATNCATGANGGATTGGAACTTGATACTGGANTAATCTATGATACAACNGGAGATAATCTACGGATTATTCTCAACACTACCCTTTCCCACGGNGATACAATCACTGTAAATGCAGGAGAGGTTTCACGAGCGGTTACTGTGGGCTTATGGGGTCAGCCATTAGCTGACCANGAAGTNACCNTNGATTCTAATTGGGAGATGGATCAGCAGTGGGAAAATGAAAACGGCTCACAAAAATACATCTTAGTATTCAATGGNCAAGGGTGGCAACAAAGAATTGGCGACACACTTGACTCTTGGGAGATGGGTAACGGNACTCTGACCGTTCTTTCCAACACTGCNGAAAATGGTCTGTCTATGATGTTAGATTTAGATTCGGTTTGGAAAAATGAAACAACAGTCAATGGAATCATGACTGGCCAAGTATTCGATGCTAGAGGAAGTGGAGTTATCGGACTCAATGATGAGACTGAAGGTGCAGTTGATATCCAGGGAGTAGTCAGTGACGCATGGATAAACCGTTCCATGGTGAATGGTATTGTAGATGAGAGATTTAGATTAGAAGCCAATGGGTCAATCTCAATTCTTTCCGATGATGATGATGAGAGGATGGACCTTTCAGGAGAATTAGCAGTACTGCTAATCGAAACATGGGATTCAAACGGTACTAGGAGACTTTCACATACACAGTTCGAGGCTACTGCAGACTTGATTTTAGATACTAATGACAGTAGAATGGATATTTCCTTAGACACNTTTGAATCCTTAGAAAGATGGGAAGATGGAGAGAGAGTAGACCAAATGAGTAAGATGGTTGGNCATGGTACGTTTGGTTTCTCAGGAGAAGATGAGAATGCTAGCGTNCAGATAAATGGGACAATCTATGATTTCCATCAAGAACAAGAAGATGGCCTTGTAACNGTTGATAACTTACATGTTGATGGATTGATTACTGGAGATGCTCAAGGTAACTTTGGNGTAGTAAGAACCATNGAAGACTCAACAACTCAGGCTAATGATACTGGAGTAATGTATGATGTCATTATAGTTCACCAAGAAGACTGGTTCAATCTTACTGGAATTTCCGCACTCCCCAATTCAGACCTAGGTGCNGGTGCACATTACAANGAATCGTGGTCATATGATGCTAGAGAGGCACATTGGGATAATCGTACAATNAGGACNGTTTGGAGCCAAACAGGNCCTGACCCAAGTAGTGGTGATGAGGTTCACACAAATTCNCCANTACAAAACCAGTTAGAAGCTCCAACCGTCGAGGAAGGNCTTGGTGATGTTACNATCAGCCGAGAATCTGGATTTGCCCCNACCGATGCNGCAACNGGGGATGTGTTTACTCTTGACCATCAGGANGGAATGGCACTAACCGTTACAACAGGTCTAGAACAGACNNTTGCNATGGATGGNCACATGGTAGATACTGTNGCTTGGTCTGGAGTTTATTCNACCGATGTAAGNGGAATTGCTTCTGGAAATCTAATNATTGATGGTCCTCTATCCGGTTTGAATGTCCAAATCAATCGTGCTTTCCAAATTGAATTTGGNGATGACGGNCAATTGGTAAACCTAACNGAGACTCAATCTGTAAACCGAGTATTNTCTCCTTCGATAATTTCAGTTCACGATAATAGTGANCCNAGTATCGATTTGATTACTTTAGCCCAAGGAGTTGTTACTGGAGAAAATGGAGCACCNGGATACCTAGAAGTAACGGTCTCAGATATTGACTTCAACATAGATTCAGTTATTGCAGACATCTCAGCAATAGGTGGCACATTGATTGCTCTTAACGACAAGGGACTTTCAGGTGATAGGATAATCGGTGACGATATTTGGACTGTTGAAATTACAGTTCCAGGACTTGAGTTTGGAGANCTTCCCATCAATGTAACAGTGACNGATGTNTTCGANGCATCAGATACGAATTCGACAAATATAACCGTTCTTAATCAAGCACCAAGATTGACATCGATTGAGATTGTACCTTCGATTATTTCTCGTGGTGAAATTATGATAATCAATGCTGAAGTTTACGATGGACANGGNGTATCTTCGGTTTCNATTGATATGCGGNATTATGGNGGNGATCTTTCACAGTTGNACAGAGTTGGAGANATNTGGGCTGGGCAAGTNACAGTNCCAGATGGTATGAGTCCAGGNGAGCATAATNTGGCCATTAGAATGGTTGATGCCTTTGAATCCACAATTACAGTTGATAGAACAATCACTTCNGGTCTNCACCATATTCAGTCGGAAAACGATGAAGANATCACAATNACAGTTCTTAATGAGCCTCCACAAATCGATGTTGGAGANTTGCGTAAGGTNGAGCTAGGAGATGAAGATGTTGAATATAATTTGACAATAACNGTGGCNGACCATGATGGTCTTAATTGGGTCAAAGTCAAGTTAGGAAACCTAGCACCTCCCGGNCAATCNACTACATGGTANTCTATGTCTTCAAATGGAGATGGCACATATTCTAAGCAAATNACAATCAAGAAACACATAGCACTNGGTACTCACGAANTGCTTGTGAAAGCTATGGATTCCTACGGTTCTCAAACNGCTGAAGAATCCATTCCNATCATTTTGGAGGAGCCAGATAACCCGGTTTCCTCTGATGGTCCTTCTAGCAGCACGCTCACTTATGTTGCACTAGGTGGTCTCGGAATACTCGTGATTGCTGGCGCTGCAGTTTACATCATGCGTGGGTCTGATGAAGAAGGCGGCCTAGGTGGCTTTGGAGACGCTTGAGAGTCTAATTTCGTGTAATCGACAACGGTTTATACCCCCGTCCAATCCGAGGGTTACACTTGCGAGAGTAGTGTAGTGGTTATCACCGAGCGTTGCCAACGCTTGAACCCGGGTTCGAGTCCCGGCTCTCGCACCATTTGAATACAAACATCAAGTAGTGTTGAGTATAGTTGGTCCGACAATTTTGGCATCTTCTGGGCCAGATACAATGAATGCTAGAATACAATGCTGCGAACAAATATCTACACCATTTTCAGTAATATTCAGTGTTTCACCAATTTCCCAAATTGAATCATCAGAACCTGATGGTTGAACGACAGAACAATTCCCCGTAGTTCCGGTTGTAGCACAGTTGTGTGAGCCTGAATCTCTCTCAATTATTACAACCAGATCTGAAAAGTCCATGTCCATACCTCCTTGGTCATCAAGGGTGATTGAAAACAGCACATCAGAGGTTGAATCTGAATTAGTTCCATCTTCGGGGTCGTCTACAGAATAGTAGAATTCTTCTTTCTCACTAAAACAACCTGGGCTAGAAATAGAAAAAATCAGAACCATACCTAGTACAAACCAATCCCTGCCCATGTATTTGCGTCATAGTTAACTCATTTTAACTAATTTGAATATAGTTGACCCTGAGAGTTAATCCATTCTACCTAAACAAGTGGCATAGTTTCTTTGTAGGCGGCAATTTCTTAGCCTAGAATTAGCGGAAAAAATTATGGAAGAAAGTGATGAAGGTCCTGTTATTGGCTTATCTGGGATAATGAAATTAACTGGTCTATTACCAATAATGCTTGGAACAGCATTTCTTTTATCACCAAAAACAGCAATAGCTGTTGGCCCCCAACTCACTGAATATGGGATATTTGTGAGTATGTATGTGGGTGTTTTTGCAATTCTCCTTGGGTCTGCACAATGGCTCGTCTCGATTTATGTCAAGGAAAACCTTCACGTTTTCGGACGTTTCTTTGCATTCGGTCTCGCATCGACCGTATTATTGGAGATTTATGGTTGGACATCTGGGCTTATGGAATTTGAATTTAAGTTCTTATTCGCCACCATGATCCCGGTTTCCGCAAGTTTTGTTTTACTGATGTATTCATTTAATCCTGAACAACCAAAAACTGTTGAAGATGCCGAGAACTAATCTCTAAATCACCAGTTATCGTAAGATATTTTGTAGGGTCAAGAATTAAACCTCCAACAATATCCGAACAGGATATGGTGGTTATGGAGTGCTCATTATGTTCTGAGAAAGTAGACCTTGGCAATAACCCGGAGGGGACATATGAGTGTCCATATTGCAATGAGGATTTTGAGTATGAAGTTAATCGAAAACTGAGAGAAAAACTAGAGACAAAATTGGATATAATGCCTAATCCATCTTTGGACATTGATAGGCCCATCGATGAAGGTGAAGGGGAAAAATTGTTGATGCTTTTGGATGATAATAAAAAGATACCAGGTTCTGGATTATTGAAAGAAGAAATCATTGATCGAGGAGGCCGCAATTGGGTGGATTCGATTGTGCATATTTTGTTTGGCGGTGCAATGCTTGGGCTCATGTTAGTTTTCATTGTGATGTTTCCATTTGACAGCCTCGTCGGCGAAGGTATTTACGGAATGTTCTGTAGTGCTGGAATACTTTTGTTTATGATTCCTTTTTTGTTATTCGGTTCCGGTTCAGTAATTGGCGGATTAATCAACCTGATTTCCCCGGGAAATGTCGAACAAGTATTAGTGCGAATTTGGATTCATCGGAAGAAGAAGTTGGTCATTGTTGTTCATGATGTCTATGATGTAGAAAGCGACGTTTTCTACGAGCCTGAATTGATTTCATCATTTCATTTGATTCGTTCTGATTGTGTCCGAGTCTTGACGGAACGGCCCTCAGATAACATGGGTACCAAAGGTGGAAGAAAAGTGTGTATATGGAATCAAAATGAATCTAAACTTAAGCGACTGATTTTAGAGTTGAAGTTGTTTGAATATGATGAAAAGGAAGAGGCAGAAAAGGCTGCTCGCATATACGCGAAAAAACTCGGGATTCCATATGAGGGTGAAGGCCTAAGTTACTGGTACAGTTTAGTCCCACAGTATTGACCTGAATCTATTGTGCATTTCATTGTCCTGTCAGAACGGTCCTATGATTCGAGATTTTTGATATGGTTTTCAATGGTCTCAGCACAAGCTTCGAAGACTTCGAGTGATTGACCAACAGGGTCTTCTAGATTCCAATCCTGATCTATTCTAATCAGGGGACAACTAACTCCACATCCCATCGATATTACCATGTCATAAGATTGCCAATCTATATCATCGACTAGTTTAGGGTGAAGTCCCTGTGTACTAATTCCCTTGGATTCTAAGACCTTCAACGCGTTGACGCTAACACTGCTTGCAGGATGAGTTCCCGCACTTGCAGCATCATGACCAAGGCTTCTAGCAATACCCTCTGCCATTTGCGACCGACAGGAGTTTCCAACACATACGAAGAGTAGGCGCATGACAGGCTGTGAGCAGAAGAGACATATGAACCAATGGCATGTAGCCTCAATAGATGTGGAGGCCAATATTGGTTTATTCTGCGGTGTTCATCGCATTATTTGTTAGTCATATCATGGCTGCAGTAAATGATTTGCAACTAATTTTCCAGGTTATTGCAAGCCTGATAACAATTCAAACATTATTTGCAGGGTTAATTCTCCACATACTCGGCGGAGATGTTCGCCACGCTAGATTCCCAGTCGTTGCTTTGAGCGCCGGTTTGGGATGGGCATATGCGGGCATGGAGCCTAGTTGGACCATACTATTGTGGATATTTTCTACAATCACAATTCATATCCTAACTGAAAGAGGGTTGAAGTATGTCACACCCGCCGATGCAACTGATGGCTGACTCTCCTGTGAAGGTTAACAATCCCGGCGGCGCTCCTGAACCTGCATCTCCTGAAGATCAGAAAAAGATGGAAGCAGCATATGCTCAGATGAAGCGAAAGATGGCAATATCTGAGATGGGTAAAACGATTAAACACAAAATTATGGTTCTATCTGGAAAGGGTGGAGTTGGGAAATCAACAGTAGCTACTGGACTAGCACTTTCGCTAGCACAAAAAGGACTCAAAGTTGGATTACTAGATATCGACATAACCGGACCGAACGTACCTAAGATGATGGGACTAGATGGCAGGCGTCTGAATGTAGAGGGTGGAAGAATCCATCCTGCAGAAGGACACCTTGGCGTAAAAGTCATCTCAATGGCCTTTTTACTAGAGGATGAAGATTCCCCAGTTGTTTGGAGAGGTCCAATCAAGTTAGGAGCAATTCAACAATTCATTGGTGATGTTGAATGGGGCGGATTGGATTATCTGATTATCGATTTCCCACCAGGAACTTCTGATGAACCACTAACCGTCGCTCAAAACCTACCGGATATCGATGGTATGGTTATCGTAACGACTCCTCAAGATGTCGCCCTCTTAGACTCAAGGAAGTCAATAACATTCGCTAATTCTCTAAAGGTTGATGTCATAGGAGTTGTCGAGAATATGAGTGGTTACACAATAAGAGGCAAAGCTCCAGCGGGAACTGCAATCGAACTTGCAGCACCGGGTGGTAAAACAATCAAAGTAACGACTGATGATAATGGAGATTGGGCCGGAACTCTAGACATATTCAAAGCGGGTGGCGGTGAAAGAACTGCCAATGATTTCGGTGTTCCATTCTTAGGTAAATTACCATTTGACCCAGGGTTTGTACGCGGTGGCGATGATGGAGTTCATCGTATTGTTTCAGAACCTGAGGGAGAATCTTCTGTGGCATTCGCCAAAGTAGTTACAGAAATCCAAGACATTGTCGAATCTGGTTCAAACGGACCAGGGTTGGAAATAATCTGAGGTTTCGATATGGATATTCCTGAACTAAATCGTTTAGAACGCAGAGAGTTCGATATGCATCTGACTTGGTCGGATGGAACTGAACATGAGATCACCTATGATGACCTGAGGCACGCTTGTCCTTGCGCAAAATGTGCTCCACAACGTAACGATGATGAATCATCAAAGATTCTTCGCCGTAATATTGAGAAATTACCTCGCGAGAAACCATCGGTCCGACCTGTTGGAAATTATGCCCTATCATTTGACTGGAATGNAGGNTGCTCTTNAGGAATTCATAGGTTNGAGAGNATNTGGCGTCTTGGAGAGAAACTTGACCCNGATAANGGTAAAGNNTACGTCCANGGAGCATGGTGAAACNACN
The DNA here is from genome assembly GCA_002701145.1 of Methanobacteriota archaeon. Classification (GTDB taxonomy): domain Archaea; phylum Thermoplasmatota; class Poseidoniia; order Poseidoniales; family Poseidoniaceae; genus MGIIa-K1. The sequence continues at coordinate 10,463 of PAEE01000015.1, forward strand.
AGTAAGGTCGTATTTGTCGTAGTAACGCACTTGTATGCCATTCATACACGATATCAATTAGAGGTCTTGCCATGGAAGGAGTATATCTGACTTGGTTGATATCGGCANTGGCTATTGGTGTGCTGTTAATGCCAATTGTAAAGCCACCTTGGGCAAAGGTNACTTCGCATGGNTTTATTGACTTTTTACGAAGGTATTGGTTACACATTGGNATCGTATTACTAATTTACAATGCTAAGGATTTCCTNGATGAANTCGATAGGATACTAATGGCCAANACAGATGGAATGNTNAACATGACTCCGTGGATTTATGCCATTGAAGGAGANATGGCATTGTGGGTNCAAGAGACCTTCATGTCTGATTGGCTAACTGCCTTCATGACTCACTTTTACGTNGTAGGATTCATGGTTATCTGCTANGTTTCAATCTTTTACTTCGCTTACTTCGATGACAGATATATGGCAGATAGAATTAGTCTGACAATCTTCTGGGTTTACATCTTAGCAATACCGTTTTATTTATTCTTCAATGTTCATGTTACTGGGAATTATATTCCTGGAATGCAAACTCTAGCATACGACCATACTCCTGAAATCAATGATTGGTTCCATAGAATNGATCCTNTAACCAATGGAATGCCNAGTTTGCATATTGGTTTCCCATTCGCAGTTTGGNTGTGTCTACTTCGCTTTGATTCNGATGGNCGATGGACCAACTACCGTAGAATCGTATTTGNNTATGTATTAATGACTGCATTTTGTATNCTCTATCTTGGTATTCATTGGTTCATGGATATCATCGGCGGCATGATTGTTGCAGCAATAGCAGTTCACTTGGCTAACAAAGTTGCAGANCCGATGTGGCGTATTTTGGATGAGAGGACAATAAATGCNCGNTTAGCAACATTACTGACTAATCCAAAACGTGCATTTGGNGTAATAAAGAANANCATNACAGAAGTTTTCTCAAGATATATTCGTCCTACTAGCAAGGAGACTGGTGTCATGTTGACNGTTGTCATGATAGCAGTTGCTGGAGTNATAACNTGGGATTTAACTCACCAATCATTNCCTGCAGGAGGCGTAGATGCTCCGGTAGGCGTAGCAGCTGCAGATGGCTGGNTAGTTACTTTGGATGATAGAGGTGAAGNNGCATTAGTTGTGGTTCATGATTTGTCTGATTTGGATTATGAAATAGACGTAGTGCANCCAATATTGGATTCNAATTCGACCTATGATNTCAGAGATGATATGCTCCTAATGGCAAACTCTACNCAGATTATTTTGGTAGATTTGAATTCACCCGGNGAGATAAAAACTGCATTTTCAGTAGANAATCCNAGTAAGGTNAGTTTTGTTTCNGATGATAGATTTGCAGTTNTAGAAAATGGNCANGTAANATATTGGTCNTTTGAAGGANTGGAATTAGANGGTCCAAANGCAACAGAAAATGATTCGNTTTTGTTATTCGANTCAAGTGATGATTTGATNGCANTNGTCTTCAATAGTGACCCAGATTCCGTTCATCTNGGATTAGTCGATGGTGAGGGNTTGATTGCGATAAACATCAACGCCACAGCTAATCCAATCGAAGATGAAATCTTAGANAACTCAGGGTTTNTNGTNGACTTGGAGAATGCTACGATTACTGATGTCGCTATTTNTGAGAATAAATTAGCAGCNACTATCGATGTAAATGCAACTTCAAGATTGATTCTATTGGANACTANTACAGGCGACAGCCAAATAATTTCAGANCCNAAATATGCTGCNTATGANCCAAATATGGGGCACGGGATNCTAATGTTCTCNGCATACCAAAATATTGACCCAACAAATGCTTCAANCAAAGAAACAGATAGAGAGATTATGATTCACGATCTAAANTCTAATCTAACAACTCAACTTACNGCTGATGAATTAGACCAATGGGGNCCANTGGTNTTGAAGGACCACTTTGTNTATCAGCAACTNAGTGANAATGGCGANATTAGNGTTGAAGTTCAAGAAAAAGAACCTAAATTGCAACCATATACTTCGAATATCCTAAAATTCGGAGTGATTTTAGTNGTCGCTCTAATATTCATAAATCTCATGCAGAGGCAGNATGAAGCGAACTCTGTTAGCCACCGTGATAGCGAACTCGCTTCATGATTTGTTCTAANCTTTTGATTATATCAATAGCACTAGGAGGTTGTCCGCCNGGNGCNGGNAGAGGNTTTCCAAGTTCATTATCNAGNGCGAGGTATCCTTCGAGAACTAGGTCCATTGCATTTTCAACATCNGGATGGCTTGCTCTGAAAATTTCATGCAAGACATGGAGGTCGATTCCAAAACCTTCCAATTCATATTCTCTTGATGCTAAACCTAAGTCGATAAGAATNGCATCTCCCTCTTTTGTGATTAAGATATTATTTGTTGACAAATCTCCATGATTAACAGCATGGCGATGGAATTCTCTAATGGATTTGCCAACTTTNAACAGTAANTCATCGTTANATTCTCCNNCTCTAAGAATTTCAATTAGNGGCTTNCCNTCGATTTTNTCCATGATNATGACCGACTCNTCCATGTCNACATCCCATATCGCTGGAACCGGAGCCCCCATTCCTGCCAACCAGATAGTGAGTTTTACTTCATTTGTCATCCTTTTTCTAGTTAGAGTGCTGTCTAGTTCAGGGTGCCTCCAGGCTCTAGGCCTTCTCTTTTTCAGGATTGCTGGACGCCCGAACCAAGAACCCGAAATCACTTCGGCTTCAGCCCCCAAATGGAGCCTTTCTCCCCCATTCCACGCTTCCATCATGAAGCGGCTATAGTGCATGGTTGAAAAAGGAGTGCCTGCACCGATTGACGAGGCACACCTATGACCATGTCATTGCCGATGTGCGCCATTGACTTCTCCAATGACGCAATGGGCCCAGAAGAGGCCGCAATCGCAGAGCGTATTGCGGAGTTAAAAGAGCAGATGGGCGAAGATTTGTTGATACTTGGTCACCACTATCAAAGAGACCAGATTGTAATGCATGCTGACCTACTTGGTGACTCTTTTTTGCTTTCTGAATTAGCGGCAAAATCCAACGCTAAAAACATCATATTCTGTGGTGTACATTTCATGGCGGAATCTGCTGATATACTTACTTCGGATGAACAAAATGTGATACTTCCGAACATGAGAGCAGGCTGTTCAATGGCAGATATGGCGGCATTACCCGATGTTGAAGTTGCATGGAAAGATATCTTGGAACGGTCGGGATTAAGCGACCCTGCAACAGCAAAAGAGGGAGACTCATGCCTAATTCCAGTAACCTACATGAATAGTGCAGCAGAATTGAAAGATTTCTGTGGAAGACACGGTGGAATCGTATGTACTTCCTCCAATGCTGAAGGAATCCTGCAATGGGCATATGATAGAGCGGGGCCAAATGGCGCAGTACTATTTTTCCCAGACCAGCATCTTGGTCGAAATACAGGGTTGTCTATGGGAATCTCTCTCGACAAGATGGCAGTATGGACTCCTGGCCAAGATAATCAACTTCCTGAAGATGTTAAAATCGTTTTATGGCATGGTTTCTGTTCAGTTCACAAAAGGTTTACAGTTGGCCAGATTGACGCATTTAGGGAACAACATCCAGAGGGATTAGTTGTAGTTCACCCTGAATGTCCGATGGAAGTTGTGCAAGCAGCAGATGCCAATGGTAGTACGGAATTTATTCGTCGGTTTGTTGCAGAGCAGAAGCCGGGGACGCATATTGCGGTAGGTACAGAAATCAACATGGTTGCCCGTTTAGATTCACAGCATGAGGATCTCAACGTTCAGTGTCTAGAACCAACAGTTTGCCCTTGTTCAACTATGTACATGATCCATCCTGCCTATTTGATGGATGTTTTAGAGCGACTTGTAGATGGTGAAGTTCCTAATCAAGTAATAGTCGAGAAATCAGTTCAGAAGGGAGCGAAAATAGCTCTGGAAAGAATGCTTTCGATTAAGCAGTAATTTCCACTATTTTCCAACCAGCATATGCTAGTAGTGGGCATAGAATCATAGTTGCCAATACATATCCAACGGCTTTCATTTGGTCATCACTCCACAATTCAATAGTCTCTACAGAAAATGTAGACATTGTAGTGAATGCTCCTAAAATGCCAGTTCCGAGTAATAGAGTCATTTCCTTGGATATCATTTCACTCGCAAGTGCTGCCATGCAAATCCCTAGTAATAGAGAGCCTAATGCATTCACCAATAGTGTGCCTTGAGGGTTTCCAACCCATTCAGATACTACGAGGCGAAGTATTGCACCTATTGCTCCACCCAAACCCACTGCAAGATATGAATTCACAAACACCTCTCTTAGAGGGGGCTCTATCAATCATCCTCAAGTGCCTTCCATTACAGCAGTGAATTATGACCTTATGGTTTATGACGAGTAATCAAGGTAAAGTTGACGAAGCTAGAGAGCACTTTTCGCACCACGGGATTGCAGTTAGGCAATTTGAATTTGAAGCAGATGAGCCTCAGGCCGACAACTTAGAAGTCGTAGCCTTGTCAAAAATCGAGCAGGCTATTCCCCATCTACCTAGCCCTGATGATATGTTACTTGTCGAAGATGCGGGCTTATTCATAGATGCATTGAACGGGTTTCCAGGCGTATATTCGTCTTATGTCTTAGAAACACTAGGTGTTCATGGAGTGCTAAAATTGATGGATCACCTTCAAAGTGAAGACCCGATACAAGATGGAAACTTACGAAGTGCTGAGTTTAGGGCCGTTGCAGTTCTCTATCACAAAGGTCAAACTACAGTAGCAGAAGGGGTCTGTCCAGGTCGGATTTCTCATCAACCTGTAGAGGGGGAAGGTTTCGGGTTCGACCCAATCTTCATTCCTGCAGATTTAGATGACGAGGGTAATTCATTAGAAGTCGGCCAGATTGGAACTACAAGCACTCACGGTACACCATTTGGCGGCATATCGCTAGAAGAAAAGCAGATCTTTTCTCATCGCCGGAGAGCACTTTCTAGTCTACTTTCAAACCTCGACAGACTGGGGTGATATTCTTGAGTGCGGGCGTATTGGGTTGAGTTGAGCAGGATGAAATTATCGAGACTTGTCGTATTATTTCTGCTGATTGCAGACATTATTGTCTTCTTCACAATGCAGAATGATTTTGATGAGAATGGGCGATGGGCCTTAGTTGGTTTCGCATTACTGTTGGCAATTGTCTGGGTATATTTGGGAGACACTGCAAAAGCGGCAAAACCTGTTCAAAAGAAGCGCAATGTCCAGCAAGTTGTGGAAGAAACAACAGAACCTCAAGTAGACATCCCAGAAGTTGTCACTGAAGATTCAATGGATGGAGCATCATTACGTGAAAGAAAAATGGCCAAGGTTTCGGCATCTCAGGCTGAAAACGAAGAGAGCATGATCTCAGTCGAGCCTGATGATGACCTAGAAGAGGTTACAGTTTCTATCGAAGAAGTTCACGTTGCTGATGAATTCGTTGTAGAGGTTTCACCACAATCGATTGAAGATGCAAATATCGCTGCACACATCGACCAAAAGCGAGAGCGCCACGACAAAATCCGAGTTAGAATCGAAGAGCGTCGTCGCTCTCAAATGGCAGAAATCAGAGCTTCAACTGCAAAGATGTGGGAAGAACACTCTTCTGGTGAAGATTTAGTTAGTGTGATTCAAAGTGAAAACCACGGTCACAATATCTTGATTGAGCCTGCTACCGCAGAAGCAGGTCACGTGTATGGTGCAACGCTTGTTAGAATCGATGCATCTACGATTCTCAAACTTAGAATCCCGCTGGATTCAGGATACGTTACTGTAGATGGTGGTCCTGAACTGCCGGCCTTGCCAGAAGGGATTCCTTCTCCTGAAGAATTAGGACTCCCTCCACTTCCAGCACCGGCGGCACCGGGAGCATCAGGTGCTCTAGCGGCACTAAGAGATGAAATGGCATCCGATTGATTATCGGTGCTTCCATTCAGGATTCGTTCTGTCAATGAATGCTTGAACTCCAATTTTCTGGTCTTCTGAATTGAAAAGTTCTGCAAAAACCTCGGCTTCAATNTCTACACCTTTAGTNATGCCATTGTCTAATGCAGCACGAATTGTACTCTTTGCAATTCGTAATGTNTGCATGGATTTTGANGCGATGTTCTGAGCCATTTCCATAGTCTTACTTTCCAAATCCTCTGGTGAATNTATNTGATTTACAATGCCTAATCNGTNTGCTTCTTCAGCATCAAAGTTGTTTCCAGTCATCATCATCTCCATCGCTTTTCCATATCCAACGAGGTGAACTAANCTTTGAGTNCCACCATATCCNGGTATCAATCCTAACTTAATTTCAGGAGTTCCAAATATTGCTCGAGTACTGGCTATNCGAATATCACAAGCGCATGCTACTTCACANCCTCCTCCCAAAGCGAAACCNTCCACCATTGAGATAGTTGGTTTAGATAAGTCCCAGATTGCTTCAATCGCATTNTCAGTAAATATTTCCTTAATTTCTTCAGATCCTTTACCCACAAATTCTGTAATGTCGGCTCCGGCAACAAATGCATTCGGCTTAGCTCTCTTTCCTTCTTGAGGTGGATTTGGCCCGGCTCCAGTAATTACTACACATCTTACAGAATCATTTGAATCCGCCCAATCACACATTTCTTTGAGTTTAGTTCTTACTTCGTTATTTAATGAATTTAATTTGTCTGGGCGATTTATGGTGACNTTCGCAATCANTCCGTCACCGTTTTCGCAAGGTATTTCTTCGATAATCAAAACTTCGCTCATGCCACCTCCGAGGAGGTCATCCCAAATCAACTTGTAAGCACACATTGAAGTTTGAGAGGCCCACCCTTGGGTTATGTCCGGCACCGAAGACTCATTGGTGATAGCAAAGGATTTGGGNAAAAGATATGGCGACTTTATTGCCCTTCATCCTCTTGATGTCAAAGTAAGTTCAGGAGAGTTTTTCGGAGTATTTGGTCCAAATGGGGCTGGNAAATCANCCTTTATCAAATTGTTAACCGGGCAATTGCGCCCTAGTATAGGCGCAGTAGAAGTTCTGGGGATTAACGCTGCTAGAGACCCTCAAAAACTCAAGGCCAATATCGGAATCGTTCCAGAATCAGAATCTCCTCCTTCATATCTTACCCCGAGTGAATTTCTACATTTTGTTGGTAAACTTCGAGGAGTTGAAGATTTAGAAAACAAAGTCGAACACTGGATGGATTGGTTTGGTCTCGATGAGAAAAGAGATACTATGTGTAAGGATTTGTCAAAGGGGCAACGCCAGAAAGTGATGCTAGCATCGGCATTTATCCATGAGCCAAGATTGCTATTTTTAGATGAGCCNTTTGCAAATTTAGACCCGATTTATCAGAGAAAATGCCGCCAGTGGTTACTGGANATGGTTGCAAATGGTGGGACAATTTTCCTTTGTTCNCACGTTCTNGAAATGGCAGAAAGAATGTGTAACAGAATGGCGATAATAAACAATGGNAAGGTGCTTGCNGCAGGTACTGTAAAAGGNTTGAAGGAAAATGANAGTGAGACACTTGAAGATGTATTTATCCGCCTNGTTGGCCATTCTATCGAAGAAGCGGAAAGACTGAGCGATGAAGGTGCGAAAGAGGAGGAATAGTTCTGCCAGCAGTAATCACCAGTCGAGATTGGTCTGAGGTTTCTGATTCAAATGTTTCAGAATCTCTCGGTTCCTCCGGTGGTGGTGAACATTTGCACACTCCTTTGGCAGGGTATAGTGCATTTTCTGCAACTTTCAAAGTTATGTTCGTTGAAGAGTTTCGTGAAAATTTAGACTTCGCAAAGAAAAGAAGGATTTTGCTATTCCCGTTACTGGTTGCATTGGTTACAATGGTTGCCACAATTGGCTTACAATTCCTAGTGGGCGAAGGTGCTGCTCAAGGCGCAGACTCGATATCAGACTCTCAAAACTTTAGTTGGGGTGAATTGAGGCTAGGACTCCATTTGCCTCTCTTGATGTTTAGTTTAGGAATGGGGTCATTCGCTTTTCTCGGTAGAGAGAAGGTGTTGTCAAGAACAGGCACCAAGAATTACCTATTGGCTTCACCAGCACTACAGCCACTAACTAATTCAATAGCTCATTTTGCATATTACATGAAGGATTTATCCTATTATGTGATGCTAATTTTGACTCCAGTTATTTCAGGAATGGCTATCGGTATTGCATTAGAAAATTTCACAGATGTAAGTACGCCACTAGAATTTAGCAGCCTTCCAAGAACCTGGGTGGCAATGGTTGTGACTTTGGCACAAGGCCTAGCATTTTCATTCATAGCATCTTCACTTTGGTTACTCGGTGGATGGTTCAGCAGGATGACTCCATTAGTCGTCATCGCATTGGGAACTGCGCTCGGGCTCGGTTTTGTTCCTAAAGAGTACATTCTTTGGGGACTTTCAACTCAGCAGCCTGAAGGAATCCTTCTTGCAATCCCTGCGTTAGCAACCTCGATTTTCTTAGCATGGGCTGCTTCGAAATTAGTTCGTGACGATTTCGAAGTCAAAGTAATTTCAAAGAAAGAAATTTTCCTTCCGGCATGGAGCAGGCTAGGTTTCCTCGGAAACGGAACATTACGTCTGCTAGTTGCTAAAGAAGCGGTTGATCTCATCCGCTCTGGTTCTCTTAAGAAAATGACAGTATCGTATTCAGTCCCTCTGATAGTCTTACTCCTGATGGCTTGGCTCGTCGACTTTGCCGAAGCCCCAATTCCGATAAATCTNCTATCCTATGCTCCATTCTTAGGATTCTTTGGATTCAATTTCTATTCTTGGTTAACCGCATTAGATTCGCCAGAACACATGAATGGNTTGCCGCTTAGCGTTCCACAATTGATTCGTGCAAAAGTCACAGTTTACTTCTTGGCTACAACTTGGATATCAGTTATTTTCCTATGCTTAATGGCTTGGAAGTTGGATGAATGGGCTGTACTNCCTGTAGGATTGGTGGTAATGATTGCAAACAGCATCTACATAGTTTGCCTCACCGCTTTCCTGATGGGGCTTTCGCCGAATAAAGCGATATTCGATGCCAAAATTATGACTTGGTTTTGGATTGGAACAGTTATTCCATTACTTTCTCTATTCCTTCTTTCATTCACTCAGGGAGATGTTTCATTTTACGAGAATTGGGCAGACCAAGTTGGAGACAAAGGTTTGGATGCTGAAGCGGCAGTCTATGATGAAGAAAGGGTGGCTGCAGGATTCAAGGGAATTCTTGGGGTAAGCGTTGGACTAGTGGCTGCCGCATTGGTGTTGCTGAAACTACTTGATCGTAAGTGGGGAAGGGCAGAGTTCAACAATTGAAACCGTTCCGAACCNAACATGGGGCTAGTAATTGCAGTCAGTGGATTGCCTGCTGCAGGCAAAGGAGAATTTGCCGCAATACTCGCATCTCATGGGATNCCAGTCCGTTCAATGGGCGACATGGTTAGAGCTGAAGTAAAGGCCTTGGGTGTTGAAGAATTACCTCACGTATTTGGTGAGGTGGCTGCTAAAATGAGGGCGGATCATGGAGAGGATGTTCTGGCCCAACGTCTAACTTCAGCAGTCGATGAATTNTTATTGCAAAATCCAATTGTTCTGATTGAAGGCCTTCGTGGTACTGCGGAGCGAGAGGTATTCGCAAATCATTGGTCTAAGGATTTCATAGTTGTAGCGGTTTCAGCATCGAAGAATTTGAGATTTGAGAGAGTAGTTTCTAGAGCGCGTTCAGAAGATGGAAGTCTTTCCGATTTAGAGCGTCGTGATGCCCGAGAGACAGGTTGGGGTCTAGATGTAATAATTGCNGAGGCTGACCAAATATTCTCTAATGAAGCAGGTCTTGATGAATTAGAAACATCAGTTACCGCTTGGCTCAAGAGTCTGTGAGAGGGCCCGTAGGGCCCCTCACAATGGCGAAAGGTCATAACCGAGCGGAACCGTGTCTTGGCTGTCAGGGGGGTTCTACGTATGGCGAGAAAGAGTGGTGGTGGCCAAAAGAGGCAACGTAACCAGCAACGTGCAATGTATGATGAACTTGACAAGTATCCNGTTATGCCGCCTCATGCTTTTGCACGAATTGTTCGTGATAAGAGGACACTGAACATCATTTACCAAATTATTGAACCGCCGTTGAACAAGAAAGAACAGGAGTGGAGAGATGAACTTCTTGATATTTTCATCCGTTCCTTAACCGCTAACATTGAAGAAATCGATGCAGACCCTACCGCTTACTTGCGAACTGCAATGGATAAAGTCATCAAAGCGTACGGAATGAAGGTAAATAAAAAATCTAAATCCAAACTATTCTACTATCTGCGAAGAGATTTAGTTGGATACGGAAAGATGGATGTTCTGATGAACGATGCTAACGTAGAAGACGTATCCCTCGACGGTACCAATGTNCCAATTTTCGCATATCACCGAAAATTCGAATCNGTAGAGACAACTTGTCTTTGGGAAACTGACCATGAATTGGAATCTTATGTAATCAAATTNGCTCAGCGNTGTGGTAAGCACATTTCTGTTGCAGATCCGCTACTCGATGCTACGCTAATGGATGGTTCCAGAATTGTCATGAAATTAGGTCGTGAAGTNTCAACNCGTGGTTCAGCATTNTGTATTCGAAGATTCAAAGACGACCCGTTCTCTCCATGTGACATTATTGCATTCAGAACTCTATCNTCACTGATGGGAGCNTANCTTTGGGTTGCGTTCCAAAATGAAGTTCCACTACTATTCGTAGGTGGTACAGCGTCTGGAAAAACAACAACACTCAATGCAATGTGTATTTTTATCCCATGGCAGATGAAGATTGTAAGCATTGAATCTACTCGTGAAGTTAACATTCCTCAGCCTAACTGGGTTCCTGGATTAACTCGACAAGGATTCGGTGGTGAATCCAATGAAGGNGAAATTGGAGAATTCGAATTGCTAAAGGCTGCTCTCAGAGAGCGACCTGAGTACATTATCGTGGGTGAAATTCGTGGTGCTGAAGCATATGTTCTGTTCCAGGCAATGGCTACAGGGCACTGTGCTTATTCAACAGTACACGCTGATTCAGTAGCATCTCTAGTTCACAGATTGGAGAATAAACCGATCGATATCCCTCGTGTATTGTTGCCAGCTTTGGAAGGTTGCTGTATTCAGATCCAGACTCGTATTAACGGACGACGTGTTAGAAGAACTAAGCAAATTGTAGAAATTGTTGGTATTGACCCTAACTCGATGGAAATCATCACTAACGAAGTTTTCCGATGGAATGTAACTAATGATGATTTCATCTTCTCAGGTAAGTCATATGTTCTTGAGAAAATCATGGTTAAAATCAATTATAGCCAAGATGAGATGAGGAGAGAACTTCGTACAAGAAAGCGAATTTTAGAATGGATGGTACTCAATGACATCCGTAAGGCTGACCAAGTCAGTCAAATAATTACTGAAT
>PAEE01000066.1 GCA_002701145.1 Methanobacteriota archaeon
CTTCCTGTCGCTCGTGGAGAATTATATTTACCACTACTACAAGGTAGGATTCTCGGGAACCTATTCTTCGAACCATCCACCAGAACTAGGATGTCGTTTGAGACCGCTATGAAGCGTTTAGGAGGAGATGTTGTCAACCTTGGAGATGTGAAAACTTCCTCTGTAGTGAAGGGAGAAACTCTTTTCGACACTATTCAAATGGTTGATGGATACACAGATATTATCGCTATGAGACACCCTCGCCAAGGCGCAGCACAGTATGCTTCTGATAGTGCTGTAGTTCCGATTATGAATGGCGGAGACGGTGCTGGCCACCATCCAACCCAAACAATGCTTGACCTTTTCACAATTAGACAGTCTCACGGGACTCTTGAAGGATTGAACGTAGTCTTAGCTGGAGATTTACGATATGGTAGAACCGTTCACTCACTTTCACACGCTTTGGTTAGGTTTGGCTGCAATGTTACCTTTGCATCACCAGATAGCCTTAGGATGCCTGAAGAGATTGTTAAAGACCTTCGCACACACGGTGGAGATGTTGTCGAAACTACCGAATTACTTAGCCAAATTGACACTGCTGATGTGATCTACATGACAAGAATCCAGAAAGAGAGATTCCCTGATGAAGATGAATATACAAAGGTCGCAGGTGCTTACAAATTACATGCTAGAGATTTGGACGGAGCAAAGTCAGAGATGATAATTATGCATCCTTTACCTCGTGTTGATGAAATCGACCCGTCGGTTGATGCAACCAGGCATGCATCCTATTTCGAACAAGCATTCAATGGTGTAGTAGCTAGAATGTCTTTGATGTGCTGGCTACTTGGCGTTAAGGTCCCTGAAGACATTAATTCAGCAGGAGGGGTTCTATGAGTCAAGAAGCAAACATGCGTCGAGTAACTGCGATTAAGAATGGTACTGTGATAGACCACGTTCCTGCAGGAAAAGCTCTTTCTGTTCTCAAGATGTTAGGGATTGGAGGCAACATGTCTAATCCTGTGTCCCTTGTAATGAATGTGCCATCAAAGAAGATGGGTGGTAAAGACATCATTAAAGTCGAGGACAGAGAATTGACTCAGAATGAACTTGACAGGTTAGCCTTGGTCGCACCTGATGCATCGGTTGCCATTATTCGGGCCTATAATGTGGCAGAAAAGTTAGAAATTAATCTAACTGATGAGGTAGTCAATGTAGCCCGCTGTACATTCTCGAATTGTATTACAATAAACTCCAGAGAGCCATTACCACATCGCCTTGTAGTGACGAATCGTGCACCTCTGGAATTGAGATGTAGATATTGTGGTAAGACACAGGATATCGAAGCTCTAGTCGACAATCTTCTGTGATTATAGGTCCAATAATTTGGCCTTTTCACATTGCTTGAGATTTATCCATCCAGGGAATCCTAAATCTATCGGTACTCCACCCACTGTCATTACCAAACCAGTCATTATCAGATGATTAGCGAGTGGAGAATTAGTCCACTCAATTTTTTTCCAATCGTTTTTGCCAGTTCTAACTGTGGTCATATCCTTACGAACAACCCAAGAATTAGCATTCCAAGAATGCTTCTTCATCCCATTGGTAGTGATACTAGGTGCTGCTACAACATTGTGAGATGTTGACCAGTTGGTCTCCCAATCTCCATCCATGGTATCCGCCCATATCAATCCAGTAACTTCAGGTATTGGCATTTCCATTTCTCCTTGGAATGCCAGATGAATCGCTAATCTCCTAAGATGTGGGTGCCTAGGATGTAATTCCATAGTTTTAGTTACGATATTTACCGCACTAGCGACCATCCCGCGGTCAAGGTATAGTAACGCCCGAGCAGTCTGTCCATGAGGCCAAGTCATCATGTCCAAGTCATTCTTCTCCGCCCAAGCCTCAAGTTTGTCGAGTGCGATATCTGATTGAGACCATAGTCTGTATCTGGCGATTTCACCCAATATCTGTAACTTACCTGCGGGGTTCTTTTTCCATGATAAATTGCTAGTCGGAACACCTTCGAAATATCTACGTATCAAATCGATATTCCTTTTGGTAACTGGNTCTAAGCGAAGCATCANTCGNATGTNATTTGGTATCTTCTTNGAGGGGTCTAATATCGCNGTAATCCATCTCATTCGGGCTGCTTCAATATCCTCATCTGCGAGTAAATNAAGCCTTGGAATCGCTTCAGGNATGTCTCTTTGAGCGAGCGAAGATGCNGTAAGAATTAGTNTTGCAATCTCAGCGGTACGGCCCGCTCTTAATGCTAGGAACGAAAGGGAAACTTGCTCAGCTTGGTCCCAGCGGCCCAATCCCATTAGNAATTCCATACTTGCTTCAGTTCTTCGAACTAGAGACAGACCTTCGATACTCTCCTCGCCATGGTCTTCGTATAGTAACTCCATTTTAGCAATCGCTTTTGACCATTCGTCTGCAGCAATCAAGTCAGTAAAGGCCTCACCTTTNCGGTAAATCATTTCTTCAATTGCTTCTAATTGAATTCTNTTTTGATTAGCNGTGGCGTCGAATGTTATGTCTTCCAATCTTTGACCAGTNCTTCTTGACATNAACCAAATGCCAAGGAATACTACCTGTCCTCCTGCTGCCAACATCCAAGTTAATTCTTCAAGAGCATTTTTACTAACCACTTGACAAATTGAATCCTCCCATGTGCCACATTCAGCACCTTGCGGGAGATACTGTGAGTCCCAGAATGTCAACATAGCCAGGGCCAATAATAGCATCGATTGGCCTGCAAAACCTGTGAAACAGAAATTTAGAACATTTGCTTGCTGAGTCCTTTCACTTCGTAGTAATCTAGAATCTGCAAGTCTAATTCCACCCTTGCCGGATACATCTGCGATATCTAAAAACAAAATTCTTGCAACTTCATATACGAACAAGAATCCAATTACTGCTACGTTCAGTAATAGGAATAGAAGGACAATCGTAACCAATGGGACTCTAATTCCAGATTCAGAGATATTCGAAAACAATTCTATCGCATAAAACCCTAGAACGCCACCCTCTTCCATAATTGTTGATTGAGGGCGATACTCTGGGAGATCAAGCACTTGCTGCGTATGTTCAAACATTGAAGGGTCAAAGGCGAGAAGAATTAGGGACACTAGAGTATTGAATGCAATGAAAGGCATTGCAGCAGAATTCAACCAAACTAAAGTTGCAATGAACTGTTTTCGTGCTTTTGGTTTGTAAGGGTAAAATGCTGAAGGTTCTCCTTTAGACAATTGCTTACTGGATTCTACCAAAGCAGTCCACGATGAACCCATTACTCGACCGTATGCAATGAAACCAGGAGCGAATGCTAGTAGTCCNGTCAATGCCAACCTTCTATCTAAATCAATTCCAGCTAATCCCATGATGTACCAAAGCATCATCAGAGCAGTGAACCACAGAATCGTAATGTTGATTCCAGTGCCGCTTCTAAAAGTGCTAGCACCTTGCATTGTTGCTCTGTTACCACCAGTTTTAGTGATTAATTGGGTGCTCATGGATACGCCAGTCGAAATCATAGCAGGAAATACAATGAGTACTAGTGCTGCAGATATAGAGAACATATGTAGTCCTTCAGATAAACCCAATTGATAGAATAACCATTCGACTGCAAGCAATATTGCTCCGGCTAATGCCATTACATAGACTTTTAATCCATTTCGCATACCTGGTGCTTTCAATAATTTCTTTGCTTCTTCTTTATTGGCAGTGACTGTATGAACTTCGTATCTTTTTGGTCCGGTAGGGAATGCTACCTGTAGTCCAGACAATCCACGAGGAATTAGATATTCTTGGAATAGATAAGCCAGAATTGCTGACAGTCCAATAGCAAAAAATGCCATTATGTCAAAATTACTGACCAATTCAATACCCATGATTTAGCCTCATTCATTTTGTGGCGGAACAAGGGACGGAATCGCTACTTTGGTTTCGATCTCATTCAAAAGTTCAGATAGGAACTCTTCGAAATTAACTCCNGCTTTTTGGTCTCCATTTCTTGCACGTATTGAGACTGAGTTGTTACTAACTTCATCATCTCCAATGATTAGCATATACGCNGGNTGGAACTTTCTTCGCATACGAATTTTCTTTCCAATNGTGTCATCNCTATCATCTAACTCAACTCTGACTCCAGCATTCTTCAANTCNTCATGGATTTTCCNNCCATACTCAACCTGTTTTTCAGAGATGGTTAGAATATGGATTTGNGTAGGCGCTAGCCAGGTAGGGAACTTTCCTGCAAANTGTTCGATTAATACGCCACAGAATCGCTCCATCGATCCGAATGGNGCACGGTGTATCATGACAGGACGATGCATCTCTCCATCGCTTCCTTTGTANTCTAATTCAAANCTCTCAGGNAGATTGTANTCCACCTGAACAGTNCCCANTTGCCATTCTCGACCNAAGACATCCTTGACTACGAAGTCTATTTTTGGNCCNTAGAATGCNGCTTCACCTTCTTCTTCAGACCAATTNACGCCCAAACTATCTGCTGCTGCACGACATGCTGCTTCTGCAAGGTCCCATTTTTCACTCGCTCCAACATANTTACTAGAATCCTTATCTCTCAATCCAACTCTTACTCGATAATCATCCATTCCAAGCGCTTCAAAAATAACTTGAACCAATTCAATACAGCCNAGNACCTCATTTGCAATTTGGTCTTCTGTAACGAANAGATGAGCNTCNTCTTGAGTGAAACCACGTACTCTNGTCATTCCAGATATTTCACCAGATTGTTCCCANCGATATACTGTACCNAATTCAGNTAATCTTAGCGGTAAGTCNCGATATGAACGGGCTTGTGAGGAATAAATTTTGATGTGGTGAGGNCAATTCATTGGCTTCAGCATGTATCCTTCGATNTCACCAGCNACCATCATATTCGATAGTTCTCCACANGTACAACCTTCATTCGCCAATTTTGCCATCATATCCTTTTCAACCAGTGGAGGATACTGAGAATCTTGGTAGTAAGGGAAATGTCCACTCTTGCGATATAGGTCTAATTTACCNATATGTGGGGTGTATACCTGNTGGTAACCTTGTCTTGTGAGATGTTCNGAAATGAAGTTCTGCAAACATGTTCTAACAATTGCACCACGAGGNGTCCAAAGAATGAGTCCCTGCCCAACGTCTTCGTCAACATGGAACAATTGCAAATCTTTGCCCAATTTTCTATGGTCTCTTTTCTTGGCTTCTTCAATTGCAGACAATGTCGACTTCAGTGATTCTTTTGTCGGCTCGACGATTCCATAAATTCNGGTCAACTGNTCGTTACTCTGGTCGCCTCTCCAGAAAGCGGAAGAAACAGATGTTAGTCGGACATGCATTAGTTTNGCAGTTGAATGTACGTGAGGTCCAAGACAGAGGTCATACCAATCNCCTTGTTGATANATTGAAGTTCCAGCACCNTCTTCCAATTTGTCTTTTATTATCTCTAATTTGTACGGATTACTTGCAAACAATTCTTCTAATTCAGTATCGGTGCATTCTTTTCTTTCTAAAGTTAAATTGCGCCTAGCNAGTTCATGCATTTTTTTCTGGACCGCTTTGAGGTCGGCNTCTCCAAAATCATTTAGATCTGCGAAATCATAGTAAAANCCACGGTCNACAGGAGGNCCAATCGTTGGTTTAGCATCTGGATAAATTGANGTAATCGCTTGAGCTAAAAGATGTGCAGCGCTATGGCGAAGTATGTACATCCCATCATCGTCAAAGGCAGAAATACCTGTAACTGAACAATCTGAATCTAGGGTAGCAGAGAAATCTTTCTGCTCACCATCCACCATTGCAGCAACGCAATCGTGCTTTCTGCCTTCGATATCAATTACAATTTCACCCGCCGTAATCCCAGTCGTATATTCATTGATTGAACCATCTGGCAGGGTTACAGAAATCATAGACATGCATGTGCCTCCGCCCCCTACGGGGGCGCTTCTACTCTTCACCTTGGCGCTTGAAATAAACAGGTAAACCCTGTCTGTTCAACAATCGTGTATAACCAGATTACGATTCTGTAGTACCATTCTCTTCAGGTTGGGATGAGTTTGTACCTAACACTTCAGTAACCTTCGGGGGAGTTGTTTTTTTATTCGAACTCATCTTGAATTCGACCCTCTTTTCCACGATATCTCTTTGGCCACGAAACTCTGGAGTTTCATGTTTTTTGACTTCTTCTTGTTCTTTTACAATCGGTTTTTTCTTCTCTTCCTTGAATTGTTTAGCCCAAGCACCTTCGAAACTAAATTCGTCCGCACGTCTCTCCATGCATATTCGTTGTAACTGGATATACATAATCGGTTTGATGTATCGTGAACACTTGGAGTGTAATATGCGCCTAGCGGTCATAGTCAATCCCGATGCCGGCCTTGGAGGTAGATTGGGCTTCAAAGGGAGTGATGGAAGAGCTGCTGAAGCCCGTGCTGCAGGTGCAGAAGATAGGGCTGGGCCACGAATGAAACAGTGTTTGGATAAATTAATCGAAATCACGAATTCGATTAAATCCGCAAGCGAATCTATCGAAATTTTAGCATGGGATGGAAGGATGGGTGGGGATTGGATACCTGGTGAATATACATCTACAGGACAAACACCAGCACAAACCGATGCAAATTCAACTGCAGAATTCATAAAATCACATCAACCAGACTTATTCCTTTATGCTGGAGGCGATGGCACAACTCGTGACATAGTCGAGGCATTAGGGAATAGAGATACACCAATAGTTGGAGTTCCAGGAGGAGTGAAAATGCATAGTGGTTGCTTTGCTACAACGCCAAAGTCTGCTGCTGAAGTAGTATGGTCATACGTGACAGGGGACTTGATGCTGGCAAGAACTGAGGTTATGGATTTGGATGAAGATGTTTACCAAAAAGGTGAATGGAAAGTCAGAATGTATGGTGAAGCATTCACTCCTGCAAGTCCCCGCTGGATGCAAGGCTCAAAAGAACAAGTCCAACGAGAATCAGAAAGTGAAACTCTCGAAGCTATGGCATTACACATTGGCAATCTTGTAGAAGATAATTCAGACCTGATGATAGTCTGGGGAAGTGGTGGAACCCTTCGTCAAATGTGTCATGAATTAGGGTACGAATCTACTTTATTGGGGATAGATATTCAGCACAATGGAGTGATGCATAAGGACCTAAATGAGCAGGATCTACTTGGATATCTAAGCAAACACGAAGGTGAAAAACTTCTGCTTCTTTCTCCGATGGGAGGTCANGGTTTCTTGATAGGAAGAGGCAATNTACAATTGTCTCCAGATGTCTTACGTGAGATTGGAATCGAGAATCTTTTGGGAATTGCAACTCCAGCGAAGTTACTCGGTTTGAATGAAGTTAGAATCGATACGGGCGATGAAGAATTAGACCTTAAAATCAGGGAAAAAAGATTTCTCAAGATGCTACAAGGTTATCGCACAACTCGAATAATCCGAGTTGCTTCAGATTGACTTACCGGTTGCTGCCATTAGAAGTCCTAGGAATGGCGGACTTGGTTTCTCAGGTCTGCTCTTGAATTCAGGATGATATTGAACTCCTACGTAGTACGGGTGTCCTTCTAATTCAAAGATTTCACATCTTTGTCCAGTCTCATCTTTGCCGACATATACCAATCCTTCAGCTTCGATTTTTGCAATCAAATCAGGATTGACTTCGTAGCGATGGCGATGTCTTTCGTCGACTTGTGAATGGCCACCATAAAGGCGCTTGGTCATACAATCTTCAACTTGGAAGATTGTTGGTCTACTTCCTAAGCGCATAGTTCCTCCAAGATGAGTCTTGGAAATCTCTGGCATGAATACTACCGCAGGCTCAGGGGTATTTTCATCAAATTCAGTTGAATTAGCATCCTTCATTCCCAGAACATTCCTACAAAATTCAATTGTTGCAACCTGCAGACCTAGGCAAATCCCAAGATATGGAGTATTACTTGTTCTTGCGTAATTTGCAGCCAATATTTTACCTTCAATTCCTCGATCTCCAAATCCACCAGGAACCAATATCCCATCTGCAGATTTTAGAGTGTCCCAATCCGTGTGGGAATTATCTTCTAGGTTGCTTGCTTCAATCCAATCGATTACTAATGTCCTGTTAACAGCATAAGATGCATGTTGCAGGCTCTTAATTACAGATAGATAAGAATCGGTTAAACCGGTATATTTTCCAACCATTGCGATATGAATATCCTCGCCAAGATTGTCAACTCTATCGGCCATTGCTTCCCAGCGAGTCATCATGTCAGTTGCATTACAATCGATATCTAATGCTTCACAAATCCCTTGGTCACGAAGTAGTAGTGGAACTCGATAGATATTGGAAACATCATGAGCGCTCATTACCGCATTTGGAGAAACATGGCAGAAGGCAGCCAGTTTTTCTCTGGTCTCTTGTGCAAGTGGAGCCTCAGCTCTACAAACGAGAACGTCTGGACTAATTCCTAATCCTCTTAATTCTTTGACAGTATGTTGAGTTGGTTTTGTTTTCTGCTCACCAACCGGCCCCATTACTGGAACTAAAGATACGTGTACAAAGCAAACATTTTCCCTTCCTACGCGGAATTGGAACTGCCTTAGTGCTTCGATGAATGGAGAACTCTCAATATCTCCAACGGTTCCTCCTAATTCGATAACACAGGCGTCAGGAGTCTCTCCAGTACCGTCTGCAGACACTGCTGCGATACGCTCAATCCAGTCTTGGACAGCATCGGTGACATGTGGAATAACTTGGACAGTTTTACCTAAGTAATCGCCTCGACGTTCAGCCTCAATGACTTCTGAGTAAACTTTACCAGTTGTGATATTGTTGTCTTTGTATAGGTTGAGATTACAGAACCTCTCATAGTTTCCGAGATCTAAATCTGCTTCTCCACCATCATCCAAGACGAAAACTTCTCCGTGTTCGAACGGAGACATGGTTCCAGCATCACTGTTGAGGTATGGGTCAATCTTGATCGCTGTGACCTTTAATCCAGCACTTTTCAGGAGAACGCCAATGCTAGAAGCAGTGACTCCTTTTCCGAGTCCACTAAGAACTCCCCCTGAGACTACGACATATTTCATGTCCTTCAACGGGCTTTGAGGCCGTCGCGCCTCCCATTTCAACATTGGGTCGCGTCAGATTTAGCATAAAAATCAGTTAGGAGTCTTGAACATTTTTTATGAAAAGACTACTGCGAGAGAGTTACGTGTTTTTTTAGAAACAAAACCAACTTGTGCTGAAAGTAATCATTTCTATCATGAGGATTACGCCGAATGAAAAAACTCATGTTTGAAATCCAGACTCTAAGGGTTTCTAACTCAGCGATTCAATCATTATTGCACACATTGAATCCAAATCAAACTCTAATTCGAATCCCCAATCATTCTGTGATAATGCGCCATCGGTTTCATCTGGCCATGAGTCCGCATATTCTTGGCGGTGGTCTGGCTCAAATGTACATTCAAAGGCAGGCATTTTTTCTTTAATTTTGAAGTATAATTCTTCAGCGGTAAAGTTCAGACTAGGTAAATTGTAACCTCCTCGTATGGTCAAACTTTCACTTGGAGCATCCATTAATTGTAGAGTTGCCCTTATCGCATCATCGATGTACATCATAGGAAGTCTTGTGTCTCTTTCAACAAAGCAGGCATATTTCTTGCAAGAAACAGCTTTGTGGAAAATTTCAACAGCATAATCAGTAGTTCCACCGCCAGGCATAACTTTCCAAGAAACTAATCCTGGATAACGCAGACCTCTGATGTCAACTCCATGGGCAGAGTGGTAATACTCTGCCATTAATTCACCTGCAACCTTCGTGATCCCGTATATTGTAGATGGATTCAATGGGGAATTTTGACGAGCAAGGGTACCCACATCTGAGCCAAATACTGCAATGGAGGACGGGGCGAAAATCCTGAATTTGTATTTGCGAGACAATTCTAAGACGTTCATCAATCCATCCATATTTATTTTCCAACACAACTCTGGGTTTTTCTCACCAGATGCAGACAGTATTGCGGCTAAATGGTACACTTCATTGATATTACATTCTGTAATCATATTCTCAAATTTCTCAAAATCGAGAACATCTAATTTCAAAAATTTGATTCCAGTGTGTTCAAAATTATCTGGTTCACGGATATCGGTTGCAACAATATTTTGTGCACCAAATTTCTCCGATAATGCATCTAATAGTTCCATACCAATTTGACCAAGGGCTCCTGTCACTAAGATTCGTCTATCTGTAGGGCCCCCCATAAACCTACGACAGTATAGTCGCTACTTGAATCTAAAGGTGTCAAACAGAATAGTTAAGAAAATTCAAATCAAGATAATTAAGTGTTTGAAATCGGTATTAGAGGACTTATTCACTAGAACTCTAGCGGCTTAGTGCGCTCACTCAGCGCCAAAACCTTGCATCTGCTCTTGAATGCCATCGGGTACTTGAGCATCCATTTGTGC
>PAEE01000016.1 GCA_002701145.1 Methanobacteriota archaeon
GATACTGATGGAGACACCTATGGTGACGAAGAGTTTGGAAACGCAGGAGATTCTTGTCCAACAGTCTATGGTAATTCTACAATCGATAGATATGGCTGCTTAGATAGTGATGGTGATGGTTGGTCCGATGAGGGTGATGATTTCCCTAATGACCCGACTGAACACCTAGATTCAGACAGTGATGGATACCCTGATTCAAGTGATGATTTCCCATTCGACCCGACACAATGGAAAGATTCTGACGGTGACGGATATGGAGACAATGCTAATGGAAACTTAGGAGATGCATATCCAAATGATGCGAGCAGATATGCTGATTCTGACCGTGATGGTATTGATGACCAATCCGATGCTTTCCCTTACGACCCTACACAATGGGAAGATGCTGATGGAGATGGAATGGGCGACAACCCGATGGGTATTGGAGCTGACAAGTTCCCTGATGATGCCTCACAATGGGGCGACATTGACGGAGATGGATACGGAGACAATAGCACTGGAAATAATCCAGATGCATTCCCTACCGATGCAACACAATGGTCTGACATGGATGGTGATGGATATGGTGACAACCCTGCTGGAAGATTGTACGACTTGTTCCCACAAAATCCAACCCAGTGGATTGACGAAGATGGAGATGGCCTCGGTGATAATCAATCGGGAACAGATTCTGACCCATACCTCAACGACTTCGATAATGATGGATATAACGATACTATCGATATCTTACCTCGCGTTGCATCCCCTGGAGACTTGGATAACGACAAATGTATGGACGGAGATGATGCGTTCTGGGACAACCCTCTGGAATGCCTAGACACTGATGGAGACGGTATTGGCAATAATGCCGATGCAGACGACGACAATGATTTGGTGACTGACGCTGATGAGATACGTGCAAAAACCGATCCACTTGACCCTAATGACACTCCTGTCGACAGTTTCGAAATCCAAATCGGAAATATTGGACTTGGTGCATGGGACTTAATCGGAATGTTTGGTGGAATACCGGTATTCTCTTGGATTCTGTTTGGCTTCGTAACACGTAACAAACGCTGTTCTCGCTATGAAGTATTGTTAGAAGAAGCACAATCTAGAGATGAGTTAGAGCAGGTTGCTCTACGCTGGGAATACAGCCTAATGCTGCGATTACTCGGTCCACATCAAGGCATTCGCCTAGAGCGAATACGTGCAGAGTTAGATGATAAGTTCGAGAATGTTGAACTACTCATGGCTGCAGAAGATTTTGAGCCTATGACTGATGTAGAACAAGCTCCAATCGTTGAAGCTCAAGAGAAAGATATCCCTGAAATTGGTTCAGGCCCGTCAATTAGTGCAGAGCCTGACCAAATCGATGAGAATGGTTACTCATGGCTAATGCATGAAGGAAAGCAATGGTACCGCACCAATAGCGAATCGCATTGGTTTGAATTTGAAGGCTAGAATGAACCTGGCGGCGGTGGTAGCACCGGCGCTGAAGGAACTGCATCATACTGATTGCTGAATGGCTGGTATCTTGTGTCTATGAATGCCGANTTCTGTTGCTTTGGTGGTCTCTTACCNCCTACNANGAGAGCGACTAGTAAGATTACAATGATTACACCNAATCCAATATACATCATTTGAGTTGAAGTGACATCGAAAGTTGAAGAGGTCTCTGAATCATCTCCCTCATCTTCGTCTACAGGCACAGGAGGATGCCANACTTCGTATGAAACATACCAAGTGACATAGATGTCTTGCTGACCGTCAGAAATTATTGCGTTGATTATCCATGGTCCNATAAAGCCGGTGTGATTACAAAGAACGATTCCTAGCTCTGCTGTTTGATTACTATCACAACTCCAAGCAGGCTCGCTAAATGTTGNNCCATTTGCGATTACTGTACCATTTCTGATCCAACTGATTGAAACATTAAGATTACCAATTTCAGACTCAGGTATATCTATTGAAATCGAGAGATCAAGCGCTTCAAAAGTCGCATTGACTAATACTTCATTTCTTGCAGGAGTCCTCGAAATGAAATCCACACGATTGATTCCTTCATCGATTTCTTCATCACAGTCATCATCAATCGCATTCCAAATTTCATCAGCATTAGGGTGAATTAGTGGATTAGAATCATCACATTCCTCAAACCATCTAAATCCATCCATATCATTGTCTAAATCCTGAACTAGTGGGTCAGTNANTGTTTGAAGAACTTCNGTACCATCTCCTAATCCNTCACCATCNGTGTCTTGGTCCATNGGGTCTGTTGACAAATTATTGTACTCNGTNCCNTCNTTTANNCCATCAGCATCTGAGTCTGCATCGAATGGATTTGTGGTCAGNTTATAGTATTCAAAGAAGTCTAGNAATCCATCTGAATCTGAATCTTGTCCGATGAAATCTTCATCGATTCCATCCCGACAATTNTTNTCNATTCCATCCAGTGATTCAGCCACATCTGGATTGATTGCAGAATTATTGTCATCACAATCTTGGAACCAGTACCAGCCATCACTATCTGAATCATTATCTGGAACTAGTGGATTGGTAAAGTGAATTAGAACTTCATCACCATCGCTAAGCAAATCACCATCTGTATCGTAATTCGACAGATTGGTTCCATGAGTGTGGTATTCAGAGTAATCTGACAGATTATCTTCATCTCCATCAGTTGCGTTGAAACCTTCATCCCACAAATTGTCACAGTCATCATCTATACCATTCAAAATCTCTAGAGCATATGGATAGACCTGGTCATTTGAATCATTACAATCTTCAAACCAGTAGTAAGAATCTGCATCGGCATCAGGGTCTGCTACCAGTGGGTCGGTGAAGTAGGTTAGAACCTCTAAGCCATCGATTAATCCGTCACCATCAGTGTCATTGTTGAACGGGTCAGTATTGTTGATGTTGACTTCTACTCCATCGTTCAAGAAATCATCATCGGTATCAGCATCGGTTGCATTGGTACCTGTTGTGAAGATCTCAACATAGTCGTTTAAGCCATCACCATCAGTATCTGCATTGTTTGGATTTGTACCGTATACATCGGTTTCGTTAGAATCTGTGATGCCGTCACCGTCACTATCCAAATCAACTTCAGTGCCGTGAATGATTAATTCCCAGTGATTCCATGTACCCACATCTTGATTTCCATCATCATAAACTTCCAATGTCCATGTACCAGCTGAAACTTCTCCCCAATGCTGGACACTACTGAATAACCATTCATTGTAGTCATTATTACTATCACGATTTGCGAAATAATTTACTAACTCAGATTCTGTTCCATCAGGGGAAATTAGAGTGACGTCCAAGTCACTGCGATAGGAATGGTCAGCATCAAAGATAACCTCTACCGATTCTAATACTAAGGATTCTGAAACTGTATGTGTTGAAACTACTGGGCTTGAAGGGGCGTTGTCAGGTATGCTTTGTGAAACGGTTATCCTGCCACTGCTTACATTCACTTCAGGTCCTAAAGTAGTCCATGTTTTGGCTAAGTCAACAGCATGACCTGCATCGACTACTCCAAATCCATACTTNTGATTGAATTCTAATCCTGCACCGTTGGTATTCCAACCNGAATCACCAGCGTGATTCTTTCTAGCACTCTCGACTAGAATTTGTTGAACATCTCTCCATGTNAGNTTGTTATTTGCNTCTAGCATTAATGCNACAACTCCTGANACTAATGGAGTNGCGCTCGAAGTTCCNCCGAAATTGCTGGTATAATCGCCACCTGTGTAGCCACTATTNCCTTCAAGGTCAGTTGTGGTTATTCCAACACCACTACCATCTGAAGGCGAAGCGATGAGAACATTTGCTCCTGGCTCACCGTAACTGGTTTGGTCACCGTCATGGTCTACTGCTGTTACNGAAATTGTNAATCGGCTNTTTGCATAAGCATCAAGATTGGAATCATCCTCATCATCTAATCCATTACCTGCAGCCCAAGTAATTGTATTTCCAAGNCCNTTTCTGCCATTGTATGCATCATCTTCAAACGCTGCTAAAATNAGTGGACCTGCAGTTCCNAGATAGTCTCCAGTATCAGGTGGGCCCCAACTATTGCTGTAGATGTCGATATCATTATTGAGATGAGAAAGAGCATTGGCTTCATCNTTGTCNGAATTACCACANGCGATTAACATCAAACCTGCTAANGAAGCATCTGGAGCTGAGCCNGTAACGCCTTGGCCATTGTTTCCAATTGCNGCAGCNACACCAGCAGCCGCTGTGCCATGAGCATCAAAACTGCTCGGAGTTGGGTCACCATCGTAATTGCAATAATCATAATCAAGNGTTGATTCATAGTTNGCAGAAAGGTCTGCATGATCCCATTCNAGNCCATCATCAACGATTCCAATTACAATTCCAGTTCCCAAAACATCATTCCATGCTCCNGTNATATTGACATCTTCTCCAGCCACTCCGTTATCTTGGCCAGTATTCTCTAGATGCCATTGATTTGAGAAATACGTATCATTAGGAGTCCATCTTGGAATCATTTGTCTTTCAACCAACGGATAAGCGGTCTCGATTAGACCACTATCTTGTAATTGTGAAAAGTGTTGCAAAGCCTCACTTGGCTCAACTTCTACAATCCAGGTATTGGCAAGAATACCAGTTGCCTCACCCATTGGAGTTGAACTTACTACAACCCATTCAGTGGTACTTTCCAACTCAGCACTCGTATATTGTGAGATGTCACTTACTCGGGTGAATGCGGCTCTGATTGCCGGAGAAAAGGAATATGTTAGAGGGGATTCTTCGGCACTTTCTTTCAGCGGCGCCGCATCATAGATTATTGGAGTTGAAGAGTCTGCACTAGCAAATGGTGCCATGCCACTNAGTAGCATTATCAGAACTAGCCAAGCACCTCTCATAGGCATTTTAGAAGACCTAGGCATATTATTCATACGACTAGTCACATCCATAGAGATAAGTTAGTTGAAGAAGTATATGAAACCCTGTTTAAGATGCTAGATGCACCTCAGTACAACACTCTCATCCACGTCTGTGGTTGTTACGGGATTTACTCTTGTTATCGCCGCCACGACCTCTACTTCGGCCTGGACCTTTTGGAGGACGATTGTTACGATTGAATGCCGGTTTACCACCGCCNCCTGATCTTCCGCGACCACCGCCGCCTCCGCCATCACGACCNCCTCTNGAATCTCCTCGNCCTCCGCCGCCTCGACCTCCTCTGGAATCTCCNCGGTCACCGCCGCCNCCGCCACGACCTCCGCCGCCTCGNCCTCTNCGGCCNCCTCTGGAACCTCCNCGGCCACCGCCTCTGCCNGAGTCNTTATTCGAACGGTTTCTTCGTCCATAGTGGCCGCCGTCACGGTTTCTATCTCCGCCTCGGCCTTGTCTACCACTGCGGTCTTTTCTATCTCTAGAATTCCTGTAACCTCTTTGGAATGGAGCTATGTGAGAAATATCTTCATGCTGAATGAGGTCTTTGAATTCCGGTGGCTCAAACTTAATTTTCAGACCAACCTCTTTCTGAATTCTTGACCACTTACCCTTCTGAGGGTTTTGAACAAGACTGATTACGTTACCAGAACCACCTGCACGAGCAGTTCGCCCGGAACGATGTTTGAACGCTTTACCGTTTTCTGGAGGGTCGAAGTGAATCACACAATGAACTCCCTTGATATCAAGACCACGTGCTGCTACATCAGTCGCTACAATGGCATGAGTTTTACCTTGACCAAAATCATCAACCGCTTGAGAACGCTTCTTCTGAGGCATTCCACCGTGAATACTAGTTACTCGAAGTCCCTCGTTTTCCATCTCCTCAGCAACACGGTCAACACCAGCTCTAGTGCGGCAGAAAATGAATCCTCTACCGGACTTTCTAATCGCTTCAGCACTGACCTTAGTTTTCATAGAGTTAGGCATTAGCCAGAAATGATGATTCATTTCTGTAACCGAAATTTCTTCAGGTCCAATTTCTATAATTTGAGGGTCTGTCTGGTATTGTTCTCTGATTTCAGCGACTTCATCATCCAAAGTTGCACTGAACATTACTGTTTGGCGATCTTCCGAACATTCGTTGAGAATGTCACAAACTGGTTCTGTGAAACCCATGTCCGCCATTCTGTCTGCTTCATCGATAATAACAATCTCAACTTCATCGAGGAATACATTTCCTCTATCGATTAAATCGAGTAAACGACCAGGACAAGCAACCACAATATCGACTCCTTTGTCGAGTCTTCGTGTTTGCTTGGTGTAGGATACACCACCATAAATCGACATGATTCTCAGATTAAGACCCCAAGCGATTGGGTCTAGTACTGAGTAAATCTGTTCTGCTAATTCTCTTGTTGGAGTTAGAATAAGCGCCTTTGGAAGACTTGGCTCGCCTCGGCCAACTCTCTCGAGCATAGGAATACCGAATGCGAGTGTCTTACCGCTACCAGTAGGGGCACGACAACAGACATCCCTGCCCATTAGCATGTCAGGGATTGTTTCCCTTTGTACCTCAAATGGCTCTTCGAATCCGGCCCTTTTGAGCTCATGGCTCATCTGGGCACTAATTCCAAGATCGGAGAATTTCACATCCATTACCATTACCTCTGAACCGTGGCCGTCTGCCAACCCTATTTAGAATGGGCAGGTCAATCAGTCCCAATCAGGCAAACTGGGAGCCTCAAGCGGAGCATCGGGGACACTATTTAGTCCGCTTAATGTCTCAGGATTTCTAGACTTTTTGAACAAAAATAACCCTACTGCAACAATTCCTGAAATGATTGCTAAACTAACGATTATTCCCACCCATGAATCCATGCCGGGATTATTGGGGAATGCGTCTACTGAATCGGCTACACCGTCACCATCACTATCACGCATTCTGCTAGGGTCTTGTGGCCATAGGTCTGTATTATCGCCGACGCCATCTCCATCGCTATCTTTGGTTTCAGAAGAATCATAGGGGTCGAAATCAGAATTATCTCCTACTCCATCATAATCGCTGTCAGCCCATTCCAGTGGGTCATTTGGCCATGGATCTTCATTATCTCCAACTCCATCCAAATCAGAATCCAAGCATTCCTTGGGGTTTTGTGGAAGAGCATCACTATTGTCACCGCAGCCATCTAAATCAGAATCTAACCATTCTGTTTCATCATTAGGGAACGCATCACCGTTATCTCCAAAACCATCCATGTCAGTATCTATCCATTCTTCAGAGTCATCTGGGAATTGGTCATTATTGTCGCCATAGCCATCTGAATCTGAATCGTACCAATCTGAAGGATCATCTGGAAACTGGTCTACATCATCTGAAAATCCATCCGAATCACGGTCAGGACAACCTTTGGGGTAGAGCGAAGTTCCGGCTTCAAATCGACAGACGTCCGTGTTATCGCCAAATCCATCCATATCGCTATCNTCCCATTCTGTTGGGTCATCAGGGAAGACGTCACTATTGTCTCCTACACCGTCATAATCAGAATCAATCCATTCGCTAGAATCGTTAGGGAATGCGTCGCTATTATCTCCATAGNCATCGCCATCANTATCTTTCCACTCACTNGAATCCATAGGGAAGGCATCTTGGCCATCCCANACATTGTCATCATCGCTATCCACATCGAACGGGTCACTGCCAGCTGCTGACTCATCTTCATCAGATAGACCNTCNTGGTCGTCATCAGNATCCTCATCATCATGACATCCGTCACCNTCAAAGTCTGCGTCATGAATTCCAATCANTCCATGTTTNCAANAATCATCAACGTCAAGAACGCCATCATTNTCATCATCTTCATCGACTAAATCCACACATCCATCCATGTCATGGTCATTGCCAGATACGTCATCTGGGCAAGGGTCTATGTCATCACTCAAACCATCGCCATCNGTATCCTTTTGGTAATCAGCACAACCGTTTTCNTCGACTTCTGAATCGATAATTGTCTCTAAACAATCATCATCTANATTNACCACTCCGTCCATATCCTCATCTTGTTGATTCCAATCACAGCCATCCACATTCACTGTTGAAACATCGTTTGTCCATTCACATTGGTCAAACTCATCTATGACTCCATCTCCATCGGTATCTGCATCGCCAATATTCATCACTGCAACCTTTCCAATGATCTCATGCATAGTTGCTGTTGGATGAGCCTTATCGAAAAATAAGTATTCATCTACATTTGAAACAACATTTGCACCTGAGCCGCAGATTGGTAGTGGTAAAGCACCGATGGAAGTCCCTCCAATACAAGCNTGGTCTTGCGTATTTGTAATTCCGACATGACCAGCATTGTCAACNATTTGATTGAAAACNGTCCATGCATCGATTAGAGTAATATCCAAATTCATCGAATTTGAGAGGTTATTGATTTCCACTGACAATTTGCTATTGTAGGAAACAATATCACTAGCCATAGTCGCTTGCTGTTGTGATGTTCTNCCCGCTCCTTCAGGAGTCAGTTCTAAGGGTGGAAGATTAGCTACTACGAATCTACTCGCTCCTGCNTCTGCNAAAGTTTTGACATGTGANGCCATATTTTGGCTAATCAAATCGGGGTTGCCAGTTCCATAAAGGAAATCATTACCTCCNGCCCAAAGGAATANTACGTCTGAACTTGAAAAACTAGATTGNACATTTGCTAAGTAATTGTTAATCTGTGCCCCAGTATTTGGCAGAATTACATAGGAATATCCTTGACCGGTTTGTGAGCCTCCAAAGGCACGATTNTCNCCTGAGTTTATTCCATNACCAAAAGTAGTATTCAAGCCATATGAATCCGAAACATGNTCAATCCAAACCGGNCCGTTAGAGAACCTACCTTGCCAATAAGGAGGTGATGAGAAAGCCAATGAAACCAATGCGCTAGAGTTCCCATTACCCATATCAGAAAGTGAATCGCCGAATACGACCAAATTAGATGCTGGTGAGAGTAATGAGTTTCTTAGAATAGTTAATTCAAAATTATCGGTTGCTATATTGGAATCTAGAATTACTTCAACCGATAGGTCATGAAAAGTCCCCCCATCATAGAACTGACTCAGACTTAATTGAACAATGTGAGTAGTGCCACCCATTTGGAAAATTTGAGTACCGTTGGTGATCACTCCATTCTCGTCACTCAGTTCCCAATTCAAAGTGATGTCACGATTGTATGGCGCACCTGAAACATAGACATCTGCAACTAATGTGTCCCCAGATTCCCACAATTTTTGGCTCATTACAATCTCAGTAGTNAGAGCCCTTCCAGAGGTTGCTTCGACATGCATCGGAGCATAACCCAGAAGAAGAATCAGCACTAAGAGTGTGACTCGCATANTCTTTCTATTACGACTCATCTAATTAGCACCACCCATGAAAATAATTCAGGGANTGANGAACTCAATATATGACCGCCTTTAGGGCTAGACATGGAGAGAGCAGTATTGGGTGGCGGTTGCTTCTGGTGCACTGAAGGAGCATTCAAACACATGAGAGGNNTTGANTCGGCATTACCNGGCTATGCTGGAGGGCATGTGGANAATCCNACTTACAATGCAGTCTGTAATGGAGTCACAGGACATGCNGAAGTTGTNGAAGTGCTTTATGATGAATCTGTAATCTCTTACGAGACTATTCTAGAAGTGTTTTTCACAGTACACGACCCNACTCAGTTGAATCGCCAAGGCAATGATATTGGCACGCAGTACCGTTCTGCAATATTCTATGTTGATGANAATCAAAAGATGNTTGCTGAGAANGTAAAGTCAAGATTNCAAGAATATTTTGATGAAGANATAGTAACTGAAATTTCACCAATTTCNAATTATTATGANGCAGAAAANNANCACCACAATTACTTCGAATTAAACCCNGGAAACGGATATTGTCAGATGGTCGTAGCNCCTAAAATCTCCAAAATAAGGCAAAAAATGTCTCACTTGTACTGACGGGCACTATTTTGAGCCNCACCCCTTCGGGGTGGATATGGTGAACAATGTCGTCACACCCCCAACCCCTGTCAATGAACCAATTTTGGGATANCTTCCCGGTAGTAAAGAACGTAGTGAATTGAAAGCNGANTTAAAGGCACAGGAANGCCAAGTCATTGAAATNCCTTGTATCATTAATGGTGAAGAAGTATTCACTGGAGATGTGGTTGAACAAGTCATGCCACACGACCACAGCCATGTTATCGCAAGAGTACACATGGCTGGAGAAAAGGAAGTTAATGATGCAATCAATGCAGCACTTGATGCTCACAAGATGTGGTCTACTATGCCTTGGGAGTCACGTTGTGCCATATTCCTCAAGGCTAGTGAGTTGCTAGCTGGTCCAAGACGCGCTGAGATTAANGCATCTACAATGCTAAATCAATCTAAAACATGTCANCAAGCAGAAATCGATTCTGCGTGTGAACTAATCGATTTCTGGAGATTCAACAGCGACTACTGTAGNCAAATTTACGAAGATCTACAACCGCCAGTCTCGCCTTCAAGNATGTGGAATTCAAGTGAAGTTAGGCCNTTGGAAGGTTTCGTTTTCAGCGTCACACCATTCAATTTCAGCAGCATTGCTGCTAACCTGCCATCTAGTGCTGCCATAATGGGNAACACTGGAGTTTGGAAGCCTTCAAGGAACTCCTATGTATCGAACTATAGATTGATGAAGTTGATGATGGATGCAGGNCTACCNGGCGGAGTNATCAATTTCATACCAGGTAAAGCAAGCGTAGTTGGTGACATCTGTATGTCTCATTCTGAACTTGCAGGAGTGCACTTCACAGGTTCAACCGCAGTGTTCCGCAAATTGTGGAAAGATGTCGCAAATAATCTAGAGAATCTTCGCTCCTACCCACGTATAGTTGGAGAAACCGGCGGTAAAGATTTCATTGTTGCACACCCTGATTGTGACAGAAGAGCATTACTGGTCGCAATGCTGAGAGGTTCTTTCGAGTTCCAAGGACAGAAGTGTAGCGCTGCTAGTAGAGCTTACGTACCTCAAAGTGTCTGGGATGCTATCAAAGAAGACTACTGCGATGAAGTTTCAAAGATTACAATGGGAGACCCTAGAGATTTCTCTAACTTCATGTCCGCTGTTATCGACCGCAAATCATTCGATAATATCACTGGATACATCGACAGAGCAAAAGCAGACTCAGGCTGTGAAATCGTAACAGGTGGAGGATACGATGATTCGAAAGGATACTTCATCGAACCTACTACTATCATTTGCAAGGACTCTAGATATGAAAGCATGTCAGAGGAGATATTTGGCCCTGTTCTATCAGTCCACGTTTATCCCGACAATGATTTCGAAAGGATTCTAGAAGTGTGCGATACAACTTCNGAATATGCGCTGACTGGCTCAATATTCGCTAAAGACCGAAGACACATCGANACNGCACTTGCTGCNCTAAGATTCAGTGCAGGTAATTTCTACATCAANGATAAGCCAACTGGAGCTGTAGTTGGTCAACAACCGTTTGGTGGAGCCAGAGGTAGTGGAACCAATGACAANGCAGGTTCACCATTGAACCTTCTACGNTGGGTCAGCCCTCGTTCTATCAAGGAAACATTTGCACCACCACATGANTGGGGCTATGGATTCTTGAACTGATTAGGAAGTCTNCCTTTTGCTTCTAGTGCNGGCCTTACTTTNGGCGTAAGTAGTAGCACATCTCTGTTACGNGCTAATAGTGAAAGTANATACCAGCCCAATGAAAGAATTGGAGTGGCGATTANTANAGTNACTCCAAACCAAATAGCGAGGTTNTCTCCAGCANCTCCCCAAGACCACCAACCTACAAGAACAAGAGTTGCTATCAAGAAGATTCTAGAAGCCTCACTGGGAGTAGACCACCCTCGATGATCCATCCTAGGAGCAAACAACCAATCGGACCACTTCATGGCCCGAGAAAATTGTCTTTACTAATGAATGACTGTTTTTCATAACCGGATGGTTAATGCCCAATAGTGGCCAGCCGCAACCCCTGCGATGATGAGCGCACTTGAGCGGACTGCTGTTTCAGTGACGAGTGATGGGCGAACTGAGCGGGGACCTTCCTTTAGGGAAATATTGGTTAGTTAGGCCTACCCTGCNACAAGTATGCAGGGGATGATGGCGCCACTAACCCCTCCTCCCAAGAGCCTGGCATTAGCCAGCAAATCCACNACTTGGAGTGTCATTTGGAGAATGCTAGGCATTGTTGTTCTGCTTTACATAATTGCTCAAGCAGGAGTCTCAATACTGATCGGGCTGATTACTGGCGACTCAGTTTTAGCAATAATTTCAGCTATTTGCTTAGCNCCATTCCTAGCACTATTCCTGTACGTGCGAAGACCAAAATTAACTCATGTGATATTGGCAACTCCTGACCAATTAGGTNCAAANCANCACCAATTAAACGATTCAAGAGTATTGTTAACTCCAGTACCAACTAAATTCGAACATCACTTAATTCGAGATTCTCCGCCGTTGGAGATGCCACCAACATCTACCCTGTGGACTGTATTTTGCATTACTGTCCTCGCCGCATTCCTCGGATTGCTACCAATGATGTTAGACGACAATCCNGCATGGATTGTNTTAGCAATATTAGTTGGCGTACCAGCATGGCTGTTCGGTTTCTCNTTACCAGTNCATGCTTGGTGGGCATTTTCAACTAGGCACTTCCAACTAATTACCAACAAAAGAGAAGGCGAAAAAATGCTAATCGCAGGAATGTTGTCTACTTTTCCAGCATTAGTAATCAACTCCTTACTATTCCCATTACTGCTTCTTTTAATCGGCATTGAATCGATGGACCCAGGCACTATTGGCGAATTTCTAATATTATTCATTAGCGCACCTGTAGGTGAAGAATTGTGCAAAGCCGTATTTGTTCTAAGCCTATACAAGCTAATCGATTCTCCCAAACGTGGTTTCCAAATTGGTTTCTCNGTCGGCCTTGGTTTTGCCCTTCTTGAAAACTTGCAATATATCTTGATGTCATTTGGAGCAGGCCAGTATTCTGCTATCACATTTTCAGCGACTACTATTGTAAGNGGTATTGGCTCCATACCTGGCCATGCATTTTGGACAGGGCTATCCGGGGTTTCAATCGGTTGGTACTTGTGTATGAAACGCGGAGTTTACGGTAGAAGATTAGGTGAAGAAGGAACNAAGTGGGTTGTTTACGATGGNGCCTCAGGACAAGTAGTCAGTTCTGAAAGAGAATTATCCNCNATGGGTAAAAC
Source organism: Methanobacteriota archaeon (assembly GCA_002701145.1). Lineage (GTDB taxonomy): Archaea > Thermoplasmatota > Poseidoniia > Poseidoniales > Poseidoniaceae > MGIIa-K1. Next base: position 13,201 of record PAEE01000016.1, read on the forward strand.
NGTGAGAGGTTGGCTATACAAGCCACCTAACAAAGTCTGGAACTTACCACAGTCTCCGTTGATCGGAATTTCATTAGGGATAGTGGGTCATGCATTATGGAATGGAAGTAGTTGGTTTGTTGGTTGGTTATTCAGAGATACTGATATCGTAGTGCAAATATTTGCAAGCTTAGTGTGGACTGGAATTATGATTATTGGATTGTGGATAATTGGCAGAGAGATTCTCGCCGCAGTAATGCATCTCCCGTCTTGATGGTAGTTCTCGCTAACTAAAACTTTCAGCCCAATTATAGGGGCAAGGTATAGACGGTGATTCCCGTGCGAGTATAAGGAGGCAAAGTGATGATTGACATCATGGAACCNGGATTAACCGAGGGAAACCTCTGGGTTACATTCGGTATTGTGGGCGTTTTAGTACTCATATCTGAGAAGTATCGTGTCCTAGANAGGCTCGGAGTCTATGCCGCTGCAGCNCTAGGTATTGTTGTNGGTGGCCTAGGTCATTGGACATGGTTAGTNATTCTACTCGGTTTCCTTGGAACATCTCACAAAGCCACAAAATGGAGATTTGATGAAAAAACNGCCAGAGGGCTTTCTGAATCGAGTGATGGTCACCGCAGTTGGGGCAATGTAGTCGCAAATGGAGGACTTCCTGGCCTAGTCGCAATTATCTCATGGTATCTCGGAGATCATGAAAATGGATTATGGATATTTTCTGCCTCAGTTGCAGTAGCAGCTGCTGACACCTTTGCATCAGAGATAGGTTGCCTTGATGACAGAGTTAGAATGATTACCACAATGAAAAAGTGTGAACCGGGAATCAATGGTGGATTTTCACCTAACGGTCAACTCGCTGCTGCAGCGGGTTCGGGAATAATTGCAATCCTAGCATTTGTCTCTGACCAGAATATCGAATTGGCATTAATAGTCGCCCTAATCGGTTGGTTGGGGTGTCAAGTGGACAGCGTATTAGGAGCGGTATTAGAAAACCGTGGAATGATGACTAAAGGAACTGTAAATGCTGCCGCAATAACATCCGGAATAATTGCGATGTGGTTGTACCTTGGAAGCCCACATCTATGATGTGGTTTTTCAACTCCTAGTGTCTGGGTTGTAACATGCAGGGGAGGTGGATTGCTCTATTCGCACTATTGTGCGTACTCATTCCAACCACTGGCCCACTTATTTCGAATGCATCAGGAGATGATGAAACATATGAACCCGGATTTGTAGAATGGGATGTTAATGACGTCCATCGAATCTACCTAGATGGCCCATTAAATGACGTAAACCTAACTCGTGATTACCAAGCGGCGTCCATAGGAAATATGGGGATTACTGCTGGCCAAGGTCAATCGACAGGAGTACTTTCAATGCCTCCTTTGGAAATGGGCTTTAATGGTTCATTCGGAATTTCAACATATGTTGGAGCTTATGTTCAAGCAGGTACTGGTTTTCCGTTAGCACAATGCCGGACACAAAACCCAGTCACTATTGACACCCAAGTTCAAATCGGTGACTTCTCTTATTTCGGGACCGCTACTGATTTCGTTTACGAAAGTTCAGCAGATGCTCACAACATGAGCACTGAAATACAAATTGCAAATATTTCTGCACAACAAGGTGACGTGATTACTTTCTCATTGTCAGCATCTACTAATTGTCCTTACAACATCAACATCGAGTGGGGTGGTTCTAACGAATTTAGCGGAGGCATAGTTATCGAAGGAGATCTATTTTCACCAGAGGTTGAAGTCACTGTTGACGATTCCAAACTAGCACATATCCAACTCGTAGCAACTCTTCCATGGGGATTCGATGACTTAGATGAGGAATTTACATCGATGAATATTTTTGGACCTGTTGAACCCGATGAAAAGAGAATTTTCGACATTGATATGCGCCCTGAAGGATTCACTGCAACCAGTGAGTACGTAGATAGGACCGATGACATGGGAAGACCTGCAAAAGTATTCACTGGCAAGAACCCTCTACCTGCTGGCGACAATGTACTGATCGTTTGCTTGAAGACTGTTGATACTCAAATTAATGGAATCGCTGGGAAAAATTGTGACCATGAAGGAATTATTCGATTCAATGTGGAAGAGGACAAGGANCCGATNGCGAGTGCATTCCTATGGTTGTCAATTTCTGGCTTTGTATCNATCATTGCTTACCTAGTAACTTTGGTTAGGAAAGGAATTATNCTACCACTGCCGCTTATCGGTGCTTTGATTGTAATGGCTGTTCTAATGATCCCACTAGCTAGCGACATACCTGATTTAGGAGGAGAAGACATTGTAGCTGATGATGCTCGCGCACCGTCNTTCATACTACACCAAAACGGAAATGGCTCCGTTTCTTTGGATGAATTATTGGATGGTAAAGAAGCGGTGATAATTGGCATCACTCTACCTGCATCAAGTAACGCCATCGACCAGTCTATACAGATGGAGAAAGCAGTAGACAGATTGGATGGACGGGTTAGTGCTGTTCAAATTGTAACTGGTGAAAATGTACGAATGGATGACTTGGACACGATTGCTCAAATCACAAATGCATCTTGGCCTATACTGATCGATGACGGNGAGAGCCGATTTGCTAAGCGCATGCCGATGGGAGTTTCAGATTCAATCGTCATTATCGATTCATCCGGCCACGTCACCTACTCTGTCAGTGGTAGTACAAGTGAAGAAAATCTAATCAAGGCAGTAGATGACATNGGATATGGTGGCCAACAATCTATTCTTTCAACTCTCGGAATGTTCTGGGGGCCTGGTCTTGCAATGTTGCTAGTTGCATTGCCAAGGAAAAAATATGAAGCACCTGAAGAGGCTTTACCACCTGGCTCTCTATGGGCTAGCGTCACCTTAGCAGGAGGAATTGGATTCCTTATGGTAAATTTCATACCGATGATAATGGCACTCATTCCAACTGATAATGATTACAGAACTTGGGTTGATATTGCGCTCATTTCTTGGTTTGTAACTGCAGCAATTCGCGCTTCGATTAGCGGCACACCACGGGAAGTCAGTTTCATTGCTAAGCGCATGCATAATCTATATTCCAAAGGGTTCCAAGCATGGAGAGAGGTCGAAGATGTCGAAAGAGACCTNCTAATTGGATTCTGGATGGGATGGTTCATTTGGCTAGCAAATCCNGCGATATTGACTCAAGGAGTTGTNGCATTNACGATGACTGGAGGAATAAATTATNTATTCGGCCCTGTNATGCTAATCGTGCATNTTCTAGCTGCAGGAGTATTGACTCTAATTATTCGATTTGTATCATCTTGGGGAGGACCTCTGTCACGTGCTTTCGGNTCATTTGGTTCAGGACCATTCTCAGAAGCATTAGGTTGGGCTTTNATTCCAATTTCAATATGGGCATTAGCAAATGGAATCATTCATGCTAGTAATATCGGATTGTTCTGAGTGTTTGCTATGGTCGCAATCAATCGAGATCATCTCCCATTCCCAATGCCAGACAGACCGCATGCTCTAGTTCAGGAGTGGCGTAATCTTACTTTCATGCACTGGGAAGTTAGNCCTGAAAAACTTCAACCTCACATTCCTGAAGGTTTGGAGATAGATTTGTTTGATGGGAAGGCCTATGTCGGAACAATTCCATTTCAAATGAGAAACGTGAGACCAAGATTGCTACCCGCTGTTCCTGGAATCTCAACATTCCCTGAATTTAATGTTCGAACTTATGTTACAAAAAATGGCAAACCAGGTGTGCTATTCCTGACCTTAGATGCACAAAGTAGGGTTACTTGTTTCCATGCGCCACGTAAGTATGGACTTCCTTACCGATATGCTAAGTGCAGATTAAAAANTGATGNGAATCGATATTCATGGACCTCAAAGCGTTCAAGCGATGGCGTAGAATTAGAAGGTGAAGCATTAGCAACGGGTGAAAAGAGAATTGCAGAAAAGGGGACACTAGAGGAGTTCTTGTTTGAGAGGTATTCGCTTTACACTGAGCACAAAGGGAACTTGAAAATGGCATACACATTACATGAGCCTTGGGTTTTCCAAGATGGCGAGGCTAAGATTGTGAAAAATAGCCTTACAGAATGTTATGANCTCGGAATCGACATAATGAATCCAGANTNTGTACATTTGTCNGAAGGNGTTTATGTCCACACATGGCCAATACAGAAGGTGATTGAATGAAAGAAAGGGATTTCCTTCTCTTAGACGGTGATTGCGGCTTATGCCATCGCTTAGCCACCTTCATCGACAAAAGGCTAGCAAAGGGTCAGGATTTAGGCTACAGGCCCATTCTATCAGAAGACGCACAAACCATGATTGCTACTTTCCCTGAAAAACAACAGAATGCAGATTCCGTATATCTGTTAAGAAATGGGAAGTCGTATATTCGTTCAGCTGCTGGAATCAGATGCTTGCTCTACATGCGCTGGTACTATTCAATGTGGTTTCCATTCCTGTGGATTATCCCTCTTCCAATTAGAGACATTGGGTACAGGATTATTGCGAAATATCGCCATAAATTCTTCAAGAAACCAGCTACATGTTTATTCCGTGTAGATTGATCAGGAGGCTAAGTTTTGACATTTGATTCAGAATACGAACCATTCTTCCAGCCCCCTGGATGGATCATTGGACCGATATGGTTGGTACTTTACACTTGTATTGCCATTAGTTTCAGCAACACTTTGAGTAAACGGGATGAATTGGATAATTACTGGTTAATCGTATCCCTATTCGCTATTCAATTAGCATTGAATTTGGCTTGGCCTTCAGTATTCAACTCAGAAAAATATCTGCTTTCCTTAATCATGATTGTATTCATGATAATATTTACAATAATTTATGCGTATTTAATTTACGAAACAATTCCATTTGCTTCAATGATAGTATGGCCTTACATCGCGTGGATTTCTTTCGCTGCAATTATCAATGTCGCCTATTACTTAGAAGCCAATTGATTCGCATAGGTATTCGGATGAACCCTCTGAAACTATCCGAATTAGATTATGTTGGGGAATGGTTTAATTTTTAGTAGGTAATGTAAGTTATATGAAGCCATCAAATATCCTATCTGCAGGTTTGCTTTTCTATTTACTTTTCATGCCTCTATTTGCATTCTTAGGAGATCTGAAGATAGAATGTGAATTATCCGGCGGTGGAGATTGTATTGAGTACGGATACATGCAAGGTATTGCAACTGCAGGCATGGTATTCGGAATACTTCTTTCAGTTGGAGGCGCATATAAGATCCGGACTCTTGGCAAGGGTGGTAAAAAGAAATCAAGTGGCCTTTGGTTCGCATACGAAGGAGATGGAGAAGAACCATCTGTAAAATATAGCGAAGACGGATATTGGAAGTTAATTGATGGAGATTGGGTTCCGACTGAAAAACAGATGTCTGCAATAAATAGTGGAGCTGTTGTAGCAGAAATTAAACCCGATTGAATTCGGATGGGGCCCCTCTCGAAGGATGGGGTTCGTATCAGTAGCGTCTAAAATGACCCACGTAAAGCCCATTCAAACAGTAAAGCCATTCGCATGGGTATTCGGATAAACCCTCGCAAA
>PAEE01000067.1 GCA_002701145.1 Methanobacteriota archaeon
TTTTCTGTTGATGTCATCAACGAAATGTTAGAGGAAAACCCAGTTGGTCTGGCGCTACGCATCGTATCGATGAGAGAAGCGGTTGCGGGCCACGAAACATTACGAAGAAGGGTTTCAAATCTTGATTGGACCAGAGATCCTGAACTTTCAATCTCAGTAAATCTTGAACTTTCAAGGCCTGACAGGCTTGAGGCTTTAGCCGCAAATATCCCTCAATTAATGATGAGTCTCGCTCAAAAAGATGTTGTTGATGAACACTTTTCATTCATAGCTTGGAGGCCTAGGAAGCGCTCTAGACCGATGTTAATTCCAGTCCCTCAAAACACTGTAGAAGACGCGATGGAGGCAATCCTAGAGGAAATGGATTCTTCTGAAGAAGAAATCGTTGAGCCGATAGTTGAAACGGTTCAGGAAGTTATTGAAGAAAAGGAAATTGTGTCACCGGAACCAATTGTTGAAATCGAAGCAGAGGCTGCTAGCGAAATCACAGTTATCGAAGAAGTTCCCGAGGCTGTAGAGGAAGTCGATGTAGTTCCCGAGGCTGTAGAGGAAGACGAGGATGTCGAGGAATTCGTCCCCGAGATTGAAATCATAGAGCCTTCATCTCCAGAAAATCCGATTCCTAGTGACGGAGATTCTGCTAGTTTGGTCAAGTTATTACGCGCCCTCGGACTAGAAGATGAAGCTAATCTTCTGGAAGACAATGAGGACCTTTCTTTAGTTCGTAGGGCCTTAGCGTCTCATGTTGGAATAGAGCCGAGAGACATGAGATTAGACAGATTGCTACGTTTAGCATTACGATTAATTCCAAATGGAGATGAATCTGACGGAAAGAAATTATCGCTACTAGCGACTCTTGCTGACTTAGCAGATGGATTGTCTAAATGGACAAGGACTCGCCTTGAAGCGAGGCACAATGGCTCTGAAGGCGTTTTACTCAACGATGCAATTGCATTGGGTAAAGCGCTGGAAAGAACACCTGGACCGGGTACTATGGTTCCATTGGATGCGGATGAATTCGAGTTACCTGCTTCAGATGACACTGAGGGATTGGCAAACGAAGTAAATGTGCTAAAGCGCAGAGTGATGCTATCTAGTTCAGGCGGAGTTCGCTGATTACGAACTCAAATCGCCCAATAAGTTGTCTTTCTCATCGTCTGAAAGATTTTCTTCACGAGGAGCTGCCTGTACCAAAACTGGAGGCGGTGGCGAAACCGGTTGTGGATTTGCCATAGGCGGAAGTATTGCCGCACCCGCTGGAGGAGGGGGTAATGCCATTCCGCCTAACCCTGGGGGCGGAGGCATAATCGCAGGAGGAGGAGGCATTGCTGCTGGCGGTGGAGGTAGTGCCGCAGGCGGTGGAGGAAGTACTGCTGGAGGCGGTGCTGCTACTGCTGGCAATGGCGGCGGAGGTGGTATGGTAACTGCTGGAGCGGGCGCAGGAGTTTCCGGGACTGCCTCTTCAACAACTTCTGGCTCAGTAACTGGTTCTTCTGGTTCTTCAGGTTCTTCGGTTTCTGCTGCTTGTGTCTCTTCTACCGCCTCTACTGCTGGTTCTGCAACGGGCTCTACTGCCTCTTCAACATCTTGCGGCGCTGGAATTTGCCCAGGAGGTGGAGGGATTTGTGCCGGCGGAGCTGGCGTTTGTGCAACTGTACTCGGTGGCCCAAGTGGAGTTACGCTAGGCGGAGGGTTTTCCGAAGGGGGTGGCGTTTGTGCCTCGGCTTCTTTTGCTGCTTTTGCCGCTAGTTTTGCTGCAGACGCTGCTGCGATAAATGCTTCTTTTTCGGCAGCTGCTGCTTGTTCAGCTTCTTGCTTGGCTTCCCTTTCGGCACTGAACCTTTCTGCGATCAGATCAGCCCTAGCATCTAATACGCTGGTATCCAAATCATTTCCACGTAGGACTGAAATCATGGCATCATCGACCAAGTCCATTGCTAGATTGGTTAATTCCCGGTTGGAACGCCATCTATTGATGTAGAACGGGTGGTCTCCTGAGTTAGTAGATACTACAAATCTCTCAGGGTCCATTAATTGAAGAAGAGCAAGTAGTGCTGCAATTGTAAATGGTATCAGGAATAATGCACTAATCATGAATGATGAAATTAACGATGCTCCAGAAAGTACCCACCATAATCCCTTGAAATCATCCAGCCAATCGAGGCGCTGATGAGAAAACCCTGTGTATGAATCACGGCGGGTTGCGAGGACATCTTTGATTGAGGGAGAGGCTCCTACTCTTTCGACTCTGACCACTCTAATCAGGTCTGAATCCGCTAAAATCGAAAGTGTGTGGTCTCCACAGGATGACTCCTTCAGAACAAACTCATTCATGTCTGTACCCGACCTTACGCCTTGAGCCCTCATCCTAGGTGGCCCGTCTATCCAAGATTGGATTGTTCCGCTAAATCCTGCAATTAGGCCTGCTCCGGAAGCGACTAATGCCATCCACAATCCTTGGCCCCATTCGAGGTCGATTTCACTTTCTGGCAACATTATCCACCAAACTAAAACAGAAAAGCCGACGAAAATCCCGCCTATTGCTGAGATGAGGTTTGGAATTCTTTGTTCCATTCCAATCATTGAACGAACTTGCATTACCGTTGCAACCAGCAATAAAATGCTGCTAACGATTAGCATGATTATTGCAACATATCCTGCATCGTGNANATCNNNNGNNTCNNCACAAATCNCTTCGATTTCTNNNCCCNCTAGGTCNTTACAATCATCGTAAAGCGATTCGTAAGACTCCGATTCAATATCTCCGGTTGCTGTGTTCTCTGCAGTAATTTCTGTTAGACTGTAGTCTCCAGTAATTGAGTCATCCCCTACTTCCTGAGTAGTGGTTAGCCAGGATTCATTAATTATCGAATTAGATGCTAAAACAAGAGCAAAAACCGTTAACGCAAGAGCCAACTGGGCTCCTGATTTTCGGTTTACTGTAACTGCCGAGGCAGGCATTGCAACTGGTGAGGCATCATCGCCCATAAAGAGCGATGACACCTCTCCGCTGATGAAACTTCACCTTGTAGGTGGTTTCAAGCGTGCTTCTCGGTAAGCCAAGCTTTGACTCCATCGCGAGTTGCGAATCCTTTGCCTTCCTTGGTCCCGACAACTGTTTCAATTGCTGCTTCTGAAGCGATGTCAAGGATTCTGTCACTGACTGCTCCATTGAATACAATTGCAACTGCACCGTCTGCTTCTTCTGCAGCCGCTGCCAACTTGGATGGTCCAACTGCATCAGAAATAGTTCCGTCCACATTTACAAAGACAGCATTGTTAGCTTTCAAATCTGCAATGTGGTCAAAGTACTCGTGTACTTCAGCCGGTGCTTCTTCTGCGCCTTCTTCCAACCATGCTTCTGAACCTTCGCTAGGAGCATCTTCAGGTAGTTTTGCTGCGAACTTAGCAGTTTCAACCTTCTGTGATAGGCACTTAGTTGCGGTTTTCTGAGGTAGTAATTCCCACTCTTGGCCAACTGGGGCTTGAGCAACGAAATCTATCTTCATGATTTCATTGAGTTGGCGGAATAACATCTCGCCACCTCTGTCGCCATCTATTGCCAGAATGACATTACCCTTTGATTTCGCTAAGTCGATTAGTTCTTGTTTAATCGTACCCGCTCCATCGCATGAAATTGCATTCTTTATCCCAAAGTTGAGCATATTACGTACATCGTTTCTGCCTTCTACAATGATTAGTGAATCGCTGGTCTCAATATTAGGACCACATGTTAATCCATGGTAGCTCTTTGCTGTACCAACTGTTAGTACACTGCGAACTTCTTCGATTACTGTCTTTGTAGCTGCATCGCCAGAATTGACCATTTCCAATAGGAGGTCTTTCGCTCGGTCGATAACTGCGTTAACTTTGGTTGAGCGAACATCCTGAATTTCTGTTACAACTATTTTTGCTGCACAAGGCCCGATTCTATCGATAGTCTCGAGACTAGATGCAATAATTGCTGTTTCTACATTGTCCATGCTGCTGGGAATTAATATCTCCCCATTCACTTTGCCACCGCTGCTCTTAACCTCGACATCGACGTGTCCGATGCGTGCTGTTCGCTGTAGTTTGCGTAGTTCTAAATCATCACCAAGCAGACCTTCTGTCTGCCCCATGATTGCGCCAATAATGTCCTTGCGCTGGACGTTTCCGTTGACCTTTAGGTCTGCTTTGATGAGGTACTTCATTGCTTTACTGGATTTACCAGATCCGCCTTTGTGTCCTCCACTGTGTTTTTTTGCCATAGGAATCTCTCCTTGTTCTTACCTTTGCACTATCCCTTTCAGTGAGCCTTTCGGCGCGTTTCCAGGGTGACCAATATGCCAAAAAAAGAGGCTTAAATTGGTCGTGAATCGGATTTGAACAGTCCTTGGGACAAGCCCCCCCTTCTTGAACCCTATCTCTAAAAAAATGGTAAATTTGCTGTTTTATCGGTTTTCAATGAGGTTCAAGTGTAGGATGGTTCTCGCTGAGTCGTGAGCGGCGAAAATGTTGGGGCACTCAATGTGTTCAGGACCACCACCGAAGTAATGCTTCGGGATGGGGTTTTGACTCGTGAGGAAAAGCGCCTAATCATCAAGTTAGCGAATGCCTTGGGACTTAGTCCTGAAGAGCCTGCTGAAGTTTATGCAGCGATTAGAGAAAAGCGGGAAACTGGCCCTGGAGAAGAGGTTACACCGAATGAACAGAAGCTGGTATACAAACTGGTTTTCGAAGTAGCAATTGTTAACGCATCGCTTTCAAAGGACGAGTTCGCAGTATTAGCCCACCTTAGAGGCCAATTCAATATCGATGATGATGACCATGCAAGAATCGAAGCTGATTTGCGAGACATGATTCGTCAGAAAACCGAAGATGAAAACGTTGTTGACAAATTACTTGGAACTCTAAAGGATAGTGTTTCCTTGGTAGGAAGTTTGTTTGATAGTGTTCGAACCAAGAGCGCCTGAGGTGATATTGTGGTCGATGACCTCGATCTATTACTNGATGAGGGGCTTCCCAAAGGGCGNAAATGCCTTCCATTCATCAAGCGGGCCTATGACTGTGGGGCTCAGAGTTTAGTCAATCGTTCTATTACCGATAAATTACTCCTAAAGAGTGGTTTATCATTCCATATTGGAACCGACGACCCCACTATGCGCAGAGTTGCTTCTTGGCTGCTTACTAATTACTCAGAAAGGTCTGAAGAATTGATAAAGCGCCTATGGAAAAGAAGCGGCAGAGAAGACATCAAATTAATCGGTTTGTTGATTGCAAATATTGAAGGTGATGCCTGGGGTAAGATGTTAGCCATTATCGATAGGGGTATTCCGATTGATTTGGTTCTAGAAATTGCCGAGGAAATCAAACGCTCTGGGCGTGAGGTTCCATCCGCTGAATATCTCACTANGTGGAATAAAAGTAAGGTCCAAAAGCAGAATGCAGTATTGATTGCTTCATTAGATATGAGAGAGGAATTTATCGAACTAATTAGCTCAGCCCCCGCNGGNGGAGAATTGTATGAACGTATTCGAAAGCGTTCTCTTGATGCGTGAGTTTATTGTTGCCCNTCGATAAGCACACAATATGGCAGACCGTTTNCTACCGGCNGATGACCCNGTACTCGAGGAAGTCCTNAATTGGACTGTTGAACGGGATGCTCAAGATATTAGGCGANTNTTGGANTGGTTACCACTTGCTCGNTCTTCTAAAGAAAGGCGCGCATTACTAGCCAGAGTTCATGAATTACTAGGAGAGGTCGAATTGTCACTAGACGGCCTTGACTCGATGCACTGAGGCGTGTTAGATGAAAACCGGNATTATCCTTGCAGGNGGGGAATCTACGCGGATGGGNGAAGATAAAGCNCTGGTTAATTCGAATGTAAAACGGCTTTCTGNTGAATTGAAAAAGGCCGGTTGCAATAGNATTGTAATTATGTGTGGAAGTGAAGAACGCGTACATCTTTTCGAAGGAGAATGNNTCTTGGACTCTGCGGATAATCTGGCAGAATCTATCCTCGNNGTTGTTTCTAAGATAGATGGAGCCATACAATTAGCACCCTGTGACGCTTACTTAGCCGATGCTGATTTTTTCAATACAATCGATGGCGTTCCTATCGACGATACGGGNCAAAGGCAACCTTTACTTGCCAATNTTGAATCTGGTTCTATTCTTGAATCNTCGAAGAAAATNTCTGATGTTTTTGCAAATNTCCCNACTTGTGAAGGTGGAATAAAAGCCAGAAACACCAATACTCCTGAGCANCTCAAGGAGATTCAATNTCTCCTGCTGCAAGACGGTCAATNACNGAAGGATANAGTAAATGTTCCTTNGACTTGACCTTTTCAGCAAGTGAGTTCTCATCATCNGAGGGCAATACTTGNACTTCNTCTTGNGCTATGATTGGACCTGAATCCATCCCNCTATCGACAAAGTGGACNGTGCATCCAGACTTNGTCGCCTTNGCAGCAATAGCATCTCTATGTGCGTGGGCTCCAGGAAAATCAGGTAACAATGATGGGTGAATATTGAGTAGTCTGCCCGCCCATGGCTTAACGAAACTAGGAGTAAGGATTCTCATGTATCCGGACAAGATTATCACCTCAACCCCATAATCCGCTAAGACTTGATTTATCTCATCTTCATGAACTAATCTTCGCTCTTCTCTATCCTGTATTTCGGGTAATGGAACAACGACTGCAGTTACACCCATCGCACCGGCTTTGTCTAGGCCAGCAACATCTGGCCTATCGCTAATAACGACATTCGTGGTATGTAGACAATTGGAGTTTTGTTGATGTCGGAGTAGTGCCTCCATCCCTGAACCTGAGCCGGAGATTAAAACTCCAAGGCGCAGTGGATCTGCGGAATTGCCGACCCGAGGGAGTTGCCAATCCTCTGCCATAGTATTGCGAGAGAGTTTGCGCCAATATGCCTTCGGACGAAACCGTGTCTTGAATCATATTAGAGGCACATGGATAGTTTCTTTTGCCACGATGCTAAATCACGAGGTAGAGTCCTTGGCTGGAATATTCATGTTTACTTTTTTTGCTGTATCTTGAGCACAAGTTGTATCCACATCTGGAATCACGCCATGAATAATGCAACGTATTGCCCCTAATATGAAAAATCCAGCCATTTTCCACGCCCCGAANAGGTGAGGAAAATATCCTTTGTTAATTTCTTTTAGATGACCCATGTTTGAATCTGTGGCTCTTTACTTAACTAACATCCGGTCAATGGCGGAATAATCGATGGCTTGTGAACAACATTGACATCCCTCGGGCATTTGCTTCATCGATTACTTCTTGGTCTCTAATAGAGCCTCCCGGTTGNACNATTGAGGCCGCTCCNGCTTCGGCNGCTTGTTCTATTCCGTCTTTGAATGGGAAGAANGCATCACTAGCTAAAACACAGCCTTGGCCACGCTCTCCGGCGCGACGTGCTGCGATTTTTACTGCTTCAACTCTGCTAGTTTGTCCAGGCCCAATACCAACAGTTGCNAATCCCTGAACCATTATTATGGCGTTAGATTTTACCTGTTCACAGACCCTTACTGCAAACTTCATAGATGCTATTTGGTCTTCGGTAGGGGCAACTTCAGTTACCACTTTTGCCTTATCCCAATCGATAACTGGTGGCTCTTCAGTCTGAACCAACCAACCGCCTTCAATCGGCTTACGGACTGTTTTTCGGCCTAGTGGTGAAAGTCTATCATTAGGTGAAGTAATCGTCAAAATCCTTCTATTTTTCTTAGCCATCAGAATCTCTTTGGTTCCTTCTTCATAACCAGGCGCCATTAAGACTTCTAGGAACAATGGAGCGAGTGCTGTTGCGAAGTCCATTGTTACAGGTTCA
>PAEE01000017.1 GCA_002701145.1 Methanobacteriota archaeon
ATGTGCACGCCCACCTCGAAAAGATGAGGGCTGCCGTCGGATTGGAGAACTAAACATGCTTCTGCGCCGAGCAGACCTCTTGTCGCTTGCGTACATGGTCGCCTATCCTGGCCTGATGGCTTGGCAGTGGTTCAATGGAATTGAATGGTATCTTGTTGTTGTAATGTTAGTCCTCTCGGTGGGTTTGGCAGTAGTGCAGCACAATCATACTCACCTTCGTATGTGGTCATCTTCTTGGCTAAATAGGGCCACTGACCTTTGGTTGAGTGTCATTCAAGCAACTCCTTCTTTCGTTTTCTTCCCATCACACATCGGTAATCATCACCGTTACAAACATGGACCAGAGGATGATACTCGGACCTACCGCTTTGGTGGGCACCACAACAACATCTTCGGTTATGTCATCCATCCATTCCAAGCATTGTTTGTGTTGCCAGGCACCTTGTTGAGGTATGTGAAAAAACGTGCTACTCTACGGGATTTTTGGCCTATCGTCGAATTCATTAGCATAGGAATAGTTTCCATCACACTGGCATTTATCGATGTTCGGCTGTGGCTAATTATCGTCTTAGGACCACAGTTACATGGCCTGCATTGGTTGTTGGCATCCAATTACCTCCAACATGCCGGTGCTGAACCGGGCACAGGAGACGAAGCTGCCACAGATGGTTCGCTAAATTTTTCAAGGAATTTTACCGGATGGATGAACCTCTTTTGGTTCAATATTGGGTTCCATACTGCACACCATGAAAATGGCAAAACTCATTGGTTTGATTTACGTAAAAAACACGAGGATTATGTCGAAAGAGTCCCGAAATGGTTGGTGGTCAACAGTTTGACATGGTACTTCATTCGAGTCTTGCTATTCCAGCGAGGTCGTAATCGCTTTGATTCGAAAATAGCCTAAGTTTAGACAGGCTCTTGCAATCCAGCTATTAGAGTCATCAATGCAGTCCTGAGTGGCATTAGAGGCCTCCAGCCATCACCCGTTAGGCCGAGTAATAACTGATGTAGAGAGTCTAGGTCTGGCCTTTGATTCACTTCATCCGCAATTGGCTTAGCCTCCATTCCTGCAATTTCATGACCAAACAATACTTCTGCAGTAAAGTTTCCACTAATACCCTGGTTTGTTCTTTGCCACAGCATATCAAACTCGGACTTGGTATCTTCAGATGACCATTCTCGACGACCGCACATGTGAACATTATCCAGTTTCACTTCTGCTTTCAGAATGTGAGCAATGGCATTAGCCGCATCAATAACTCCCAACCAATATCTTGGGGGCCCAGCAATATCATCCCCATTAGCCCAATTAATTATTTCAGGAGCCAACCATTTATCTGCACGTGAAGGTAACAAGTCATGAACAATTAGATCCTTGCCAACAACGATGTCTGCATCACTATCATCAAAGGAGATAGAAAACCCAGAACCTTCTCTTACAATGCCTGCTGTAGAATAATCTAGTAAAGATGCATTGCGATTGAGATGATTTTCTTCCTTAGCTATCACATCGATATCCATCATTAGCAGTTTGTCGATTACGGCTTCACCTAGTGAACAGGTTGCCCCAATGACTTGTATTGCCATAATTACAGGCTGTAAGTTCACTATTGATGACCTTATCTCTTCTNGTATTTTTCAATTGCAATTTTTAATTTTCAATTGNTTTATTTTATGTAATTTAAAAAATGACATAGGATTATGCGACACCAATTGAAAGTAAACTATCGCGCCCNCATCTAAAAATGAAATAAGTCTCTTTCTGCAATTGAAGATGCATAGATTATGCGTCAAACCCAATTGGAAAGTTATTTTTTGACGGAGACAAGTATAATAGTCGCCACTGTGGAGGACGGGTTGGCCAAGAGTCACAAGGCCAAGGAGATGGGAAAATGCCAAACAACGATTATGACATCCAGGAGTTACTCCAAAGGGATGTGTACGTGAATGATACAAAGGTGGGGACGATCGTAGGAGAACGTCACCACCCGAACGAAGCAAGAGTGCGCTCAATGCGCATAATGGTGGAGCCTGGGGTCGCTGATGAATTCATGCGAAAACCTGCAGAACTCGCACCATTACACAAGGAGTTAATCCACAGCATACGTAACGACGGTGCCGTAAAACTCTCTAAATCAATGCGCGAACTACAGCGCAGATGGAGAAACACAGTAAGGATTGATGAAAAGCTATACGCCCCTGATGAAATGATGGACAGAGCAGTTCTGGACAACCAGGGAATGGAAATCGGAGTAATTACCGATTTGGTAAAGATCAAGAGAACCTACAGAGCGGTTGTAGTAAAAACAAGAATCGGTGTACAAATTCAACACGGCATCGGCGCTACAATCAATATTCCAATTACAGCACTGGCGCGCACACGTGAGCGCTTGGACGAAGTAGTGTTATCAAGAACACTCGACAAGTTGCTCGGTCTACCGTCTTACATACAGGCGAATGACCCTGATGCAATAGAAGATTGAAGCATACCGTCGTCTTTATGATGGGATGGCCGGTCGCCGACTTGCCTTTGCGCGGGTAGCTTAGTCGGCTGGAGCACCCGGCTGATAACCGGGAGGTCGCAGGTTCGAGTCCTGCCTCGCGCACCATCTATGCAGTATGCTAGTTTTCAAGAGAGTCAAATGTGATTTTCTTTCTTGAAATAAACGGTAAATGATGAGAACACTCATTTAGCCCCCTCACAGGCCACTGTAACATGGTAGTAGTCTCGGGCAGCAATTCCCGGGCGCTAGCTCTTGACTTAGCCGATGAGTTAGGATGGGAGCACCATTCTCTTGAGGCGAGAAGATTTCCTGATTCTGAAGGATACATCAGAATCCCTGAAGAATCNATAGAAGCGGTGCGCAAGGAACCAGTCGTCCTCGTATCAAACACATTCCCTGATGCAGGAATTGTTGAAACATTATTGCTACTCGAGGCATTGAGAGATGTCAGAGAAGGACGAACTGAGAACCTCAAAGAGATAGGGCCCCAGTCCATGGACAAAGTGGGCGGAGGAGTAATCGTTGCGATTCCGTACTTCGGATATTCTAGGCAAGACAAAAGATTCCGCCCAGGGGAAGCAATTAGTGCCAAAGCAATAGGAAGGCTACTCTCAGCGCATTGTGACGGAATTGTAGTATTCGACTTNCACTCNCCAGCNGCATTGGAAGACATGCCAATACCNGTGGAATTTACATCNGCTATGCAAGAGATCGCCACTCACCTAGAANANACCGTAGGCCCTGACTTCATCCTCTCCCCAGACAAAGGTGCTATTGACAGAGCATCTGCAGTAGCTGATGCAATAGGATTGCCATTCTCTTATCTAGAAAAAACTAGAATCGATGCACACACCATCATACACAAGGCAAAGGATTTGGACGTAGAGGGAAAAATTGTCGCTATCGTAGACGACATGATCGCTACCGGCGGAACGATTTGTAAAGCGGCTGATGCATTGAGAAGCCAAGGTGCAACAGAAGTTCATGCCGCTTGCACCCACGGTTTATTCACCGGTGGAGCCATTGCTAGGCTGGGAAATCACGTGGATGGAGTGCATGCGACATCTAGTCTGGCTAACAGTCGCGCCGTAATCTCCGGAGGAGCCGCATTGGCTCGTGGTGTGCGTAATATCCTCAAAGAGTTGTGATTGCACTAGTCAATTTCAATCCGTGGTGTTTATATTCGCGAGGTCGTGCGCAGCGTTGCTTCACATAAGCATGAGAGTGATTTCAATGAGTGCACACGTGTCATACGAAACCCCTAACGATGTCGCAGATAAGATCTACGAGATGGTTCAGGCGAACAACAACGGTAGAATGAAAAAAGGATCTAATGAGGTGACCAAGGCTGCTGAAAGAGGCACCGCTAAGTTCATCATCATGGCAGAAGATGTAAACCCGCCAGAATTACTGGCTCACATCCCACTGATCTGTGCTGAGAAAGGTATTCCATTCGGATACGTTCCTAGCCAAGAGTTCCTAGCAAAGGAAGCAGGAATGCCTGGTGGCGTTAAGACTGCATCTCTTGCACTTCTTGAAGTGTCCAAGGGCGCACAAGAAAAATTCAACGAAGTTGTAGAGCTAGTAAAGGGGCTTTCCAGCTGAACCTGATTACTGAATTCGGAGGAATAAGAAATGTCTGAAGAACTAGGAGGATGGCCTGCTGAGGTCGTTGAAGTAGTAGGTAGAACCGGAATGACCGGAGAAGCCACTCAAGTCAAGGTGCGTGTCAATGACGCACCAAACCCACGTGACGTGGGCCGTATTATTACAAGAAATGTGCTTGGACCTGTTCGTCTGGGTGACATATTGATGCTACGCGACACTGGTCGTGAAGCTCGTAAACTCAACTATAGGTGATCAACATGCCAGAACAAAGAATTTGCACTTTCTCAGGCGAAATTATCGAACCAGGTACAGGACTTATGTTCATCCGCAGAGATGGAACAGTACAGTGGTTTGCTAACAGTAAGGCTCGCAAGAACGCAGTCAAACTAAAGCGAAACTCACGCAAGGTCAAGTGGACTCGTCATTTCGTCAAAGGCGGCATTTAGATACCCTTCTAGAATCGCTAGTTCAATCGCTGCGCTCAAATAGGGCGTGCCAGTCGGCCACAATGGTGGAATTAGTATGGAAACTACCTATGTCATGGTAAAGCCCGACGGAGTACAGCGCGGACTGGTTGGAGAAATCATTCAAAGATTCGAACGAAAGGGACTACAATTGGTCGGTCTGAAGCAAGTCATTCCAAGTGAAGAGATTGCAAAGACACACTATGCGGTTCATTCAGAACGCCCATTTTTCCCAGGGCTAATCAAATTCGTAACTAGCGGCCCTGTCGTTTGTATGGCTTGGCTTGGAAAAGATGCGATTAGTGTTGCTCGTAATTTGATCGGTCCGACTAACGGACGAGATGCAGCTCCAGGAACTATTCGTGGAGATTTCGGAATGGATATTGGATACAATATGATTCATGGTTCAGATGCAGCAGATACTGCTGAATTCGAATTAGGACTATGGTTCCCNGAAGGTGTAAACGACTGGAACCAAGACAGNCAGTCTTGGGTNTACGAGTGATTAGTANACCAATTGGAAATTTAAAAAACGCAATTGGGGTTTTAGACATGTCTGANGAGGAGGAGACTCAAGAGCCTCCGGCTGAAGAAGAGGTCAAAGCCCTTGGTTGGCAGCGCCAACCAATAGTTGCAGTACTAGGCCATGTCGACCATGGAAAGACCAGTGTTTTAGATCATTTCAGATCGCTTGGAAGTGAAAGACAAGCCAGCGTAATGGACCGTGAAGCTGGAGGNATTACNCANCATATTGGAGCGACTGAAGTNCCCGCAAAAATCCTCAATGAAACCTGTGCTGCNATGACTGGNGGAAAAGATTTCAACAGCCCCGGNTTGTTATTCATCGACACNCCTGGNCATCATTCNTTTACTAGCCTNAGNAGNAGAGGNGGGGCTTTAGCAGATATTGCAATCNTNGTTGTTGACGTAATGGAAGGACTACAACCTCAAACCATTGAGAGTTTGCGAATCCTTCGNGAGAAACAAACACCATTTGTTGTNGCGGCTAACAAAGTTGACCGTATTCACGGATGGAGAACAGAAAAAGGCCGCTCATTCATTGAATCATGGGCTAATCAAAGAGATGATATCAAACAATTTTTCGATGAACGATATTGGAAACTGCTCGGACAATTTAGTGAGCACGGATTCAATATTGAGCGCTATGATAAAATTAGAGATTTCAAATCNAATCTAGCCATGGTGCCTTGCTCTGCAAAAGATGGCGAGGGTCTGCAAGACTTACTTACCGTAACGGTTGGTTTGGCAGAACGNTTCCTAGATGAACGTCTAAGAGACACTCTTGGAGACGGTGAAGGAACCGTATTGGAAATGAAAGATGAAAGAGGATTGGGTAAAACAATCGATGTTATTCTCAATAGAGGNGAACTCAATTTGGGTGACACAATAACNCTAGTTGGNGCAGATGGCCCGTTTTCAACTCATATCAAAGGGATGTTCAANCCCAGAGGNATGTCGGAGATGAGAGANGCAGGGGACCGATGGGAATCTTGTGAAAATGCGATTGCAGCATGCGGCTTGAAAATTGTCGCACCAGGTCTCGAGAATGTCTTAGCAGGAACTACCTTGCGCCAAACTAATACTCCAGAGGCTAAGGAAAAAGCCGAACATGAAGCACGTAAAGAAGCGTCTATATCTGTAGATATTGCNGAGGAAGGNGTCGTTATCAAAGCAGATACCGTTGGTGGATTAGAGGCATTAGCATTCGAATTAGACAAATTNGAAATTCCAATCCGTATGGCAACGATTGGCCCGGTAAATAAGAGAGACATCATNACTGCACAATGTGCAGAGAGTGAACTCAATCAAATCATTCTAGGNTTCTCTGTAAAAGGTAATTCCGAAGTGCAACCNAGATTNCAGGGGCCAGATGCCGACATCAAATTCATTGGTGCAGATATTATCTATCGCATCTTAGAAGAGTTAGAAGAATGGCGAGAGACCACTCAAGCAGAGATTGATGCCGCTGCAAGAGAAAACCTAGTTTATCCTGGCCACTTACTGTATCTTCAAGATCACACTTTCAGAAACAAAGGACCTGCAATCGTTGGAATGCGAGTCCTTGGTGGCCGAGTGCATATTGGTCAGAGAATNATGAAGCGAGACGGCACTCCTGTTGGTCAAATCAAGAGTTTGAGAAACAGGTCCAGCGAGGAAGTCAAAGAAGGAAGGCAAGGTGATGAACTCGCAGTTGCAGTCATGGGTCCTACTGTTGGCCGTCATATTGACGAAGGTGACGAGTTTTGGGTAGACATCCCTGCATCCCACGCTAAGAGATTACGTAAAATNGAACTCACACCTATCGAAGAAGAAATCCTAGAAGAGTTGACTCTCCTACACAGGAAAGAAGACCACTTTTGGGGCAGATAAATACCCGTAATACGCCTGAACTGGGCGACTTACTCACGCAATACCTTGAAGTATGGTAGGAGATTGTTCCAACCTGTACCACGGGATGTAATATCATGAATGCAGGATTCCAAGCAGGCGCACCAGCAGGTGACCACCGTACGAAGGACCTCATCGCAACCGTTTCTTCGATTGCAAATTCGCTTATGGGCGAAGTATCGAAAGTTATTATCGGTAAGAACGAAAATCTTCGAAGAGTTACAGTTGGTATTCTATCCAACGGAAACATGTTGCTAGAAGATTTCCCAGGACTTGCTAAAACATTGCTAGCAAATACATTTGCACAAGCTCTAGGATGTAAGTTNAAGCGTGTTCAGTTCACTCCAGATTTGCTACCCAGTGATATTATGGGTACCTACATGTATGACCAAAAGTCAGGAGAATTCAAACTGCGTGCAGGACCACTTTTCGCTAACATTCTTCTTGCTGACGAAATTAACCGTGCTCCACCAAAGACTCAGGCTGCTTTGCTTGAGGCTATGGAAGAAAAGCAGGTTACAATCGAAGGTATCACGCACAAGTTACCTGCACCATTCGTTGTAATCGCTACACAGAACCCTATCGAACAAGAAGGAACATACCCTCTACCAGAGGCTCAGATGGACCGATTCTTGATGAAGATGAGTATGGGATACCCAGACCGTGCTGAAGAAAAGGCTATTCTGGCTCGCCGTAAACTTCGTGGAAAGGATGGTCACGACATCGAACAGATTACTTCTCCAAAGAAGGTTGTTGCAATGCAGAAAGCATTGGAAACCGTACACGTTGACCCTGCAATCCTATCTTACATTATCGAAATTGTTCAGAGAACAAGAGAAGACCACCGTGTAGTGAATGGAGCTTCACCTCGTGCTTCACAAGCACTATTCAAGTCGGGACGTGCTGCTGCCGCAATAGATGGTAGAGATTACGTAATTCCTGATGACATCAAAGGTATTGCTCTGCAGATTATATCTCACAGGATCAACATGAAACCTGAAGCTAAGATTCGTGGAATCACCGGTATGCACATTGTGCGTAAGATTCTGTCTGAAGTTCCAGTTCCAGTTATCCAACAGGGATGATTGATGCTCGAAGAATGCGACTCTTTACAGAGGGTGGACGCTCTCGATAGTTCAGAGCAGCGGATTTCCCGGGTGATTTAGATGAATCCATACAAGATGGTAGTAGCGGTGGCAAACCAGAAAGGTGGTTGTGCTAAGACTACTACTGCGGTTAATCTGGCCACTGCATTAGCCAAGGGTTCAAAAAAATTCAAAGTCCCTCCGGCAAAGGTTTTGCTAATTGATTTGGACCCTCAAGGNAATTGTGCGACATCATTTGGTGTCGAGAAGAAAAAAATCAAGAAAACCGCTTATGATTTGTTGGTTAATGATAGCGGTGAAGACTTACCGCTAATGGAAGAGTATCTGATTTCACCTCAAGCATTGACTGAATCAATGCAAAGGGCATGGGCAAAAAGAAATGAGAACGCAAAAAGAATTCCAGAGGATTTAGCGATTGACAATCTTTGGCTATTACCTAGCGATATACACCTCTCTGGTGCTGAGATTGAACTTAGCCACCGAATTGGACGTGAAACACGTCTAAGGGAGGCTTTAGCCCCTATAATCGACCAATTTGACCACATCATCATCGATACTCCNCCCTCTCTAGGGCTTTTGTCGATTAACGCTCTATGCGCTGCAAATTGGGTTTTCATTCCAGTACAAGCAGAATATTACGCTCTCGAAGGGTTCAGCATGCTGATGAATAGCGTGAAAATGATTCAAAAAAGAATTAATCGAAACCTGAAGATTTTCGGTGTGGCTATGACGATGGTTGATCAGAGGTCCAAACTTTCGTTGCATGTATGTGATGAAGTACAGTCAAAAATCCCACGTAAGGTGTTCAAAACCCCAATCCGAAGATTGGCCAAGGTTGCTGAAGCTGCATGGACTGGAGCGCCTACTGTAATCCTAAATCGCCCAAGTAATAGTGGCGCAGGAGCAGGAAGTAGAGAATATTGGTCGCTTACCAAGGAATATCATGAACGCGTTCAAGAGATGAGACGCCAGTTTGGAGTAACAGAGCATCCTCGTCTATTACTTGAAAAACAAGGTCGGGCATTTTGAGTCAGCCCTCAAACATGTTCCATTAGCGTGATTACTCACGCGGGATTCAAGTAGTCAACAGTTTCCAAGCCAAGGCATGACCGGCGAAGGAATGACCTCTGTAAGTGTCAGTTACGAAGTAAGAAGGCAATTGAATACTCTACGTACCATGGACGGTCACCGTAGTGTTGATGACTTCCTCACAGATTTAATTCGTGCACACAAACTTGCTAAGATGAATGGTGAACTTGAAAATTTACGAATCCAAATGAAGGAAGTTGCAGACGTTAGTGCTGAGCACTTAGTCCAGCGATTAAACCTAGCACCATTCAAGGTCTGAGGTGAATACATGGATTGGAGACCGCCAGGATATTTACTCACTACCAACGATTTAGTTCACGCTATTTTCGATAAGAATAGCGATGCTGGAAAGTTGCTAGTAAAGGCGACATTGGGTGAAATTGAACTATTCGCAGCTCCCAAGAGTTGGAATGCGATTCTATGGCTGATAACCAATACCATCAAAGATGGCGGTAAACCGATTTATTCCGGAGTACAATTAGGCGAATTGAAAGCATCACTGCCAATAGTTTGGCGTGCGGATTAATCACTTTCCTTGCTTAGCAAGCCACTCTGCACCGTACCATTTCCATTGGTCCATAGTCCAACCCTCAGGCAGTCCTTCAGCAGGTAAAGGTGGCGCTTGTGGTGCAACATCCACAACTTCAGGTGCAGCAGGTTCAGGTGTCTCAACTGGAGCAGGGGTAGGTAAGCCTGCAAGTTCCTCAAGAGATGCTGATTCTTCCATTACTTCGGAACTATCTGTTGCNTCACTATCGGCTTTGATTTCAATATCATCAAAACCGCCACCTAATTCGTTGCCGTCATCGCCAATAGCGATCGGCTCTACTTCATCATCCCAGAATTTGTTGGAATCTACTCCTCCGACTGCAGACAATCCTGCTTTGCCTTCGAGAGCTTCAGCCTCTGCACTGTTCTCTTCTGGAATGAATGGNACCCCATANGTCTTCACTAATGCACGNCGACGGCGAGNACGACCGATTGCAGCATAGATTAGTAATGCTGCTACAATCGCTGCGAAACCTGCACCTAAGAATGGTAGNATNTCTGTAGCAGTGGATAGATATTGGTCACTAGTATCCTCTTCACTGGAAGACTCTANAGATTTCTTCCAGTCATAATAATCCATAGGAGTTNCTCCTTCTGAATCTTTATCTGAAACATAATTNTGATAATCAGCATCTCTGATTCCGAGACACATCTCAGACTGGTCAGAAGCATCTAATGCACAGTGGTTTTCNCTGGTTTGAACCAATTTATTGGAATCGTTGTAGTCTTGGCTAGCACCAACCTCGTCACCGTCTGAATCGATATAGTCACGGGCATCATTAGGTAGGTCATCTCCAAAGTCGTAAAACCCATCACCATCTGTATCTATACAACCAAACTTTTCTTTGACTGAATAAGTNAGAGTTAGTGTNCCATCATTNGCNATTTCTGGNACATAGGTACTGGTTGAATTGCCCCATTCATATGGGCAAGTGTCNGGNTCATTGCCAGACAAGTTGTCACCATATCCATCTCCGTCTGTATCCATCCATTGTGNTTTGTCATAAATTGCAGNATCTGCTCCNTCNNCNATTGTCCAGTCCTCNGTNGGGTCTGAATAGCCATCNTTGTCAGAGTCCTTGCANCCAATTCNNTCATTTGTAGAGAATCCATTCTCTTGAGGGCAGGCATCTCCCATGTATCCTGATAATTCGTCGCCAAAGCCATCTCCATCACTATCTGACCACTGAGTAGATTCGTCAGGGTACCTGTCGCCGCCTTCAGCGTTCATNTTGTCGCCATAGCCNTCNCCNTCACTATCNGACCACTGTCCTGGGTTTTCNGGGAAAGCATCGGATTCGTTTCCATCNGGNTTATCNCCATAGCCATCNCCATCNGTATCTGCCCACTGTGAAAANTCGTCTGGGAAAGCATCGGAGTTGTTTCCATNACTATTGTCACCATAGCCATCACTGTCAGTATCTTCGAATTGGCTTGAATCTAANGGGAAGGCNTCAATTGTGTCAGTTANACCNTCTCCATCGGTATCTAAATCGTATAATCTAATCTTAGATGATGTTGAGAATGATGAGATGATATGCAATTCGCCACTATCGCTGAAAATGCCCATCATGACCCTTCCTGCNGCATCGAATTCACTTTCTTCAGTGAATGTTGTTGAATTGATTACNTGCAGNTTACCATTTTGTGTNCCCACCAAAATTCTGCCATCTGTNGCGANNGTGATTGAGTAAATGGTACCGCCACTAGAGATNGCTGTGGACTCCATTGTCCAATCTGTGAAATCATAACGGAATAGATCACCATTAGAGCAACCAACGATTATATTTCCATTACCGTCATTAATTATTTTAGTTGGATAATATGAAAAGTCTGAAAGTGTATTTTCCAACAANCCTTGCTGAGAAGTGATTTTCACTAAGTTGTCNCTACCTCCAGTAACAATTCTGTTTTCAGAAATAATNGTCATCGCAGTCATTGCGGTGTTGTGACTGGGAGTTGCTGCGCCTGTCCATTCAATCGCATCATACTCCATAGCCCTACGTTGTCCNCCTGAATGGCCGAACCAAAGTTCNCCTTCNGTATCCCANAATACATANTCAACAGAACTGGAAACATTGTATGNATTTGTNACAATTCCTAATTCGGTGTTGTAGATGTAAACCCCTTCGGTGTGTGCTACNGCAATTTGCANTCCNGTAGAGTCTGCNGTAGCTGAATTAGCACTTACATTCAATTCAATGGACCACTGGGTAATTAATTCNCCATTAGCCCAAAAGTGTTCTGACAAATTACCAGTGGTAGTCAGCGTCAATAATGTTGATGANGAGGAAAATGAGGTATGGATAAAACGGCCATCGATGGAATCGATTATNCCCACATCAATNAGATTTGATTCCGCTTCTGCCGAAGGCATTGCTGGTATCATAAGTAATGCAAGGAGAACTGCAATTGCCTTCCTCATGNTTTACGCCAAGAGCCGATAACCTATGAATGGCACGGAGTTAAGCGTTTGTAGTAAATCACTCATCTTCGGTCTTTGATGAGACATTTAATGTGGTATTAGGAGAGTCCACTGGGTTCAACTTTTTCACAGGCTTTAGGACAGCAGTAGCCACTTCACTAGTGGTTTCTCCAGGCTTCATTCCAGGTAGAGAAGAAGGTGGAGCACCCCTGCGCTTTACTGGATTAAGCACCTTGGTTGTAATTGGCTTGAGNGTAGCAANCTTAGGTTCAGATACTACTTGTAGAACCTTTAGAGGAGTCAACGTTGCTGTTGGCTGGGTTTCTGCCATCTCATCTGTCATTGCTTCGTCTAGTGCCTCTTCAAGAANCTCNTCNATCGATTCCAGATCTTCTTCTATGCTTGGNGAGATTTGTTCATCNATTGTAGGAATNCCATCATCCTGCGGGTCTTNAGTAAGTNCCAATTCNGAAACTGGCTCTAACTCTGTAGTCGCTACTTCAGGAGTTTCTTCTAATGTGACNCCTTGTATCTCTANCTTAGGCGTCTCAACAATTGGTTGNGGNATTTCNTCNACNACTGGCTGTAGTATNTCAGGAGATTGAACAACNGGCTCTATTGGCTTACGTACAACCTTTGGCATAATTGGTTGAGGCAAATTNGCTGCCTGAGCAGGTAAATTCATTCCACCGATTGGAGCCTTTACTGGCCTAGCCATTGGTTGAGCGCCACTAAGCGATTTAGCTGTTGAACGAGGAGCCCTCATTCCGGCTAATCCCATAGAAGGCATGTGCTGTGCTGCTGCTTGAGCCATTGCGCCACGCATTGGTCTACCGGCATTGGAACCTATTGGTGTAGGCCTTGCTCCTAATGCACTAGGATCAATTCCCATCTGAGGTTGTCCTGCCTTAGTCCCTTCACCAGAT
Source organism: Methanobacteriota archaeon (assembly GCA_002701145.1). Taxonomy (GTDB): domain Archaea; phylum Thermoplasmatota; class Poseidoniia; order Poseidoniales; family Poseidoniaceae; genus MGIIa-K1. The sequence continues at coordinate 13,084 of PAEE01000017.1, forward strand.
ATTGCTTGTAACCAAGATTGGCGTTTCTCTGCACGGCTATCCTGTGACTTTAGAGTATCAAACTCTGATTGTTGTTCTGCTAGACGGTTTTCATCAGCATCAATTTCACTCTGAACCTTTCCTTCAATGGATTCTCTCATCTTGACTTCAGCCATAGAGCGGAAGTCATCCATCTGCTGAGTTAGTGTGGATAGTCTGTCTCTTATTTCCGCACGCTTGACACCGAGTTGTGCCTCGATTTCAGCACGGATATTTGCTTCACGCTTTCTGACTTCGATTAGTGCCTTGTTACGCATAATTTCTTCGCGCTTGTCCAGTTGCCTCTCTAATTGAGTTGCAACTTCGTCTTCCTTACGAGTTCTAAACTCGGATAGTCTCTCTTCCATTTCGGCTTCTAACTCGAGAACAGTTTCTTCTTTGAGAAGGTCCAAATCGGTTTCATGGGTAATTCTTTCATTCCTTAGACGTCCATCGATTTCGGACATTATTGCCTTACGAGCTGCTGCTTCTCTTGCATTGAATTCTAATTCTAAGCGCTCAGACCAATCGGTCTTCTTTGCATCAAACTTATCTGACAATTGGTCATGTAGTTCTGCCTCTCTTTCATATCTGAAACGAGCAAGTCGATTTTGAATCTCTGCCTCTCTAGCATTACGATAGGAAGCAAACTCTTGATCCATTCTAGCTTCTAGTTCTGATTCAATCTCTCCTTCCAATGAACGTGAAATATCGTCAACTGCCTTTGAGAAAGTTAAATCGTACTTTTCACGGAGTCTACTCTTACGAGATGATAATTTCTCTGTGTGCTTGGATTCTAACTGCCTCTCGACCTCGACACGTAATTCTTCTCTACGCCTAGCGACTGCAAGTTCTACATCTTGGCGCATTCTCTCTTCCAATTCCTTGGTTTCGGAACTGAGTTTAGATTCCAATTCATCTTGAATAGATGCTGCAATATCCTCTTCCAATCGCAAACTACGACGCTCATATTCTGCACGCATAGTTGCCTCTCTTTGCTTGAGGCGGAGTTTGAGTTGCTGCTCAAGACGAGTTCTAATTCCTCGACGAAGTGCTTCTTCTCTTTCAGATAGTTTCTGAGATTGAGTTTCTTCTAATCTTTCGATTTCTTTAGATTCCATTTCCTCNAANCGGCTTTCCATTTCACTTTGAATCGTTGATTCTAAATCACGAATTTTCCTCTGCAGTGCTTGGTTGAAATCAATTTCTAACCTCTCACGCTGGAAAGAGAGGCGGCGGCGATGCTCTTCTGATAGTTGGCTTTCTAATTGAGCAATAACTACAGTTCTGTGCTCCTCAATCTTCCTTTCTTGCTCAACCTCTAGGGATTCTTTCAAAGTCTGAACTTCTCTTTCAAGACGCATTTCATGCATCTCTCGAAGGCGAATTTCCTCCCTGGTGAGAGTTTCAGATTCTAATAGAGACAATTCTTCTTCCATCTCACTACGTAAATCGTTTTCAAACGCACTGAGAGTCATTTCATGCTGACGTGAAATATCTGTTGCCATATTATCTTGCATCAAGGAGATTCTTTCAGCCAATGCTTCTCGACGTAATTTGTTATCACGTCGAAGTTGAGCGCGGATTTTCTCTTCTTCGCGGAATCTAGAGCTTTGCATCAACGTCTGGTCCAATGATGGGGAAGGAGTAGAAGTGAATTGGGCTCGCAGAGAAGATAGATCGGTATGGCCAGTTCTGCCACCTTTTCTATGCCTCGTACCTGTTCCTGACTTGCTTTCGCTAACACTCATAGGATCCCCATCCAGTTATGGATGCCGTTCTCATGATAGATAAGGTGCGCGATAGTGAACCCTTCTCGCGAGGCGATTTATCCGACTAAAGATGAGCGCCATTATTCACTTTCCAACAGGGGTTGGTTTTCTTCGACCAATCGTGGGCCTCCGATAATGTAGAACATGGTCCAAAATAACGAAAACGTGAACAAGAACATCGTGAATGCTGTACCTGACAGATTCTCGCCTGCGTCTGATGAATCGGTTAGAGTCATTGCATGAATTACAGCGAATAGTAAAGAGGCAAATTGTAGTGTTGAAAGTCTTAATTGAATTCCTGATTTCAGTTTGGACATTTTCCTGTCAGAGATCATTAAACCTCCACAAACAAACAACAATGGTAAGATTATGAAATCAAAGAANGGTTTTACNTCCCCTACTCCCCAGCAATATGAGCAATCCCACGATGTTAGNTCAGGNCCNTATCCAGATGAAGGTTGTAGCCAAATCAATCCTGCTGCTGAAAGTAATACCANCGCACTAGCAGGAGATGATAGNCCATGGAAATAAGGAACATAGCCNCCCTCTTCGTGTTGGAACCTTGCTAATCTCAACATNCCGCAAGCAATCANCCANAAACAGGCGATTGCTAAAGNNGNGGTCCANAATGGTGATGCTTCACCCATTCNGCCAAACATAGTGAATATAATCAATGCAGGTGCNACACAAAATGAAATACAATCTGACATAATATCAAGAGAGCCACCTAGAATTTGGCGTTTTGAATATCTTCGAGCGATTGGCCCNTCNATTATATCNCCTAAAGCTGAAAGTAAAACACACAACATTGCNGCCCAAATATAATCGGTCAATAATCCACCTTCGTAATACGGCGANTCCATATCTTCAACAGANANNATNACGAAAACTANTGCCATGACACCTAATAGTCCATTNACAATCGTAATGTAATCAGCGANACCCATCAACCTGAATGTNGTTTTCATCGCTAATCCTCAGAATTTNATTTTGAATTCGNCATCACAAGCCGGGCAAGATANTTCTCGCTCTCCNGGCCTTTTGTTCATNCGAAGTATGCGGTCNCACTTNGGACACGCAACCTCAATTTTCGGACGATGAGGTTTGAGGACGAAATGTGAACCACAGGATGANCATNGAAGATTTGCTGGCCTTTTATCGACTCCACAAACTAAGACTTTAGAGCATTCAGGACAACTGACTTTCTCTTCTCTCCATNTACGCCNAGTNCCNTCATGNTCNACATTCACTTCGGCGTNACACATGACACATTTGATGACNCCAAGGCCACTTGGNANAAGGTGNTTGCANCGTGGGCAAGTCAAATCCGGTGGTGAAATNCTTGANTCAACACCTGGTGTTTCTTCATCCGACATAATCAGTACCAACCTGTTTTCATTATTGACCGCTTCANAATCAATTCTTTCTTCCTGTAATTTCAAGACTNTCTAGAGTTGCTGAATCTAAGTCGAGNGTATTGCCAGACATCTGGGCTAACTCNCGAAGCATGTTCCTAGCCGCTGCCTGAACCCTTGGATTTGTAAGGTCGATTGAACCTAATGAGTTGTCTGACGAAGNTGCGCTTCCATCACTTGGCAATGGNACTCTATCCATCACACACCACCAACGAGTACGTCCCTCGTCNCTGTGATTCATAACCAATCCAAGAGACTCAAGTTTTCTNAGATGNTGATAAAGATTGTAGCGGTCAACNGCAACCAANTTCTGAAGTTGTACNGTNGTGAATTCGTCTGCNTCTAAAAGGGCAACATAAAGGGCGCGGCGAGTAGGATGCATCAAAGAAGTACTGACCGGGTCTGCATGAATTCTAGCCATCTCTATCCNACCGTTGATTAGGCCTTAGCGCCTATGAGGCTTGAAGGTAGCGTTTGTTTTACTATCAAAACNGGGTCAATAATGACCTATACGCGTTAATGGTACCNGTCCATATCGACTTNCCAATATCGGCNATCANTGCAAGAGTNCCTCCAGTTCCAGACAATCTTGCTCCNTTGATTATTACNCCGATTACACTTAATTCATGGACTAGNACCCCGAAGGCTAAGTTTTCATTTAATCCAGCCAGTNCCGCATAAACGAGCATCATTGTTACTANAACAGAATATACAATATTAGAAATTAAAANTGAATGAGTTCGCTTTGCTAGAGAAATAAGGTCTGAGATTAGGCGAGGGTCATCGCCAGGAATCAATACATCTGCTGCATCTAAATTAGCAGACTCTCCTGTTCCGATTGCAATACCGATATCAGCAGCAGCCATTGCTGCAGCGTCATTAAACCCATCACCAACCATCATTGTGATATGAGTTTTTGAACGGTCTTGGACCCATTTGACTTTTCCTTCCGGAGTCATTTCTCCGCGAGCTGCAGATTCGGGAACACCGATGCTCTTGGCCAATGCATTTACTGAATCTTGGTTATCTCCTGACAATATCTCAACATTTATTCCTTGAGAATATAATGTCTTTACCAATTCATCTGTACCCTCTCGCAGATCATCATGTATGAATGTAAACAGGGCCACTGGTTTGTCTTCTTTGAGAAGAAGACTTGCTCCATGCCCCGCACTTAGTGCTTCGTTTAATGCTTTGAGAAGATTACCTGAAACCAATGATTTGTCCGCTCTAATGAATGACACGTTCGAATTTTTAACTTGGCCATGGACTCCATTTTCTTTGTCGGAAATATTGTCGACTTCTGTAGGAGGGATTTCTTCTTTTTCTGCTAAAGCGATTATAGCTTGTGCATACGGATGATTTGAAGAAACTTCTAATCCAACTGCTAAAGCGATCGCTGCTTCTTTCCTGCGGCCACGAGCAAGAGTGATTTCACCAATCCTTGGTTTTCCAGAAGTAAGTGTTCCCGTCTTATCCAACAACACTAGGTTGACCTTAGACAATCCTTCGAGAACATCCCCTCCTCGAGCAATAGCGCCAGATTTGGCCGCTTTTGAAATGCTAGCCGCATGAGGCACCGGTGATGCTAGAAGAAGAGCGCAGGGACAAGCCACTACCCAAAGTAAGAGGATTATCTTCCAGTCAGCATTTGGCTGTACTGCCCAAGCGAATACCGCTCCCAACAATACGACAGGTACCCAAATTGCTGTGAAATTTTCCAAGGCACCTTGTAATCTAGTAGGCTTTTCTTTGAATAAATGAACCTTGTCAATCAGTCCAGAAAGTCTAGTGTCTTCCCCTACCGCTGTTACTTCTATTGTAACAGGTCCGCGTGCTAATGTCAATCCGGCCTGAAGTTCATCTCCTTTGGATACATCTTCAGGCACAGACTCTCCAGTAAGGGGTGCACGATTTATTGAACCAGTTCCAGAAATTATCATTCCATCGGCAGGAATCAATTCTCCGCTACGAATTTCTAAATGGTCGCCCTTCATTACTAAGCCGATAGGAATCTCTTCGATTTCCTTATTGGATAATGCTGTTGGAGCCGCTAAAACTGGCTCTGAGACAATAGAAAAGTTGCTGAAGTTTTTCTGAGGGAGACGTCTTGCTTTTCGAGGGAGCCTATCTAGGCCACCTTGCATAGCCTCTCTTGCTTTGATTAGAGCCTCTCCCTCCATATGTTCAGTCCATGATACTAGAATAATTACCATCAGTGCTTCTTCCCAAGCTTGGAGAACCGATGCTCCAATTACAGCCAAAGAAGTAAGAACTTGGAAACCTAATTGGCGGTTTTGAATCGATGCCCATGCTTTGGTAAACATTGTGTAACCACCAAAAACTACTCCTAAAAGACCAATTGAACCAATCACCCATGGATTATCAGTGATAAATTCACAAATAAATACCAAGATAAGCATTACAAATGCCAATCCAGAACCGATCATCCTCCATTCACCAGAAGTTAATCTCTTTATTGAGGTCGTTACTAAACGATAATCTGACCCTAACACATTACGAATTGATGATTCCATGGCCTTTTGTAATTCATTGGACAAATTGGGAACGACCTGAATGATAATATGCTCTTCTTTTTCAATTTCGCAATTTAGAACGCCTGGTTGACGACGGAAAATACGAGGGAGATTCTTGACCGAGGTTGAATGTCTAGCAGCGACATCACTTGCTTTGACGCCTTCGATTTCCATGAACGGAATATCTGGCCCGTTTCCAAGGGAACTCAATATAGCGGAAGCTTGCGCAATGTTTCCTTTCTCAAAATCGACATCGATTGTTACCGTTCCTTCTGTTGCACTTACAATCGAACTATTCACTAGATCTAAACGATTTAGAGCATTCATTGCTTTTGATGCGCAATCAGGACAATCCATGTCTTGAATAGGCCAACAGATAGAATGGGTGCCACTAAAATCTCCAAGAACTTGCATATCGATTACTTCGGCATCGATTGCTTTTGTTGAACCTGAAGAGGAACTACGAGTTTCCCGGGGAACCTCTGGTGTTGGTGCATCATCCCCTTCTTCTAGGGACAAAAAGTCTTCAGAGTCTCCCTGCACAAACTAAGGCACACATTCATCGGTCATGAAGGCTCGTATAGTAAGCGTATTGAATAACATCATCGAGGGGATATTATGCAGTGGTTACCACAGGGATGGATTCCGAAAGCGATTGCTGTCGATATCGACGGGACTCTTACAGATTCCAACAAGGAGATCTATCTTGAAGCAATCGAAGCATTGCGACGCTTGGAAGACGCTGGCATTCCAATCATCTTAGCAACAGGAAATGTTCGTGCAATAACATATGGATTATGGAGGTTCATTGGAGCAACTGGCCCTATGGTGTGTGAAAACGGAGGCGTAGTTTGGCATCCAGACTGGGATGAACCAATCGTACGTGCAGATGGTTCAAGGGCTCGTAAAGCAGGTCAGATGTTAGAAGATAAATTAGGTATTGACTCTAGAGGGATTACGACAAATGCTTGGAGAGAGTCAGAATGGTGCCTATTCCCTGATGAAAATTTACAAGATATCGCCGAATTGATTTCCGAGAGTGAATTTTCAGATTTGTCGGTGGTGAAAACTGGTTTTGCTATACACTTGATGGAACCGCATTTATCCAAGAGTGAAGGATTGGCAGTAGCGCTCGAAAAAATGAACCTTGATGCGAGTGAAATCTTAGCAATTGGTGATGCGCCAAATGATATTTCAATGTTCAAACTGGTTGGACATAGCGTCGCAGTTGGCGGATGCTTTGAAGAATTAGCCGCGGTTTCAAAGGTTATTTCACCACATCCACACGGTGAAACATTTCCACCTTTGGTAGATGCAATTCTAGGTAAAACTAACGATAAATAGTTAGATGCCGGAGGTAGGATTTGAACCTACGAAGCATTTCGCAGCGCATCTTGAGTGCGCCCCCTTTGACCACTCGGGTACTCCGGCTACAGCCCTGCGCCGAGTTCATCAAACATCATTCTTCCTCATCGAAATGCAGTGGTTGATTTCTTCGTACGTTAGCAAGAATTAGCAATAAACCTGCAATAAATACCGATAAAACCGCTAGCCCTAACATGGTACTTTGTGAATTTGCAGATTCATCAACTTCATTTTTGACATCAGAAATTGGGATTGGTACCGCTGGTTGATTATCGATACGCACCAATAATCCGAGGTCCCCCTCTTTCCAAGCCTCAATTTCGAAAGTATGAGCTGTTAGGGTATTACCGGTTAAATTGAGGTTTAATTGATCTAAGGTTTGTTCGTCACCATCCAATAATACAATTTGTGAACTTCCATCGATCAAACCAATATTAGAAATTACAACTTCAATCGAGATTATGTCACCGACATTTGGACGATATGGTGTAACTATAATTTCGCCCAAGATTGGCTCATATGCCATCCATTGAATCAAGGTATATATTGGGTCCACATCGCTTGTCCCGCCACCTTCTATCGACTGACCTGAAGCATCGCTTCCATCAAACCAAACTATGATTCCATCTCCCTTTTGCAAATCGGATGAAGTGTTCATATCAACCACTGCNGAGTACAAATTNGANCTGATACTTTCGAATTGGACAGGAATTNTAACNCTTCCAGATGTTCCTTCNACCAATCNNCCTTGNCGAATGAAATTCCAATNCATCACAATTGGTTCTGANTTCAATCCGTGGNCATCTTGCATAGTAACTTCGACTGGAACTTCNTCCAACTCGTCAGAATCTGCAATTACNAAATAGCCACTAGAAACAGTAATNGTTGGAANCGANTCATCGATAACTACGTCCGCTAAATCCCCNGTACGATTGTGGCCAGGAAGAGAATTAAGGTCAACTAGAACTTTGATTTGGGTNCCATANTATGCNGAATCGAAANNNATTCTATTGGTAGAACTACCNTCACTATTGAAAGAATTNGTGAANACTGTTGAATTGTTATTACCTATCAATTGAATGACATATGATGTACTGAANGGTAAATTGTTGGCAGGGATTTCATAACCCATATGATAGGCTAATACCTCAATATCGACAATATCTTGGGCCTGAANATAGACTACTTTGTCTTCAAATTCTCCNAANGGTGCAACCTTATCTTGAATATCAATTATCTGTAAATCAATTCCACTATGNATTGACCATGAGAGAACATCGATAGATGTGAAGCCNGCTCCTAATGGGGCATTCTCATCCCAAATTCTCAACGAAGGAGTTTGCTCTAAGGAACCTATGTCTTCCTCTAAATCCCACCTCAATTCAAAGTCGATTAATACGTCCCATGTGTTAGTTTGCCAATGTTTGTTAGATTGAATCGAGGGAGGTTTGATGAAACATCCTACGTCATGTATTATCTGGCCACTCCATGGAATCCATTCGATATCACATCTGTTCTCATCTTTTGCTAAGTCTAAACGGATTGAATCTATCGATTCTATTCCGTTGTCNTCAGAAATTGTGAAATTAAAGCGATGTGTATTNCCTGGAAGAAGATAATTNTCNACTCTATCAAGGTTCAGAGAGTCGCCACTTATCCACGTAGCNTANCTTGGTTGTACGTTTATTCGAGCGTATGGTTCATCAAAACNNCCAGCATTTTCAATTGGGTTACCTGCTAAATCATTTCCANCAATGAATACATCTANCCAACCTGTTTCTTCACCNGGCAGGGGNACTGATGCCTCATCGATNAATGGTAAATCGATTACAGCAGAAGTAGAACCAAGTGGGGTGAGGAAATTTATCGATTCCCATCCACGGCCACTCCTATTGTAGAATAATTCCATTGTGGAAGGTAATCCATTATCATCGCTAATATGCAGTTGNAGAGGTATATCTTGACCCATGTGCCANATNTGGCCATCTGCCAATTGATTTCCCCCCGGTGCATTGATTTCGAGCGCGATTACCTCAGCATTGATGGAATCCAAAACAAATCTAATCTCTTGGGATGCAGATGTTGCATCATTTGCATTATTGGATTGCTCCTCACCGATGACAACTATTGAAGGTATTATTTTCAATTGACTACCACTCATCGATTGTAGATTAGGACTGGACATTGTTGTATTGAAATTTCCGAATTCATCAACGGTTACTGAATTAGAAATGACTTCGGTTTCGTCGTCAAACATACTTACCATCAAATTAACATCTTGAGGTAATGGATGAATACCATTTAATCCAGAAAACCTCACTTCGCCAGAAATTATGATCTCTTGGTCACCTTTAACATTCAATGGCCATAATGGGTCTGCGAAGTCATGTAAAGAGCGATTGTCAGACCAAGCTCTCAATTCAATTACTTCGAGGTCATTAGTAGATGCTGCATGTTGTGCAGAACCGGAAATGCCCATTACAGGACCTAAGGAAAAATTCTCGCCATTGATACCGGTAACAAACCAATAAAGTCTAGAATGGTCATCTAGTAACCATTTGGATTCGAATGACCATGTTACATTTTCTCCATCCCAACTACTGTTAGTAGAATCCAGAGATAATACACCTGCTCCTGAGTTTTGGATGAAACGACCTCCATTCGCAAGGTTATCTATCGTCACTTCAGCAATTACTCCTGATAATTGAGGTCCAGTAGATATTTTCAAATTGACCGAATCTAAATCTGGTGTGTTTTGTAAAATCTGATGATTTGAAATTGCTTGTTGAGTAAACCCTGGCCTAAAGGTGTCATTTGGTAGTTCAACCCATGAATCGACTATTGCCTTCTCATGGTCAATTGTTCCATCGAATTTCACACCTCCTCTTTGGGTACTTATTGTAACAGGGAGGGTCGATGTTCCATCTTCATTCGGTGTTAGGAACTCAGATAGAGATTCATTCAAAATTATTGAATGGTTGAAACCTGAAAAATAATTGATTGACAGCAATGAAAAGGATGTAGATTGATTTGCTATGAAAGTAAATTGATACTCGGACATATGGTGCAAGAATCCGGAGTTGTTTATCCAAGTTAGATTCTCGCTCATCATTGCGGTTTGAGAGCCATTAGTGATGTAATTTAGTCCCCCGTTGTAGCAATACAAAGTTGCAACACAATCCCACGATTTATCGGTTAAGTTTCGAGCAGGTAGTAGAATTGAGAATTCCAAGCTACTGGAATAATTCAATTCAAACCCATGGGCCTCAGAAATCTGTGATGGAATGCCATCTACTTCTAAAGAATATAATTCACTAGTATGATGGAAAGTTCCATTCCATTTCCAATCTATTTCTCCATCATCCCCTAAATCGATTGCAGGGTTTATCGGCGCACGTAGTGTAATTGGCTCTAATTTGAACCACTCAAATGTCTCACCAACACCGATGTTTAGTTGGAGTGTAGTTGCTTGAGCAGGCCCGAAAGAATTTACCAATATTTGGCCACAATTTTTCTCATCCATCGCAGAAGGTTGACTACCTCCTGATGCTGAAGGATAACCGTGACTCAAAATTGGCTCCCTATGCAAAATTGGAGAGAGGCTTGCAGAGGCATTACCTGCGCAATCTATGATCACATCGCCGTACGGCCGCCATGAAGGTAGGTTGACTTCGAAATTAAATTCAGATGATGATGAAGGAGCCAAAGAAGGGTCAGTGAGCCATTCAGGTATTGATTGAGACATCTGGATTATATCTAGAGTGAGATATTCTGTTATGCCATGGTGTAGGATTCTTATTCTTGGAGTAATAGTTTCATTATCAGTTGAAAGTTCAACTCTAAACTTTAGATGGGAATACTTCCATGCTGCAATGTTCAGATTGAATGGTAGTTCCAAATTTTCATGTCCTTGGACCACGTTATCGTTTACGTCCAGAACATCAACTGTTACAGCCGTCCCTTCAGGTACCCAGTACAGTGAACTCAATCTTGCCCACCCTGCCTCATCTGCTTCGATTAGCGGACTGACCCAAGTTCCATTTGTCTGGAATCTATCAATCTCTATTCCAGCATCATCGATATACCAGCCATCTTCTTCAATATAGGCGTCGGAGAAGAATGAAAATCTGATTTGAACATTATTCCCCGCTAGGTTAGAAATATCACCACTAACGCGGCTGAAAGTATGGTTTACATTCGATGTACCACAGCCGTTGTTAACGGTTGAACCATCAAAAATACCGTGACCATAAAATGGAGAATTAGAATTCACTTGGGATAATCTCTCGTAGAATCCGGTGATGTTGTCACCGAAGTGTTGCCAAGTNATNCCCTCATCTATCGAGGTGAAGATTGNNCCCCCATCCCANGCNGCCTCGGTGCAAACCCAATGACTGAATGTNAATCTAGCTGAAGAGCCAAGAGGNATGTGATAGATTGGAGACACTAAATGNGAATANATATTGTTGGAATAAACACCGTCAAGGCTGATCCCCATTCCTTTATTTCCACTAGGCCATACTGTAGAATTGGGNCCATAACCTGCTGCATTAGAAATGGCTCCAGTCTCCCAAGGAGTGTTGCCTCTTTCATGCTCTACNCGCCAACCTGAAGGTAGAAGTTGTACTTCTTCAAAGGATTCAGATTCAGACCANGGNCCATTATGNCCTTCCCAGGTGANATATTGCCAATCATTTGCATAGCCTTGTACTGAAAGTGAACTTGCTGTAGACGAGTCGCTGAAATTCTCCAATAGACTCGATTTCATATTCGGGGAGCCAACTGAAGAAAGTACTCTCAAGTCATCTATCATTATTCCCTCCCAACCATCAATAGCACTACCTCCGTGATTCTTGACGCCATCAGTGGTCACTCTAAATTTCAGCAAAGCATGAGATGCGTTAACGTGTCCTGCTGCCCATGAAGGGAATGGGTGCTGAACATCTAGCCATCCGTATGTTTGTTGATTGTAAGTTGTACCTCCTGATGGAATCCCTAAACCAGGCACACCCGGCAGTGGACTCATTACAGTCCACGTAGTGTTGTTATCCAGTGAAATCATAACTACCATATTGTCATTATAATCGCCTTCAATATCCCAATTAGATGAATATACAAATTCTAGTGGAGCTGCATATCCTGACAAATTTATTGGCACAATAATTGAGCCATCTGCATTAACTGAATATTGACCGCTAGAGTTTCCATGAAACCATGCGCCCAATGGTTCACCTTGATTTGATAAATTGAATGAATCGATGAACAAGCCAATATCGCTACCCGAATTATTAGATGTTGTAACAAGATAGCGGAACCCGATATTTGTAGCGTTTTGAACAAAGGAATCTAGAGAATATGCTTCACTAACCCAATTAGACGAATTGCCTGTCCAATTATCAAGGTCCTGCCAATTTTGACCATTGTCGATAGAATACTGAATTTGGGCATCATCACTGCTATCGAATGAATTCCAGCGGTCGAAAGTCAGGTTGAAGTGTTTTACAACATCAGGGATTGGCCAAAATTTTGAACGAATGTATCCTTGTGAACCAGGAAGAATTGACCCATTACTTCCTGCAACCATATGTCCGGAGGTTGCATTGGTTGGACCGTAGGCTACATTCGAGAGGTTAACTGGTTGCCATATTTCATCACCGTGTGGAGCCCAAGTAGTAAACTGAGGAGTACTGGTTTCAAAATCGGTCATTTGGCCGTAACTAGACTGTGTTGCTAAAGTTAGGTCTCCGTTAGAATTGAGGGAGGATGTCCCATTTGACACACCTACAGAAAAGCCACCTTGTGCATCTGGCGCCCAATATGTTCCATTATCTCCAGCCTCAACCCACTCAGGTTCGATTTCAAAATCAGAATCTGTTATCGTGAAATTTGACGGGACGGTGAACCCGTCATAAGTTGAATTAGAAGGATCTAAACTCCACGAATCCGGTGATGAACTGGGCCCTTGCCACACAGAAGTATCCGCTGCTGCCCATGGTGTGAGCAGCATTAGAATCGTGAGGAGTAATGCCTGTCTAATTGGGTCCACCGTCGGTGGACCCATGGTCGGTGGGTTTGAATCTTCGTCTATGATGTTTCGACATCGCGGCTGAAGGGTTGATAGATGGCCCGCGCCACGTAAGCAGTATGGCCGAGCGGACCTTCCTCAATCAAGCTCAAGCCAAAGAGGTTGAGGAGCAGTTATTCTCAACCCTAAGGCAGCAGGTTGGAAGGAGTGTTCCTATGCCACTTCCAAGGCAAGACTTCTGGTTAAAGGTAGGCCAGTTGCTCGATACCGTCGAGATGGAAATTCACGACGTATACCGTAATGTTGGTCCTTCTCTGAAAATGCAGACTATACAAAAAAGGCAAGCGAATATTCGCAGAACCGCTTCTGAACTAGCTAGAAAGCGCCTTGTGGCGATGATGCAACACTCGGCAAGTATGGCCCTTAGAACAGAAGGTGGCTCCCAAGGACAAGACCTTCCAAACCTAGACTGGTCTCGACACGATCCTGCGGAAAGAGAGTTTTATTCAAATGCTACAGAACAAGTTAATCGGTTCAAACAATCGATTAATTGGAATGCTATGCAAATGGGACTCGCCGCTGAAGAGTTAGCTCAAAGTTTCAAAATGGAAGCAGGAACGACCCAGTTGGATTCCTTCGTTCCTGAAAGTGGCGGCCTTACAGGTCAAGGACCACCAACCATTGCCCTCGAAGAGGATTCTAAGCCGCTACCTGATGCTGAAATTGACGAGGAAGAGGAATTGGCTAAAGCCGATGCTTACCCTGAATTAGAGGGGGTGCAATCGGTTGAAGAGCGACCTATTGCCACTTCGATGAAAGAGGGCAGCAACCATGCAGCAGCAATGGAATTAGCACCTTCTAAGAAGAAAGAAGAGATGGATTTTGATGCATGGGCTGCGGCTGAAGCAGTAGCAGAAGAACCAGTAGGGGTTGTTGAAGATGCTCCGGAGCCAGTAGATAGTCAACTACTGAGAGTTAGAGTATTGCAATCAATGGATGACCCAATTATTACCGCTGATGGTGAAATCGAATTAGGGGCTGGAGATATTTTGTTCTTGGATGAAGCTACAGCAAACTACCTGGTAGATTCTGGTGTCGCTGAAAATGCGGCACTATGAAATTACAAACTTCAGATTGAAGTTGTAAATAAAAAAAATGATGAGTAGACAGCAAGGTGTAACTTGCTGTCCACTCACCGAGGTTAGCGTAAACGCCTCTAGTNCTAAGACTAGTTTCAGTTCATCGAGCGCATCGATAATTCGATACTCACTGTGTCAGGAATTGGAATTCGAGCGACCTGTCTTAGAGCGCTTTCGTCTTTCCCGCTGGTGATATCCATCTCAAGAAGACGCTTGTGAATTCGCATCTCCCAATGATCGTATGTCTCACTTCCTTCACCATCAGGCGCTTTGCGGACTGGTACCACAAGACGACGTGTTGGTAGTGGAATTGGACCACGTAGACTGATTCCGCCGTTGTCACAGATTGTCTTAATCTGAGTTGCAACNGCATCGATGTCTCGATGGTTCTCTCCNGTTANCTTGATGATGGTCACTGCTGCCATGATATTCACCTCTNTTCCATTCGGATCNTANTCCAGTCGGANCTCAAGCCTTCTNCTCNATCTTCATACAGACNCCAGCCGCGACGGTCTTACCCATGTCACGGATAGCGAAGCGAGACAATTCAGGGAATGTTTTCATGTCCTCAATTGCCATTGGCTTAGTAGGCTGGAAGCGAACTAGACAAGCGTCACCAGACTTCAAGAAACTAGGGTTAGCTTCTTTTCCGTTCTTGTTTGTCTTCTCTAGAAGTTCCATGAACTTGACAGCGACTTGTGCTGTGTGTGCGTGGAATACAGGTGTGTAACCAACGGATACTGCCTTTGGAATGTCCATAAGCTGAATCTGTCCAACGAAGTGTTCGTCGTGACGAACGAATGTTGGTGCTGNGTCAGTGTATCCTGCAACGTCACCACGGCGGATTTCATCAGCAGCCAGTCCACGAACGTTGAATCCAACGTTGTCTCCAGGTTCTGCCTTTGGTACCATTGTGTGGTGCATCTCGATTGACTTGACTTCAGCGGACTTCTGTGATGGGTTGAACATTACTGTCTTACCAACGTTTAGAGTTCCGGTTTCAATCTTACCAACTGGCACTGTTCCAATACCGGANATCTTGTAGACATCCTGAATTGGTAGGCGAAGTGGCTTGTCAACTGGCTTGTTTGGCATCTGTGCTGCGTCAATAGCCTCGAATAGTGTAGGTCCATTGTACCAGGAACACTTGTCTGACTTCTCATAGACGTTGTCGCCGTTAAGGCTTGATGCTGGAATCATTGGAATACGGTCAAGTTGCTTAGCGAAACCTGCAGTCTTCAACAAGTTAGTAACTTGCTCACATGCAGCCTTGTACTTGTCTTCNGACCAGTCAACACCAGANATNTCCATCTTGTTAACGTGNATGATTAACTCNGCAACACCCANTACCTTAGCAAGGAATGCGTGCTCCTTAGTCTGAGCGTTTACACCATCGTTTGCTGCACATAGTAGAACTGCTGTGTCAGCTTGGCTAGCACCAGTAATCATGTTCTTTACGAAGTCACGGTGACCTGGAGCATCAATGATAGTCCAGTAGTACTTAGGTGTAAAGAATTCTTTGTGTGCGACGTCGATTGTGATACCGCGCTCTCTCTCTTCCTTTAGACCGTCCATGACGTAAGCAAGACCGAATCCAGCCTTACCGGACTCAGCAGCGAGTTTTTCGTTCTTTTCAATAACGTGTTCTTCGATGTGACCGGAGTCCAAAAGAAGNCGACCAACAGTGGTCGACTTTCCGTGATCTACGTGTCCAATAAACACAATATTGCGGTGTGGTTTGCTCTTATCTTCCCATTGAGATCCCATATTGCTCTCTCCTTTGCAANTTGCCGACATTCCACCCCTATTTGAAGACCGCGACGCGGATGANGCTTGAAACAGTAAGGAAACTGGTGACTGAATGGCGCCCAGTGCCTCATTTGTAAATTAAGCGGATGATTAAAGATTCAACTTCTAGGTCGTTTACCTTTTCATTGCGTAAAGTCATAGTCCACTCGCCGTCCTTAAATTGAGTTTCACTGAAGTGATAGGAGCCNGTAAACTGCANCCATACACAATCAGTGTCNGAATCACAATCTCCACTTTGGCGCTGGTCNAATCCCNTTGCACTGGTATTTGCNGCTTCTTCNTCNGTAGAGTTGAATCCGTAAAGATCTAATTTGGCTCGGCAGTTGTTAGTACCTGGANNATNGGCTGACAATCACCATCTTCNTTCAGATAGACCAATTCTCCAACCGCACGNCGGATTGTATTTCCTGANTCAAGGTCTTGAATTGCAGGGAACGAGAAATCAATATCTATCGGGGTGCCAGAATTGTTACCACCAATTGCAAAGTCATTCCACTTAGCGACGTAGTTGACGTAAACTNNAACCTCATCAGTATTACTCAAACCTGCACCATTAGTTACTGTTAATGCGATTTTATACTCTCCCGCTAAGACTTCTTTCCATTCAACAGTCTCGCCGGTAAGGTCTGCGTCATTCTTCGAATCACCGTCTCCATCTTCATCGCGTTCAAGGTCTAAGTCCCAATCCCACGANGAAATATATTCATCTGAACTACCACCATCTGAATTTGAACCGTCGAGATTGATTGTTGTAGTTGCCAGTAGGTTCTTGCTAGAGGTACTCTTATCCATCTCACAAATGTAAGTCAGATAGTAACTTCCCGAGTTTACACTATCTCCGTCACANTCACTCATTGGTGAATCTGAACCTGCATCGGCAGTAGGGTCTACCGCATCAGCATCGATTACCTTGACTGTACGGGATTGTGAATTTGAATTAGTTCCGTCTGAAACTGTAAGTTTGACTTCGTAACTACCTGCGTCTGGATAAGACCAGGTGACGGTTCGCCCCGTGTCATCATAGGCACCATCACTATCAAAATCCCACTTGTAGGTAAGTGAAGCGCCTGAAGGAAGAGAAGCTCCTCCATCAAAATCAATATCCATGCCAGTTCTGATGTTCTTAGCAGGGTCGTAATCGAATATCGCTTCGACTGCTGAAGAGGATGCTTCGTCATCAGACATNCACCCAGCGAGGCTGGCTGAGATGAACAACAGGGCCATCAAAATAGGTTTCATCACTATAGCGAGAAGACATAGTCCCATTCAACCCTTGCCCTTNTTGACCCATCAATCAGAACGAGAATAGGGATGTTTGACGATTTCCAGAAAGCAATTCNTTNGCNCTCCATCCGAATGCTTCAGTAATTCTGCCAAAAGCAGTGGCTAAGCGGTCTGCATAGTATTGACCATCATATTCNGTNACAGGGTCTTCCTCCANCCAAGGCTNTATNTGCATAGGNCGGTTTCTTGCATTGGTNACAATGTATGANACCTTCATTCCAGGAGTGAAAGGAAGTCCTTTCTCTATCAATGCCTTTGCGGCATTAACCTGAATCATGGAATCTGGATTTGCATAATCCTTNGTGAAATCCCATTNNGCTCTTTTTTTGTCCCANCGGCCTTTACAGGATTTACTCATAATCAGGTCNCGNACCGGAACCTCTCCNTTCTTNGCTGCAGAAATTGTATCGATTGCTANATTGATNGCTGCCTCTGAATCATCATCCAAAACATACCGGAACATCTGTTTCAATCCATCGGTAAGATACCTNAATGAATCTGAACGTTGCGTCTCGTATCCTTTGATCATCATCTTTTCTTTTGGCCAAACAACTTGCCCGACATATCTNTTCTTTGCGCCATGGCTGAAGAAAACTGAAAGCCCGGTCTCAAATTCAAGTTCAGCNCTTGCTTCACTGAAGCGCTCCGCAGTGCTNTGGCCAAACTCAATCATAGTATCATACGGGTTTTCCACGCCTTCAACAGGAGTTTTGACGAAGATTGAATCTGTNTCTGAATACACTACGTGTTGNCCTTCATCGCCTAATTTTTGAATTATTGATTTGATATTCTGTCTAGCCCAGGCTGTGATTGATTCGCCTAATTGGCGGTGAGTGAAACGATAGAAACCGCTTGCAAAAACACCGTAAAATGAATTCATCAATATTTTCACAGCATATTGCATCTGGTCATGATAAGANTGGATTGANTCGTNCTNNGCATNCCNCATTCCTGCTTTGTGAACATCTCTTTGAGCCATCAAATCTTCTAGCAATGTTGGAACCATTCCTCTCCTGCCACTCTCGTTACGGAATTTCGCACCNGTAGGNGATTCATACTCTTGTTCGTCAGCATCTGGCTGGTCAGTACTACTCTCGTCTATACGCGTTGTATAGCAGATATTTTTGCCAATCATAATCGAAGGGTACATCGATTTNAAATCGAGAATTGCAACCCAGCGATGNAATCCTGCTTCTACATCGTGCACATATCCTCCTTCGATTTGGCTTTCTTTTTTGTCNGCTGAACCAGTCAATGGGACTCCAATTGCAGTCCTATCTGCCATACGAA
Source organism: Methanobacteriota archaeon (assembly GCA_002701145.1). Classification (GTDB taxonomy): domain Archaea; phylum Thermoplasmatota; class Poseidoniia; order Poseidoniales; family Poseidoniaceae; genus MGIIa-K1. The sequence continues at coordinate 31,738 of PAEE01000017.1, forward strand.
TTACCAGTGAGTCAATCAATTGTGANGTAGTACCATTTGCACTGGTATCGAGTGGAACCTTTGCAACTGCCGCTACTGCTTCTTTACGGCGGAATGCCTGGATTTTGTGCATTATATCCAAAGGCAATTCTGCGTCACGCAGACAGTATTCTACCACTACATCGGGACGAGCTGCCCATTCTTCATCCATCTTTGAAGCATCAACATCCATCTTTTGCATTTCTTCATCATCAGGAAATAGTAGGTTTGAGACGAATTTCAGTGTTTCACGTTGTGGCCTGAGGGCTTGACGTGCTTGCCACCAAGCGTCCATCACACATCGCCCGCCTAGATTCCATGCCCTAGCAGTACCTCTGGTAGGATACAATGTATCTCGGCGGCGCCCCTCTTCAGAAGTAGATACTCGCCCCCACCCCATAGTTGCGATTTTCAGAGATTTGTCACGCTTTGAGAGAAGATTCGCTCTATCTGAAATACGGCCCATGTCGAAATTATCAATATTGTATCCTGTGATAATATCAGGA
>PAEE01000068.1 GCA_002701145.1 Methanobacteriota archaeon
TACTTCATTCACTCCGGCCCTCGCAGCAGACATCAAGTATTCCTCTGAATCAACCCTTGATAGAATTACAATTCTACATTTGAATGCAAACTCAGGGTCTGACATCAATCTTTGAGATGCATCGATCGCATCTCCAGATTTCCATTCACCGTCGATAAGGACGATTTCAGGCATTGTTGCAAGTGCTGTACCTTCTGCTTGTCTTAAGGTCCCAGCCCTAGTAACTTCGTAGCCAGCACGCTCTAAAGTACCAGCGAGAAGACTGCGCCGACCTTCATTTTCGTCGGCTACGATTAGTTTCGGCACAGACTAAGGCCCTACGATAAACACCTTGAAGGTTGACCCACCAAAGGTGGGTCTCAGCCATGTATGATTCCTTCAGGCTCTGATTCAGCCCATTGTAAGATGCCACCCGCTAAATTGTACATCCGATTAGCATCATATCCCGCTTGGATTAGTTGTACAATTGCTAATTGCGACCTCATTCCTGACCTACAGTGGACAAGCACATCTTTGTCCTTTGGTATTCGGTCTATTGAAGATAAAATTTCATCATGCGGACATAGATATTCAGCATTAGAAATCCTTGCTTGGTCCCATTCATTTTGAGACCTGACATCGACGAAAAGTGGCATCCAGCCACTTTTCATCTTAGCGATAGCAGCAGAAGCATCTATTGAATGGAACATTATTTCACCGCTGTCAGCATCTGATTCTTCAATCTGTTTACCAGATGAACCTTCAAAACTTAGCAATCTTTGACTGGATTCCAATGAATCATAGATTAACAATTTACCAGATAATGGCTTACCTATTCCAAGAATTACTTTGATGGCCTCACTTACCTGGATACACCCTATCATGCCAGTTAAAACTCCCAAAACTCCAGCTTCAGAGCAAGAAGGAATTAATTCCGCAGGTGGTGCATCAGGAAATAGATCTCTATACCTTGGNCCACCATTCAAATTGAACACAGANACTTGNCCTTCGAATCTATAAACCGAGCCATACACCCAAGTAATNCCTAANTCAACACATGTATCATCAATCAAATATCTGGTNGGNATGTTATCGGTCCCATCAATAATTAAATCGTGACCNTCGAATAATGATTTNGCATTATTTTCATCNATTCTGANAACTTTTGATTCAACAGAAATGTTGGGGTCTAAATCATTTACAAATCTCTTAGCNGATTCAGCCTTCGGAGTNCCAATNTCTGAAGTNCGATGGATAACTTGCCGCTGCAAATTCGAAATGTCTACTACATCATCATCAACTATTGTCAGATGACCAATACCNGCTGCTGCAAGATATTGTATTACAGGACTTCCCAATCCACCAGCACCTACACACAAAATACGTGCTTTTGACAACTTNACTTGCCCTTCAGCNCCAACTTGGGGAAGAAGAATGTGGCGAGAGTGNCGGTCCAGATCAACCATATGGAGGCCTCAATGTTCATTCTCTTCAAGCCATTTCTCGCAATCTATTGCTGCTTGACANCCTAGTCCTGCTGCTGTGATTGCTTGTTTGTAACGAGTATCTACAACGTCACCTGCTGCGAAAACTCCAGCAACATTTGTCATTGTATGTTCTCGGTGAATCAAATATCCTTCATCATTAGTTTCTAATTGNCCTTCTAGGAATCCAGTAATTGGAGTATGNCCAATTGCAATAAACGCCCCAGTTACTGCGATTTCTTCNGTAGAACCNTCTCTTGGGTCTTCCAANACAGCNCCAGTTAATCCNGANTCATCAGAAAGCCATTTCTTTACTTGNCTGAATGTTTTGATCTCTATTTTTTCATGGTTAGCAGCGCGGTCATACATTACTTGAGATGCACGGAAAACATCTCTTCGATGAACTAGAGTAACTTTAGATGCAAANCTAGTCAAGAAAGTTGCTTCTTCCATAGCAGANTCTCCTCCACCNACNACCATTATTTCCTGTTCTTTGAAGAATGCACCATCACAGGTTGCGCAGGTAGATATTCCTCTGCCTTTCTGTTCNNCTTCACCNTCAACNCCAAGCCAAATNGATTCAGCTCCNGTNGAGATGATAATNGCGTGAGTGAGGTGTTCTTCACCTTCTGAATATACCTTGAATGGACGCTCTGATAAATCTACGCGGTCTACATTTCTGTCTTGTACTTCGAGACCGAACCTTTCTGCTTGTTCGCGTAACTCCATCATCATCTCGGGCCCACCGATACCCTTTGGGTAGCCAGGGAAGTTCTCTACGTCACTGGTGAGCATTAATTGGCCACCAGACATGTATCCTGCGAACATAAGAGGTTCTAACATTGCACGTGAGGTATACAACCCTGCAGTGTATCCTGCAGGTCCACTTCCGATGATAATTACATTGCGTACGCCGTCGCTCATACTTTCTGCCAAGGCGATAACCTCCTTGAACATTGTCTCTCAACATTCATGAGTAAACTGCGATTCGAGTAGCATTATGGACATATTTTCACATTGGCTTTGGGGAATGGCATTGACCAGAGGGAAAATCTCGTGGAAAGTCAGTGGTCCGATGGGAGTTCTTCCTGATTTACTCGCATTTATTCCCGCTACAATTTATCGAATGTCAAACGGAATTTCGAGAGTGAGTGTTGATGATAATACCGTAACAGCAGATATGCCTGTTGCTTGGGAGATATACCAGTGGACTCATTCGTTTGCAATTGTAGGTTTTTTGTACTGTTGTGGCTATTACTTTTTCAAATCCAAAGGTCATGAAAACCCAAAACACATGGCTTGGATGTTTGTTTTGCCTTGGTTTTTCCACATCTTATTGGATATACCTGGTCATTCAATTGAGTTCTTCCCGACACCTTTCCTTCATCCATTCAGTGATTTTATGCTCGATGGTGTGAGATGGAGCACATGGTGGTTCTTTTTCCCTCAGGTTGTCGTCCTTGGAGGAGTTTGGTGGTATATTCTGAAGAGTGAGAGATCTCAGAGCATAGACGAAATAGCAGATACTGCAGACCTTGCATGAGGCTCTAATCTTGGCTCTATGTGTTCTGGTTCCGCTCCAGGCCCAATGATTCCTAATCCGACTGGCTTTTCGTGAACCAATTGTAATTCAATAATTGATTTGATTACTGCCTGACCCATTGCTAAGCCATGTTGAGTCTTTCCTTTTTCGATGATTCCAAGGCACGCTACGCCGTTGATTTCGTCATTAGCTAAGAGACGGTCAATTGCAAGAGGTACTTCCATAGCCCCCGGAACCCATACTACCTCCGTGATAGTTAGTGAGTCCTTAGATGCCTGATCTTTAGCATATTCAAGCATGCGCTCAATCTCGTCTTTGTGGAAGCTACCACATACAATCGCAATCTTTGTCATACTCTTTCCTCCAATATCCTCTCAACTGTTGAAACAATAGTTTGTGTCATCGAATCGACTTCTATGTTGACGTGCTCACCTAATCCCTTTCCACCAATTGTTGTCAATTTCATAGTCTCAGGAATCAAATGCAATGCAAAACCCCCATTGTCAACTTTACCTATAGTAAGAGAAATCCCATCGATTGCGATATATCCTTTTTGCTGAACAAATTTCAAAATATCATCTGGGCAATCGATTAGAAGGTCTAAATGGTCATCACTTTCCGAGCGTTCAATGATTTCTCCAACACCCATAATATGTCCAGATAATAGGTGACCACCAAGTTCATCACCCATTTTCAGTGCCCGCTCAAGGTTGACCCAATGGCCTACAATTTTCTCACCNAGCGTAGTAAGAGAAAGTGTTTCTGGNATTACATCNAAAGAAATCATTTGCCCNTCGATTTCGACTACAGTNAAGCANGCNCCATCNACCGAAACTGAAGCGCCTTCAACTAANCCNTCNGTTGAAACCATTGAGAAGTCAATTACAATTCTGACAACTTCATCTCCTTGAATTTGAGAGATTCGGCCCGTGCCTGCAACAATTCCGGTGAACATTATGCATCCTCTCCTTGCTGATTGCTGGTTGAAGAAAGTTCTAAGATTCTAGCNATAATTTTTCTAGTTCCGTCCAAATCTTCAGTCAAACCTTCAACTCTGACTACTTTGATGTGGCCAAGTCCTCTCTCTTCTAATGACATTCTGATTCTTTCCTCAGCATGTTCTTGGTCATAACCAAGTGCAATTATGTCTGGATTAACCTTTGGCAGTATATCAAAAATTGGAACCTCNGGAGGATTGCCTATTACAGCCTCATTAACTGGTTTCAGNCCTTCAACCATACGACGGCGTAAGTCCTGACCTGTCACTGGTTCATGCTTTCTTTTGCGAACTGTATCATCATGNGCCACAACAACTACCAGATAATCACCNAGTGATTTTGCTTGCTCCATGTAATGCAAATGCCCTGCATGTAATAGGTCAAAGACACCTACTGCCANAACTCGAGTCATTTCACATCCTCCATTTTACAAAATATTCTAATTAGAGCCCCANGGCTTTGATNAATTCTTCACCGGTCAAAAACGGAATCCCTCTTTCTTGAGCCCAAACTCGAGCATCGTCTACGGGAAGNGCTAGATCTCCATCGGGTTGTAGCATTTCNGCTCCAATAACAACTGGAGTCATTCCTGAAAGNCGAGCTAGGCCTACCGCTAATTCGGTGTGNCCTTGNCGNCTTGANANNCCACCTTCNGANTCNCTGCAAACAGGAATGTGNCCNGGTGTTCTGAATTCCTTTCCTAATTTCTCTAATGCATTATCAGTTTCAGATAATTCNGAATACAGTTCTGCAAAACGACGAGTTGTCAGTGCCCTGTCTCTGTCTGTAATTCCGGTAAATGTATCGCGATGATTGAGTGATAATGTGAAAGCGCTACGAGTATCGTATTGCAAATCATCTGTTTGCAATTCTCTCANNACTGGNAAATCATTCATCAATCTTTCATCCATGTGCAAGTCTTGTAAATAGGGCAAGGAAAACCTCTCTCCGACTTCATGACCTATTGCAAGAAATAGCAATCCGCCACAATCAAATCTTAATTGTCTCATTGTAGCCGCTTCAGCACATTGTCCTGGAAACAGTAAATCCGTCTCGCCTTCTCGGTTTTCTGCATCGAATAAGCATACGGGCTGGCCTTGGCGGAACGCTTCCACTGCGGCTTCCACATGGGACTCCATATTCGGTCCGGTTCGGTTCTCTCAAATGAACCCAACCCCCCTAAAATCAAACATTTAGAAGACAGTTTACGGAAAGGGGTTAACATAGGACAGCCCTTCCGCCTGTTCTGCGGGAGTGGATGTATGCCAGTAAAGTTAGGTCCAGCCGGAGTTCCTCTATCATGTAAAGGACGTACTATCGTTGAGGGAATGGACGATATTATCTCCCTTGGTTTAGAAACTATGGAAGTACAAACAGTGCGCATGGTTGCGCCGCAGCACTTCGAACAGTACTGGCAAGCAGGAGTTTTAGCTCACAAGACTGGGTTCGAAATGAACATACATGGACCTTACTATACAGAACTCCTCGGAAACCGATTACAACGCAACAGAAGTCTTGCAAAAGTAGAGGCGGCGCTTCAAGCGGCGAAGACAATCAATGCTAGGCATGTTACACTCCATACTGGCCATTACGGCGATGTGAGTCGAGGACAAGTTGCTAATGGACAGGTTGCAAGCGTATTCAAGGGAATTGTTCAAAGAATCCATGACATNTGGAATGATGATGAAGACATTTATCCAGTATTCCCATGGCTAAAAGATGGAACACCTGCAAAAATAGGAGTGGAAACTAGTGGTCGCCAAGAGTTATGGGGAAGCATAGAAGAAGTTCTTGAAGTTGTAAATCACGTAGAAGGTACGATCCCAGTTCTAAACTTAGCACATATCCATGCAAGAGGCCACGGTCGCCTGCGTACTTCGGAAGACTATGGAGAATTGTTTGACCAAGTTAGAGAAACAATTGGAACCAAAGAATTCTATTGCCACTTCTCTGGAGTGGAACATCGCATGGGTAATGCAATGCACTATACNCAAATCAAAAAATCNGACNTGAATTTCGANCCTTTGGCNGAATANATNATCGAAGAAGGTGCATGGNTNGATATGACTTTGATNTCAGATTCCCCTCTACTTGAACACGATGCAATGTACATGGTACAAAATATCGAAANGGCAAGACACCGCCAACTTGAGAGAAAGGCCAGAGAAGACCGAAGAAAGGCTTTGGCTGCACAGGCAAATATCTCTCCTGAAGAGATGGCTGCAAGAGAAGCTGAAGTCGCAGCAGCACGTGCTAAAGATGCACTTGCTAACGTACAGCCGGCTGTACCAGCAAAGAAAGAAGAGAAGGTCGAAGAGCCAAAGGCNGAACCTGCAAAGAAGGAAGCAGCAAAGAAAGCCCCGGCTAAGAAGGCTGCAGCAAAGAANGCCCCGGCTAAGAAGGCTGCAGCAAAGAAGGANGNTAAGAAAGAAGATGATAACGACGACCTTTTCGCNGTTGAAGAGGACGATGACGATCTGTTCTGAAGATTAAGAGTCTGATAGTATGGCACTGCCAATACTGTATTCATTCAGAAGATGCCCTTACGCTATGCGTGCAAGAATGGCAATCGTTCGAACCGATTTCAAAGTGGAGCATAGAGAAGTCATCCTTAGAGATAGACCTGAACACATGATGGAGATTTCTCCAAAGGGCACTGTACCCGTATTGTTACTTGATGATGGAACTGTAATCGAAGAAAGTCTCGAGATTATGGAATNTGTTCAATCATGGNANTTAACNNNNGAAGANCGNNAATGGNTNNANCGNAANGATGATNATTTCAAGTTCCATCTTGANAGATACAAATATCCCAACCGATACGAAGATGTTGACAAAATAGAACACAGAGATGCAGCTAGTATTTTCATTCAAGATTTAGATTCAAATATCCCCAAAGGAAACCTTAGTGATGCAATTTTCCCTTTTATCAGACAATTTGCAAACCACGATAGAGATTGGTTTGATTCCCAAGATTGGAGTAATGTACACAAATGGTTAGAAGATAATTTGTCCAGTGAAGAATTCAAACTTTGCATGACAAAACACAAACAATGGTTGCCTGAATGAGTTGCATCTCTTGGACCAATAATGTATTACAAATTTAATTTCGAGAATAAACAAAGTCTCAGAAATGTGCATTTTTGTAGGTATCACAGGGGAACTCCCTAAAGGGAGATGAGAAGCCACAAGTGATTATGGCTCATATTGCAGTACTGGGATTGGGTAATTGGGGAAGCGCAATAGCACGTTTATGGCTACTCGAAGGACACAAGGTCAAAGGATGGACCGTAGAGCAGGAAGTTTACGAATCGATTACGATGGAAGGTATGAATCACAAATACTTGCCAGATCATTCNTTGGAGGGNNTAGAAGCGACAATGCATGCTGAAGAGGCTTTGGAAGGAAGTGAAATTATTGTACTTGCATTGCCATCATCGGTCATTCTAAATGTCGTAGAAGATATCATTGAACACCTACGTCCAGGTCATGTTTTACTAGACTTAGCCAAAGGTTTGGCACCAGGTAAGAGATTGATTAGCGAAGCGATTCACCAAATGCTAGAAGAGAAAAATATGCATAACCCACTGGCNGTCCTAACCGGTCCAACAATCGCTCCAGAGGCCGCTGCAGGTGTGATGACTACAGCATTGGTTGCAAGTGAAGATATGTCCGTTGCTGAAAGGTTAGCATCGACATTGACTACTCCAACATTTATTCTTCATGCTGCATCTGACCCTGTCGGTGCAGAATTATGGGGCGCTTTCAAGAACGTTGTAGCCCTTGCTTGTGGATTAGTGGATGGTCTAAAGCAAAATGGAACTCTTGGAGGTGACAACCTCAAAGCGGCGATTTTCAATGCCGGATTCAGAGAGGGTTGCTTACTATTACCTCAATTAGGAGCCCGGGCAGAAGTCGCGTTCGGCCCAGCTGGATTGGGAGACCTGTATGTTACTGCAACTTCACCTCATGGACGTAATCGCAGAATGGGTGAAAAATTGGGTAGTGGCCTAACACTAGAACAGGCACTTGAAGAGATGGTTATGGTTGCTGAAGGAGTACGTGCAGCCCGAATGTTTAGAGATAGAGCCATCGACATGGGAATTGAAGTTCCATTTGTTAAAGCCCTCAATACTCTCTTGGATGATTATATCGATGCAGAAGAATGCTGCAGAAGAATGGTAGCACTATCTTGATGGTAGCCTTGATGTGCTTCGACACTCTGGGAGTGTCATGGCAGACCTAACCGATTTTGAGTTACGCCTATTTGAGTGGATTAGACAATCCGACTTTGAAACTGTTGCATGGTCAAGTAAATCTGCTGCTAANTCNTTCAANTGNAAGGAAAATGAAATCTACGANGGNGTNGCNTCANTAACTAAAAAATTGCCAAATCGTATACAAATTTACTANGAAGANGGCAACGTCCATATTGCTGCTGANTAAGTATGAGTGAAGACATATTNCTCATAGATGGCCTTTGTGCCCTTTGCACNAAAACTGGCAAATTTATCAATAAGCGTANANCTAGAAGTTTACAAATTATTGAACAAGATTCTGAGGAAGGAATCAGTTTACTCAAATCTCATAATATCTNTGTCGATTCATTAGTTCTAATAAGGAAAAACAAGCCATATACTCGCTCTTCCGCCGCTATACGATGCTTGCTGTATATGCGTTGGAATTGGAGATGGCTTTACCCATTCGCATGGACTATACCTCTACCCATCAGAGACTTAGCATACGTTTGTGTTGCTAAACTCCGGAAATAAGCTAACTCGCTTACTCAGATTCGCCCAAAGACGAATCTGAATTTTTCCTGTTTGAGAATTTGTTGTAGTAATCGGCGGCAACACCAGCAGGAAGTAACACTGTCCACCACTTAGGACGCCTTACATCACCTTCTTCTGTGACGAATGAACGAATAAACATCGAGATCATATCGATTACAACTACTACGATGAAAACAACGATTAGCAAAGCAAACGCTCTATCATATGCGAATGGAGGATTTATGTAATTATCAATGTACATGCCAATTCCTCCTGCGCCAACTAATCCTAACACTGTGCCGTGACGAACATTGTATTCAAACATGAAAAGTAATTGGCTTAGCAATTCGTTGCTTGACTCGGGTATAACGACATGCATTAGCCTTTCAGAGTGAGTTAAGCCCATAGCCATAGCCGATTCTAATGGTGCGTTAGAAATTCCTTCCATCGCCTCATACTGCAATTTTCCAAGATAACCTATCGTGTACAAGGTCATTGCCAAAATACCAGGCAGAGGACCAAATCCAAGTGCGATGGCAAATAATAATGCCCAAATTATACTTGGTAAACTTCTGAGACCTGCCAATAATACTCTGGCTGGTATGGCTATTGGTAAAGGTGTTAAATTTCCGGCTGCCAGTGAGGCTAATGGTACCGCAAAAATGAACCCGATTAAAGTTGAGATAAATGCCATTTTGATAGTAACTACCATCCCAGTCCATGCCTTTGAACAAAACAATTCCACGCTTTCAGTGCAAATATCACCATTGGGCTTATGCAGAGAACCATCAGCCCAGACTTCAGCTTCTAAAACTGACCAATCGGGTGGCCATAGGTCCTCGGTAAAGAAAATCTCTAATTTTTCAGGAGCGCTTTCGACTTGGCTCCAATCTTCAACTAAGTCGTCTAATGATAGCCATGCTAATAGAAGGAGAGTAAAACATACAAGAAGTAATTTCTTATTGATTTGAATCACCATCCTCAATCAGTAAATTACCACTTATTCTCCAAATTCTATCAGCGAGATCTATCGCTCTTTCTTCATGGTGCTCCACCATGATTAGCGTAGCCCCGATGTCATCAACCAATTTCTTTGTAGCCGAAATTATAGAGTCAACATTTTCTGAATCTAACTCTCCCAAGAACTCATCCGCCAGAATTAATCTCGGTTTTTGAATTAGAGTCCTAGCAATTGCGACTCTACGTTGCTGACCGCCCGAAAGAATGCGAACTGGTATATCTGCTAATTCCTCAATGTTGAGAGACTTCATTGCAGATTCAACATCAGTTTTCAATTCCTTGCTAAGCGGGAAAAAGAAAGGTAGCCATTTTGACCTCCTAGTTCTAGCACCGATTGAAATATTGCTTCTAACAGTAGAATGACGGACTAATCCTAGGCGTTGAGGAATGTATCCAACTCCTCCTCTTTCAGGATAATTATGTGAAACTTCACCAGATAGAGGTCGAATTAAGCCTGCAATTGTCCTCAACAATGTTGTTTTTCCAATTCCAGATGGACCTAATATTGCTATAGATTCGCCAGGGAGAATTTCACTGTTTATCTGGCTGACCAGAGGTTCATTGTAACCAACAGATAAATTCCTTAAAACCAGGGCTTCTGACTTAGAGTTATCAGGGTAATCTTCACTTTTTGAAGATTCATCCCCGCTCATAAGTCATCAGTCCTAGTTATCGCGCTGGATTATTCTATTTAGAGCAGGCGTTCAGTTCTGCTGAGATTCTTCAGCGTCAGTGATTCCATATTTGTCTGAAGAATGATAGTATTCAGACAGACCTGGGATTGAGCCAAGAAGATCTGAATAGCTACCCAAATGGTTCTGACTGTTTCCTGCAACTAGTTTGTATCCCTTGGATGTAACAGTGGAAATGATTTCTCCACCGCACTGGTTCATTGGGATGTCTGCAACTTGGTGTGTTACTACATTGTAGCAGCCTGTGTAATTCTGACCATCCATTGGATAATCTATAATCCACATTTCATCGCTCCAACTTAGCATTGCATTTAGGATTGCATTTCTGGTGTGTACATCAAGTAGTTCAGGGTTATACATTACAGGATGACTTGGTGATTGTCCGAAGGATGGAAGTTGAATGTATTCTTCCATTTCAAGGCACCAATCTTCATTGTCAGATGAATTCTCAGAACCACAATATTTCTCAGGAGTGCTGAAATCATCACCCTTAGCGAATGCTACGTCTCCATATCCTGAACTCAGACATTCAANAGCTCCCCCATATCCNGAGTAAAGCGCACCTGAATCTGGGATAGATGCAGCATTGCCATTTCCGTTTGAACCATCAAAGTGTGTGTCAACAGTTGTTCTTAGAGAATTAATATCATTAGCATCGCCAACTGGAGTTACGTAGCCATTCTTGATTAGATAACCCATAGGCATCAGCATTCCTGCAGATTTTAGCCAACCTGTGTGACATGATGTTTTACCTTCAAGAAGTGCGAAGGGGTCAGTAGAATCATCACCATCAAGGTGTGCTTCAGCAATATCTGAACCATTCAAGACCCATGCTGATGCATTGTAGTGAGTATCTCCTTCCGCAGTTGTAGTTTCTACAGCCATGACAGAAAGTCCGTATTGTTTCCAACCGATCCAAGCAGGTCCGCCCTCCATAAATCCAATATCCGCATTTCCAAACCTTAGGGCCTGAATTATCATTCCTTCAGAAGATACATCGTACAAATTGACATTTACACCTAAGTCTGCTGCTAANCTATCAGCCATACCTTGTGCATTTGCATCTACTGTAGAATCGTCAGCTAGGTAATATGCAATATTGATTGTAGACTTTATTGCACCTGTTTCTGTACCATCTTCTTCTNCATCTTCGCTNCCTAAACATCCTGCCAAAGCAGCACTACACANTAANATCATCATCAAAAGAGATTTCAATTTTACTTGCATCATANCACNNCCGGTTTAGGTCACCCGAAAAGTGGAATGCACATAAAGTTTAGGACGCCCTAAAANATACAGATNANCAATATTATTCGACNTTTACTTCANTAATTCCTTTCACAACTTGGTTCAGATATCGTACTTCAACTTCCAAGGTGCAAGGCGATTGACAAATATCAAAACCATTCTCAGAAACAAAAATATTCTCATCAAATTTCCAAACAGTCTCATTATCAGATGAGATAATACAAGGTGCTTCTTTGGTCAATTCATCATTGCCCAAAGCAGGAATTTCTGCCCCGTCTAAGGAGGAAATAATNAATGANACGTACCTTGGATCATCTTCAGAGTTATAGTAACTCAAAAATTGAAGTTTGTANAATGTGTTGCTATCGTTAACGATGTAGGNAATATCTTTAGGAATTACTCTGTGAACCGCCATGTCGTAATCATACCATTCTAATCTAGAATCTGAAGACTCAGTTGGCTCTTCNGNAGGAACTGTGTTCACNTTTTGAAATTCTTCAGATGTNGTAAAGCCGGACACATTTTCTCCCAGGAATATATCTGTCGATGAAAATCTGATACTGTAATCACTGTCATTTGTTTGTTGCATATCAGAGAAACTTAGAGAAATAAAATCATCTGAATCTGAATTGACCTCAACTGTAAAACTATTACCGTCTGAGTTGAGCTTTGTTTGTACAAGTCCATCGTGTGGATTACTCAATGTAAGTCCACTCTTAGTACAATCATACTGAGAATTACCATGACTAATTGACATTACTAACTTAGACCATTCAAGGTTGTCTTCTCCATAGGAAAAGGAAAGAGAAAATAACTCGTCATCAGATTGGTTGGACACATTTGTAACTGAATCTTCTACCAAAATTTCATTCTCTGTAGTTAGATCCGCAGAATAAGAAGAAATGAGGTAATACCAGCCACCTGCAACTAATACTGATGCAATAAAAGCACCGGCTAAAACCCGCTTTAACCAATTTTGCATGGTGTTTCCGCTTTCAAACAAGTATAAAGTTTGGTCGCCCTAAAGTTTGTTCAGATGGAACGTGTGGTGACAAAATATCTAACATACATCATGCCTAAAAAACCGACTACAATTATTGTTATCGAACCCATAGCGTATTGATCAGCGCCGTTCCAAGAATCTAGGTCAAACAATTTACCATCACCTTTAGTTGAGACATACCACACCAAGTAAGCTGAAATTGAAGTCATAATACCAACCATTGCCATTATGATGTATTTTACATGCTTGGGCAGAGATTTTCCCGTGGCATAATAATCGAAAATTTGGGCTCCAAAGAATTTGTTTGTAAGAGTCCATCTAAACAGTCTCTCGTTAGATAAAGAAAACATAAACGCCGCAGGTACAGCCCAAGAAACGGTCGGCCAGCCAGGAACAAAGATTCCAATCATTGCAAATATGGTGAACATAACTCCTAATAATTGGTATATCAAACTCTTGAATCTATTGTTCGAAACACAGTATTTCTGGACTACATCTTCAACGGTTTGAAGTCTGTCGTCCATGCCGTTCCGAATGACTTCACATTATCAATCATATGTATATATTCAGACGATTTTTGAGGTAATTAATAACGAAATCGTCTTTGCATTGCGCATCTAAGAGGGATGGCCGGCCGAGTGGCATATTAGCCGACCACCCCAAGATTAGGAACTTCTTTCAGACAGGTTTTGGATTTTCAAAGAAAACCGTATTTCATCATAGGACTTAACCTATTTAGGCCGCCCTAAAACAAGGCTCCAGATCTACCTATTAAGTAAAAATCATTGAGATTCGACATACTGAATAACTATTTTTTCTTCGAACACATCCTCTTGTGATGATATGACGGGTCTGGTAATAGATAACAGAGACAATTCGCCACCAGCATTTGGGAATCCAACAATAATGACCGTTGCCAGAGTATTGTCAAAGTCATCGCGTTTCACATTGAATCTCGCGATGAAGTAATTATCATCGCCGTATTCGTGGCTTCCTTCAGTTTCTAATTGTTCTAACCAGAATGAATCTGGATCAATACTGAACCCAGGAATTAGTGAATTCATTACCTCGATGGATTGGCGCATCCTTGTGTCGTGCATTCCAAGCATGACACCNAGGGNAATGCTNGAGGAATCTTGAGAAAAGGAGCAAAATGTATGTNCCGTCCTAACATTTACAACACCAATAACTGCACCATCATGTAACCAAGTATACTGTTCACTAGCAGGCCAAGAAGATGCATGTGGGTTTTCAGTAGAAATCGGATTCCCCCATTCTTCTGCACCAACTGGAGTGGATACGGGATAAAAAGCAAAAGAATTCAGAATAATTAGCATGATTAAACTAGCAGCTATACGGCGATTCCTAAACTTGGCCCATTCTTCTCTACCCGCTGGACTAGAGAGTGATATTCCCAGTGCAATTGGTATAATTATGAAAATACCCCAAGGAATGATCCAAAGGAGTAAAACTCCTACTGAAAGAGAAATCATAGTTGTTCTATCAAACTCTTCACTACGCCACTTGAGAATTCCAAACAATGCCGCAANAAGGACAACAGATGCGAGAACCCCCCCTAACACATCATGGCCTGAACAGTTGGAAGGATAAGTCCAACCCTCGATATAGAGTATGAGCGGCACATTGTAATGGGTGTACGCTGGCTTCGGACATAATGGAGACTTGTCTAACTCTGGACGATGTGTCGTGGCGACACAAGGTTAGAGACTTCTCATCATGGAAACCATGGGCAAAAAAAGACGGCCCCGGAATTCATTCCATCAANCTAGAAATTAGAAGAGGTTCAATTCTAGGTTTAATCGGCCCAAATGGGGCAGGGAAAACTACTCTCATGAGGGCAATATGTGGCCTGTATGAATGCGAAGGTTTCGACAANTCAAGTAATTCGAGAAGANACGGCATAGGATACATGCCAGAACAGGTCAGATGGGAAGGNCGTGTAAGNGTAAANTCNGCATTGCATACTATCGCACTAATGCGGGAGGATGAAATCGATTTAGATAGCATAATCAAAACCGTCGGACTCTCCTCCAAATCAGAACATTTCCTTGATGACTTGTCTCAAGGTATGCGTCAAAGACTTTCACTGGCATGTGCCTTGATTGGAAGCCCAAAGGTATTGGTTATGGATGAGCCCTTGAACGGCTTGGACCCTTTAGCACAGAGAGCTTTCTGTAATCTACTCAAAGATTTAGCAAAAAAGGGAGTTGCTGTAGTAATTTCATCGCATCAAGTTTCAGATTTAGAAAAATTAGTTGACCGAGTTGCTCTTTTGCACCATGGACAATTACTGATTGAAGGCACTCTTCCTAATGTCAGAAAGGACCTAGGTTTGGACAAAGAATCAGACATTGTAGAGATGATCTGCTCCGTAACTGGAATCAGTCCAGAAGAAGTTAGTCTTGAATTATCAAACGATGATTTACTACCATTCAAAAATCTTGGAGGTGAAGAGGAATGAGTGCATTCACACTAGGTTTGCATATCATGAAACAACGCCTTTCTGCAGGTAGAATGTTAGTGATTTGGCCACTTTTGGCCATGTTCATATTGTTTTCAAGTTGGGGTTTATCCGACCCTAAAGCAAACCTTCCTGCGGAATTGGTTATTGATTCAGCATACGATGTGATGTTTGCTTCAACTGCATTCATCATATTTTCAGCAACNATGGGAGCGGTACTGATTTCATTTGATGGAATAAGTCGAGACCGCCTTTCTGGAGTATTAGAGGTGAAATTATCTCAGCCAATTAAGCGGGCAGTATATGCTCGCTCACTATTGATTGGGCATTGGTTGGCGATATTCTTACCAGTGTTAGTATTGAATTTGGTTAGTTTGCTAATAATTTGGCACAGGATGGATGATTTACCAAGTTTGGAAGAATTATTCATTTACACTCTCGCTACAGGATTGCTGTTACTTTGGTATACCTCAATTCAACTATTAGCGTCATCATGGGCTAAAGACATGGGTTCATCGATTGCTGTCGGTTTGGGAGTATGGATGTTATTCACATTGTTGTGGTTGATTCTAACAACAGTTGTTGCGGGACTTTCAGGAGTGGGAGTTGAGAATTTGAATTCCTCAGAGTATCTTAGAATCGAAGCAATAATGGATTTATTCTCTCCAAATGGCGTATATCATCACCTTTTGGAATTGCCACTCAGCGACATAGANCGGGGTGTTTCTCCATTATCGACTAGTATTGCAGCAATATTGTGGAGTGTAATACCCCTGCATTTGTTTATTCGCAGGATAGAACGTATGCGCCCTTGACAATTGAAGCAACACTCTAAGTGCATTCTGCCCGTAGGGCAGGGTATGAAGGGAAGATTTTCTGCACTTCTGCTAGCCGCCTTAATGGCAACAATGTCTCTAACCACCGCCACAACTGCACAGGATTCAGGCGGCGGAATGGATGATGTAGATTGTTCAGGCTATACTTTTGAAGACCTATTCGAATACAATAATGCTGTATTTGAATTCCAAATCCTAGATGACTGGGCAAGCTCAGACCTTTTCGCAAACTCATGGGTTAACGAAAGCCGTGCTGCGGTTGTACGTGACAACCTAGACGGTCTTTTCGAAGGATTCCCTGGAGGGGATAACGACTGGATTTCTACCGATGAAAGAGATGCAGTCAGAGAGATTGGAGCAAAGTGCATTGCAGACATGTACACTCGAATCGGAATTAGAGAAGGCATGCCTCACCGTGGCGGAGTTGACTGGAATGATGTTGAATTCGTAGAAGAGGGCATCGGATTAGAGGAAGTAGATCTGATTCCAGCAGGTAACCCTGAAGAGAGGTCTTGTGCAGGTAGGTATGCATTGGCAAGTAGTGATTGCCAAGAAGTACCAACTTCTGCAACTGAGAACCTCGAAATCTCNATGTTNGTAAANGANGGAGAAACNNANAATTCNCGATTCAACAAATTGCCTAACTCTGGNGCTAGTGATTTCACAGTTGCAATGAATGCAACAAATGTCACAAGTGCAACTATGGANTTTACTTTCCCGTTTGTNGATGGTATGCGAATGNCAAACTGGACTATCGAAGATAATGGNGTNNNAAACCTNGANGCTGGTTCAGTAACCGAAGTNCCNCTACCAGATGGTAGTGTCAAAGTCATCCTAAGTATTGGATATGACAAAGCAGATTGGCCTATGATTCGAAATGTGTTTTTCGACATGACCACAACTGCACTTGAAGAAAACGACGTGCCAGTNTGGGTCAATCCACCTGAGGACAATACAATAATTCCAATCACCAAAGACGGCAGTGAAGTAGTTGCAATCAGTAGTGAAACAATGNCAGATTGGGCTAGTGACAACCATGCATGGGGATTAGATTGTACATTCGCTGAAGACGGTTGGTCGAGTAGAATGAATTCAGCAGGGGAACTTCTGGTAATTTCTGGTGTTTCAGATTCAGGAACCGCTGATTGCGCAATTGTAGACCCGTATGGCGAGAGAAATAATGCTACAAAATCATGGAGATTTGGACAGCCGGCAAGTTTCTCTGCTCCTGACCAACTTGCAAGTTACAGTGACTCGGTAAACATCGAATCTACTCCATCATTATTGGTTCAAAACCTTGCAGTTAGCCTTGCAGCATCACAAGATGGAGGAGATGGTCCGGTAACACAAACAAATCTAGGTTCTACATCATCCACTGATGCTGTACAACTTTCAGGAATATCCCCTGGTGCGTTCATGATTCATGTTACTGCAACATCTAGTGGAATGTTAGATTGGGATGTAATGATTGACCTGTCGCTTGAAAAGACCAACACTCCACCTGTAATCACAGTCGAAACAGACCAGATTGATGGTTCACAAGCAACTTGGGCTTCAGACCAGTTCTCATTCACACTATCTGGTGAAGTCTATGACCCAGATGGCGGTGATGTACAACTATCTGCTACAATGTGTGGAGAAACCACTACAAGTTTCACTGGAGAGAGACCAAATTGGGATGTTAGCCTTTCAATCGCAAAATGTGTAGCTGATGGATTGACTCAATATGATGTAACCCTCAGTGCAACTGATTCTGTTGGTGAAATCTCAATTATCGAAGTTAGTGTAGCAGATCCTTATGCCGGAAATGTTGTTGAACCAGGAGACACTGATAGCTCGGCTGAAGAAAGCGGACTACCCTCAATTGGAATGTTTGCAACTATGTTTTCCATGCTAGGAGCGGCAATTCTACTCCGTAGAGATTGACCGTCACACTGAAAAGGAGTACTCCGAGGCGGGGTTATGTTCAAAGGTAGGGTAGAGAGAGTCAGCCACGAAGGTGGTTTGCTCGTTAGTTACTCGGGAGCGTGCCCTGCTCTTGGTTCAGTAATGATTGATTCTGGTGAAACATACATCGGTAAGGTAGACGGGGTAATTGGTAATCTAAACGATTCACTAGTTCATGTTGCCCATCTTGACAGAAACTCAAATGCTAGTCAAATGGTAGGTCTAGAAATTACTATTCGAACCAAAAGGCCAAGGGATAATCGGCAATCAAATGACAATCGAAGAGGACGCGATGATAGTCGTGGACGTGATGACAGGCGTGGACGTGACGACCGCAGAGGTCGTGATGACAGGCGTGGACGTGATGACCGTAGAGGCCGTGATGACAGAAGAGACAATCGTAGCAATTTTTCAAACAATGATTGGGATTGTCCGAAGTGTAATAATTCCAACTTCGCATTCAGAACTGAATGTAACCGCTGTGGTGAGCCAAAAAGAGGAGGAGGCTCAAGTCATCGCAATGACCGCAGAGGCGGCAATGACCGCAGAGGTCGTGATGACAGGCGTGGCCGTGACGACCGCAGAGGTCGTGACGACAGGGGTGGTCGTGATGACAGAAGAAGAAATCCAGATTCAAGAAAGTGGGAAGGTAATGACCGCAGACCTGGCGATAGAAGAGAAGCACCTCAGCCAAGAGCTGGCGATTGGGAATGTCCTCAATGTGGAAAATCAAATTTTGCTAAGAGAAACGAGTGTTTCAGTTGTGGACGCTCGAAAAGAGTAGGTGGGCCAAGAAACAAAGGGCACCACAGGAAACTGAAGGACCCTCCACCCCTACAATCTGCAAAATATGGTCGTGGTGAGCGGAGGAATCGCGAATGAGCGGTGAAAGTCATTATCTTGATGCTATTGAAGCAGAAGAGAATGGCGAACTTGATGATGCTTTAGAACATGCTAGATTAGCAGTAAAAGCCGACCCTGAACATTCGAATGCTTGGTGGATGATCGTCGAACTATTATCCCCTGATGGTAAATATCCAGATATTGACCAGGCTTCTAAAGCAGTAGTTGCTTGCAATAAAGTGATTGAACTTGACCCCTCAAGGGTCGATGCTTGGATTAAGGGTGGTCGAATCATGGTAGACCAGTTAGGATTACACGAAGATGCTCTTCATTGGTGGCAGCGCTGTAGAGAAGCCGCTCCTCTCGAATCAGTACCGATTGTAGAACAAGCAACAATACTGTCTGATTTAGGGATGTATGCAGAAGCAAGGGACCGTCTAAGTTCTCTGTTTGAAGATAATTTAGACATAGCAAATTCTCAACTCGCTAGAATTACTCAACTACATCGCACACTGGAGAGGTCTGCTGAACAAGATCCTAAAATCCATTTCAAACCGTGGCAGAAAAACCATGGAGGTTGGACTGCAATTAAGATGAGAGCGAATAAGGCACCTGTATCTGAGAATATGCTTTTCATGCTCACTACTATTCCATTCCTTATGATGGAAGTATTTGCATCCAGATGGTTATTTGGTGAAGGATGGTGGGCATTCTGTCTAACAAGTCTACTAATTCTAGTTACAGTAATTATTGGAATGTCATTTACTCGTAAACTAT
>PAEE01000002.1 GCA_002701145.1 Methanobacteriota archaeon
TCTTAGTTACATAATTAGGTACTTTGCTTCCGTTATTCGGGGCTAACAAAGGGTCATTTAGACTCTATTTCAACCGCTTTCATCATAGAATAGATGCGATTCGCATCAGTCATGGCATTCAAGCGTGTGCTAATTGCGAACCGCGGTGAAATCGCATTGAGGATTCTTAGAACCCTTCGTGACATGGGTATTGAAGCGGCTATTATTCACGGAAGGGAAGACCGATTATCGCTACCTGTAAGGTTCGCAGATGTTGCTTATCCAATAATGCGCTCCAACCCTTTAGATTCATATCTTGACATCGAAGCGGTAGTAAAAGCTGCTAAAGATTTGAATTGTGATGCAGTTCATCCAGGATATGGATTCCTTGCAGAGAATGCACATTTCGTTAAGAGATTGGAAGAAGAAGGAATTACATTTATCGGGCCTGCGTCAGATGTGATCACGTTACTGGGCGATAAAATCGAGGCAAGAGCGGCAATGGAAGCCGCAGGTTTACCCACTGCCAAAGGAAGTAGTGAGCCAATATCATCTGCNGANGTTGCGAGTTCACTNGCCGATGAAATTGGTTATCCTGTAATTATCAAAGCCGCTGCAGGTGGCGGAGGTATCGGTATGCAGATAGTCAACAAAGCCGATGAATTCGAGGGNGCTCTCAAATTATGTCAGAGTCGTGCAAAGTCTGCATTTGGCGATAGCAGAGTGTTCGTGGAGAAATACATCGAAGGGGCACAGCACGTGGAATTCCAAGTTCTAGGTGATGGAAAGAAAGCCATACACTTCGGTGAGAGGTTTTGTTCTATTCAAAGAAGGCATCAAAAATTGGTTGAGGAAGGGCCATGGCTCAGTGATGAAAAACGTGCTGAGATCGGTGCACTAGTCTGCGCAGGGGCAGAATCTGTTGGATACAAAGGTCTTGCAACATTTGAATTCTTGAGAGATAGTAATGGTGACTTTTACTTCCTAGAGGTTAATCCCAGAGTCCAAGTTGAACATACGGTTACAGAATTAATCACAGGATATAACTTAGTTGAGTTGGGAATTAGAGTTGCACAAGGAGAAGACCTGCCCATCACACAAGATGATGTAGTTATCAGGGGGCATGCAATACAATGTCGTCTAAATGCTGAAGACACAACTAATTTCATTCCTTCACCTGGACGCCTTTGGGAATGTCATTTCCCGTCAGGATTCGGAATTCGTTGCGATACACATGCCCACCCTGGTTACGAAATGCCAGGATGTTTCGACAGTTTGTTAGCAAAATTACTCGCTTGGGGTCCCGACCGTGAATCGGCGATTAAAAGAATGCGAACGGCTCTTGATGAAACGATAATCACAGGGGTCGATCACCTTATTCCATTACACCGTAGAATAATGGATGAAGAAGATTTCTTGGCNGGCGATATTACAATTGCGTATATCGATGAACATGACCATCTTTTGGGATGATAACATGGATGTACTAATCGTTGGCAGTCTAGCCTACGACTCATTAGAAACTCCTTTCGGAGCAAGGGAAGATGAACTTGGAGGTTCAGCTTCATACGGTGGATTTTCCGCCGCTTTTCANAATAGAAGGCTAGAAGGCAAAGGCGTCGGATTAGTTGGTGTGATTGGTGAAGATTTCAAATCTGAGCATTTGGGATGGTATCATTCTGCAGGATTAAATGTAGATGGAATTGAGTCAACANNCGGTNAAACATTTCGTTGGAAGGGGTCTTACCATGGTGATATGTCAGAGGCAGTAACNCATGAAACTCATCTTAATGTATTCGAAAANTTCCAGCCAAAGGTTCCTCTTACCCACACATCACCGAAGGTTTTGATGTGTGCAAATTTACACCCGGCTTTACAATCATCAGTATTATCGCAAGCAAAAGCCCAAAGAATTTCAATATTGGATTCAATGAATTTATGGATTGACATTGCGCTTGATGAGTTGCTCGATGTTATCAAAAACGTTGACTTAGTTGTGCTCAATGATGCTGAAGTTAGAATGCTTGCTTCTGATGACAATTTAGTAACTGCGGCAAANGCCGTTCTNAAATTGAAAAATGGCGGNATGCTAGTTGTCAAACGAGGGGAGCACGGCGTTCTAGCATTGCACCCAGATGGACTAATTTCAATGCCAGCTTTTCCAACTTCTAATCTAACAGACCCCACAGGTTGTGGCGACTCATTCGCAGGGGCATTATCACAGATTTTGGCGCAAGGCTCTGGGGAAGTTTCACGTGAAGAATTGGCTGAGTCATTGGTTCATGCAACAGTCACAGCATCCTTTACAATCGAGAATTTCGGAACTGAAAGACTCAGAGATTTGACTGTTGAGGAATATGAAAATCGTCTATCAGAGTTCAGAATAATCTCTAACACTTCTTGATTGCAGTATACTCAAGAACAGGGCGCAACTCGCAAGGCCATGACCGTACTCAATATCGCAATGGTAGGTAGCGATGATTTAGCAAAATCAATCGCCAAAGCCACTGACCAACGCGATGTACACACCTATGTTCACAAGGAATCCGGAGCNGATGGTCCTCGNATCCTTTCTATCATCAGACCTGCTAAAATGCCGGAAAGAATTCGTCCATTTTTCAATGCACTATGTGCAGCTAGAGTTGGACTGATTGAAGTGACAGAGATNAATGCGGCATTCGGAGAGGTTCTGGTTGGTTTTGCATCCGCTGGTGTGGAAAAAGGAATTATGGTGATAAATCCTCCAGAAGGAGAATGGATTGATGAAGACCAAGTAAAGGGTTTCTTAGCCCAAGCCGGTTTGAAATCTTGGACGCAGTGTGGCAATGACGGTATTGAGATTCGTCATGCGCTATANGGGTTGATGGATGAAATTTCAGGTGATTTGGAATCGGCCAAAAAAGAACCATTGGTAGTTCCAATCGATCAACATTTCAACGTAAAAGGAATCGGTCTTGTAGCGATAGGTTATGTTCAATCAGGTTCAGTTTCGGTTCATGATGAATTACATCTTTTGCCTGCAGAAGGTCCTGGAACTGTGAAGAGTTTGCAAGTAATGGATGACGATGTGTCAGAGGCAGTTGCTGGCGACAGAGTTGGAATTGCATTAAGGAATACGAAAGAAGACCACTTGACCGGGGGCTCTCTAATCATTCATCCAGCAGTAGAAGACAAAAACAAGGGCATCTCAATACCCTTGTCTTTAGACAAACATGAAAAGAGTTCACTGGAATTATCGGTTTCTCCATTCCAAAAAAGGAATCTGGCAGTTGGTGATGTTATTCACGCCAGTGTCGATTTACAATTCGTCGTAGGAAGGATTGAATCGATGGACTCCGGACTTGAAGTAACTTGGGAATCGCCTCTATTCATTCGCAAAGAAAACCCTCCTACAGTAATCATTGCTCAATTAGATTCTAAGCCCAGAATTATGGGTAGCGCTAAACTAACCCGGCTTAATTGAACAACTGCCAATAACGGCCCCCCTAAGGGGGGGCCAAACGGTGGGTTGATAACCTCGGGTTGAAGTTCAAGGTTCGGGATGTATATGGACACGAGGCCAGAGGGGCTCAGTGTCAAGGGGTCGGAGATAAAATTTCGTTCCCTTTCACTGGGAGGAGTTCGTGGCAAGGTCAGGGCGACCTTGAACGAATCACAAGTCTCTTTTGAATCACGTTCAGGCCATGCCTTAGATATCCGTTTAGATGCGATAAAAAGAGTGCATCACCATCATACAACTCTCGTTCCAGGCTGGCTTGGAGTCATTGGTGCGATTATGATGTGGGTCGCTTGGAGAGGCGTTACTGGGCGCTTGCAAGCGGTTCTTGGTGCAGCTGGAATTGTTCTTTCATCCGCTCACTTCATCACAAGAAGGCCGACTTTGACAATTGATACAAATGCTAATGATTGTCATACCGTATTCGGGTCAGACATTACGATGATGCGACTCTGTTCTCTTATTCAAAAAATAAACAATGGAATGAGTTTGGAAGATGCTAAAGCGAATGTTGATGCAATGGTTAGCGATTCAGAATATCCACGTTCAAGAGAATTTGATGAGGCTGAGTTAATTCCAGAACCCGTCGAGTTATTTCCTTCTCCAGTTCTCAGTCATTTCCTCGATGCGATGGACCAAACTCCTGAACAAATGAATAATCCAAGTGCTGAAGCCGTGAGTCCTGCGATTGTAATCGAGGATTTAGATTTGCCAATTTGGGATGATGAAGTAGAAGACATTCAGCCAGAGATCTCACCTAGCCTTATCTCAAGAGCCCAATCAAACCTTTTCACTCAAAGACATAATGTTGCCCAAAATGGCTGGCAGGAGCCTCCTCGNCAACAGCCATATCAGGGTGTGCACCGGTCTAACGCAAGCCCAACTCCTTCGTACGAAATGATACAGCAGCAAGGTGTAACCTCGTACAATCAACAAACTGCAAATCCACAACCAACTCCTATTCCGACCGAGTTCTTACCTTCATTTGTNGGAGCAAATGGTGCTCACGTCCCTGGTGTAAATCCTGAGATGTTCTCTTCTCCTGACTCTCCACTTCCCCAACCACTCGAAGAGGTTGAAACTCCTTCCTTAGTAGCATCTGCCCGTAGAGATGTCCCTCTGGATGCAACTATAGTTGATGATGAGGTTCTAACTCCTAAAGACCGCTATCCAAAGATGAGTAAGTTGTCTTCAAAGCCCAGTCGGCGCAGAATTACTACCCGAAATAATCG
Organism: Methanobacteriota archaeon; assembly: GCA_002701145.1. Taxonomy (GTDB): domain Archaea; phylum Thermoplasmatota; class Poseidoniia; order Poseidoniales; family Poseidoniaceae; genus MGIIa-K1. Next base: position 4,708 of record PAEE01000002.1, read on the forward strand.
GAATGGAAAATTACGCGGTTCTTCTGTTATTGCAGAATTAGTGAAACCATCGATTGGTAGGGCCAATAAAATCGCAAAAAGATTGTTCAGGCGTAAGCCCAGNACCGCGGANTCATTACGGATNCAAGCNGAGCATTCTCGNCAGTCACAATTAGTGAATTCAATTCAAGACCTTGCCAANAGCAATGGTGGNGAAGTAAGTGATGAAGAAGTCTTAGAGATGATGTCTCATATATCGNCNAAACCAATTATCCCTGCGAGTTTTGGTGACTTAGTTAGCACTGAAGCAAAGAAGAAGCCCGGAGACATTGCATCCTTGCCTAGATTGGATGAATGAGTTNATCGATTTCTTTGAGATAGCATATGNGCGCGAATCGATTTCGCTCTTTCCCATTCTTCTTTATCTTCATCAGAANTTGGTGTGTATTGAGGTATTGGAATNGGCCTCATCATNGAATCGATTGCTACCATGAAGAAATACCCTTCACAGATCTCNGTNTTNGTCCAATCCGCTTTATTCATAGCCCAAGCAGTGACCTTTGTACAAGCAGTTCGATTTGAAGTNAAGACNACCTTTGCNGTTACTTCGATTAAATCNCCTTGACGAGCAGGTGCTTTGAACTCTAGCGTATCGATTGAAATTGTTACAAATTCACGATGCGCAAACTTCGCACAAACAATTCCAGCAGCTTTGTCCATCAATGATAAAAGCCGACCNCCGAAGAGGGTATTGTATGAATTTGTATCTTGCGGAAACACTTCTTCGATAAGTGTCACAGGTTCGGTACTAAACGGTTCCATTGTACTGAGGGGGTTGGTATCTCCTCCTTCAATCCATTTGCTAATGTCCCGGTCGGTGTAAGATTTGAAGGTGTGTAGGTTCTCCCATCCAATTGTGTCCGGAATTTGTATCGCTTTAGTTAGTGGGGGAATTGATTCTCCAGTTGCTGTAGCGAGGATGCTAGTAAAAGGCTGGAAAGTGTATCCNCTTCANGCATCNCAGGAGCCGATAACTGGTCCTGCTGCNGAACAAAAGACGATTGCATTACTTCGGCATTTGTTAGAATCAGAAGGTCCAGTAGGTGATGCTGCTAGAGCTAATATGTCAAGAGAATTGGTAGTAGTTCCAGTTGCTGAAAAATTAGCCCTTTTTACCAAGAAATGGAATCATAGTGAATATTTTATTCATATGAAGAGACTTTTCAATACAATTGCAACACTAAGNGGCAATGAGGTAGATGCNACCCATGTTTTGACTGGAGAAAACTTGGGTCAAGTTTCCAGTCAAACTCTCGGCAATCTCGGTGGGGTCGAGATTGCTACTCCATTACTTCCTNTACGACCACTCTTAGCTTTCGATAAGGTCACAATTATGACTATGGCAAGGCGACTTGGGACCCTTNAAATTAGCGAAGGTCCAGAAATTTGTGATGCATTGGGNCCAAGTAAACCCACGACGGTAGCAAATAAGGAGTGGTTGGAAAGTTCTGAAGACAGAGTGGGTGGCTTGCAGTCTATCGCTGAGGATTGCTTTTCNAAACTAAAAGTNGTGCAATTGTGACCTTTATCGGGTCCCCCCCTNCGGGGGGAACCCGTGATGACAACTCCCCGTCGATATTTTATGCCTGACTTGTGTGGAGGGAGAGAGAGGGTGCCACCTATGAATGATAATAAGAATGCAATTACCGCTTTGGTATTCACATGCTTGATGCTAGTTTCTCCGTTAGCAGCGGCAGCNTCAGTGACTACTTTCAGTGATGGCGGAGCCGAAATCGAAATCGAAGTTAGAGAAGGACCTGAATATACAAATTCTGATGATGGAACTGTCACNTTGCCTTCTGGTGACACGGTTACCAGCGCTTCAGTAAAGGTTTCAACCAGTATGGCNACCCATGAAACATATTCNACAATCAACTCTGAAACGGCTCAATATGTCTGGGATCCAGTTTACAATAATCAGCAAACAGAATACTCAACATTAGCAGATTTCACATATCACGAAGATACTGTTAGTTTGGTAAGTGGTGGCTATTCAACCGACTTCGAAAGGACTCCTTCCGGTTTCTTCGACGCAAGTGCACCTGTTCATGACCAAACCGGATGGCAGCACGGCAATTTACTGGACTCCTCTGTAATTAATGAAAATTGTAACACTGGCAATGAATGCTGGGGTACAAACATGTTTGATAATGACAATGATTACAGAAATGATGACCAAGGTTCAGGTTTCTCTTACAGTATGATCTCCCCTGCATTGGAAGTAAATCCTCTTTCACCAATTGCACGTTTCTCTAGTTGGCATGGCCTACACTGGTCACAGACAAATCCTGGTGCTACTCCAACAAACACCTACTACGATTGCTCTTACGTCATGGTCAGAGAATATTACAATCCAGGTAGCTATGGGCCTTGGGCACATATCCCATTCGACTTAGCAAATTCTTCTGGTGTGGGTTACTCAAATGGCCTTTATCCGATTGGGGCCGGTAATGGTAAGATTCAGAATTGCGATGGGTTGACTGCCACTGATTATGCTCTTGGTGGTGAATCTACTCACCCGACTTTAAACCCAGGTGGTTGGTCGACATTAGCCCTCAATCTAGATGATTACAAAACTAAGGATATTCAGTTGAAGTTTGTTATGAGTCACAATTCTGGCACTGGTGCTCCATTCAATTCTTCTATGCCTGGATGGTTCATCGATGACTTCCGAATCGGAGACCCACTCCCTCAATCTGGTTCAATGACTGTCAAAGGTTTCACTCCAATCCAAGCTCCAAATCCAGGATTCCCAGATGGATACGGAATATTAACCATGGAGCAGGAAACAACTCCTACTAACTCACTAACAGTAAGCGTACTGCGTGCTGGAACTACCGAGATTGCCCTGGATAGAGATGGTAACCAAATGACAAACCTTGTTGGGCCAATCGTCGAACTTTGGGGTGTTGATGCAAGTGAGTATCCGGTAATCGACATCAGATTTGACTTTGATACAGGCCAATACCGNCTTTCAACAGCAGTGCTTCATGGCCTNAATATTGGNACTCGAGTNGGNACTGGATTGAATGACACGAATATTGTCTTCGATCCAATGATTATGGANGGAGTATGGATGTCNCCTGGTGGAGGCCAACCACTAATTTATTCTCCAGGAGTTATGGATAACTCATTCACACCTCCTTTGGNNAGGAATAAATTCTCCCANCCAATNCTTGCTATTACTCCTCAAGTTGTGGACGATTGTGCCGAATCACCTTCAGTGCAAATTAATCCACGAAGTAATACTCTCATCAACTTAACAGTCGGCCAAAAATGGATTCCAACAGANCCNATTTTNGGATTNACCTCTTTGNTAGCATATGACAATCCTTGTNNAATGTCAGAAATGTGGTTCGACTTGGAATTTGGACANAGTGCAACAGGTGTTTCCTTNGATATNGCCAATGATGGCGATATTGAATGGGCAATGAANGAGCCTGCATTTGGCGCCTTTGGACGTCAAACCTCATTCTGGGCTGGTTCAGCAAATGGAGTTAATTATGNAATGGACCAATCAACTTTGACTCTGAATACNAACGGTGAAGCAACNGGTGGTACTTTCATGCTACCTATCGNTGCAGATGTTAGNNTGGCNGACNTTGTTTTCGCAAACAATACNGCTGCTAATTTCACACTCACNTTAACNGCNAGTGGTCAAGATGTCTCAATGGGTGTAATGCCAAANCAATCTATTTTAGCGTTTGAAACCCTAGAATCNATGNTTGATTTGGANGGTGCAATTTCATCACTTCTCAACAATCCACTACTACAGGTCTCATATGTNGATGAATATGGTAACGANTGGGCNACATTCCAATTCAAGGTTGTAAANTCGAATGCTGCAAGTGGTTCGCATGTTGTTGTGCGTGACTTGGATATAATCTACGACTGGAGTACAACATTAGGTGCTGCAAACAATTTCGATAGGGAATTGAACCAAGGTATCGCATTAGGTACNGGNGCTGATGTTGATGTCCCACTCACTCTATCTGCTGGAAGCGGAGGNGCGATTAANCTCTCNGACTTGTCAATNACAACATCAACCGGNTACGACTCTTCTCTTTCTNTAACCGGAANCCCAGAAGGATTGTATCCTAACGGTGATATTATTGANGCAGTTTCAGTTCACAGNGTTGCTCAATCTACTGGTACATCNTTCGCAGAATCNCGACTACGNATGGAGTCTTCTAGCGGAGTTGTTGAATTAGCATTCTCTGAACTAACACTCTTTACAGAATCTTATGATCCTGATAATCTAATCTCTCTAGAATCATCATCTTACACTGAAGTCGGAGATGAAATNNAAATCACTTGGAGATTCAGAATTAANACCGCTTGGGAAGATACAGCNGAATTGCGTTTGTATGCAAGCNTAATNGCTGGAAATGGNGTAAANGGCTTACCNGGTGCNGTAGTACTNGCGCCTGNAAATGGCAATGCTATCGAAAATGATGCAATGATATCTTCGTTTGAATTAAGAAATAATGCAGGTGTTGTACAAAATCTAGAATCTGCNAGTTCCAATCAAATCATCAACTTGGTTGGCAGTATCNGATTAGAAGGNTTGGATGTTGCTCCTGACCCGACATCATACAANCTCACANTACAGCGNTGGGANGTTGAAACAGTCAACGGNACGGTAATNTCNGAATGGGTNGAAGTNTCTAACTCTACAGGTGTAATCGGTGGAGATTTCGACTGGTCAGTAAATCTTGGTTTNACAGCAGCAGGTCANGCAACTTATCGATTCATGATTGANGGNTATGANGGNGGAGATACTCTATGTCCTCCATCTCCAATCATTTCTGATACAGATTGCGCAATCCCGTTCAATCTGTCAATCGATACTTATTCGCCAACCCTGGTGAATATCTCTGTACTCAAAGCATCCAATTATGACCCTACAATTTGGTCAAATTGGAGAAGTTTAGTAGATGATACATGGGTGCTTCCTAATGCACAGCAGAAGGTTCGCGTTCTAGCGCAGGATATTCCTGCGCCTCCAAGCACACTAGAGATGTACTACTGGGTTGAGTACGACCACGATTCCGATTTAGATGGAATTGCAGACCCTGATGAATATGTTTCAATCACATTAGTCAGCGATGGAGAAGCACCTACTGCTAACTATACTGGAACTTTCAGTGATAATGCTAACAAGGGCCAAGACCCACCTGGAAAGGTAAGCGTGTACATTTCAGGAGCAGATTTGGGTGGTAACCAAATTGACGGCGGAGCCCATGGATTTGAAGATGATTTAGTTACATATGTCTCAATGGATGCCAAGACTCCAAACATCAGGAATTTCTTTATCGAGAATTCTGATGGTGAGCGTTTGCACAACCCGAATGAAGGACAACCATTCTATCAAGGACCATGGAACATGTCGATGTATGCAGGTAACGAATACCATTTGATTGTTGAAGCTACAGATGAGAACGGTTGGAGAGACATCAACTATTTCGAAATCGACCTAGGTCCAGAGGATATGGTTGTTTACTATTCTCCACGTAATGAAACTGCATGGGCAGACTCAACAGATATACAAATCGTTGAAGCTGGCGGTGATAGCGATGGTCCTCAAGTTCTGCGAATGGATGGTGGACGTCTAATCGATCCGTTCGAAGATGAGTTCTATCTTGATTTACCAATTAGAATGAATTGGGATATCATCGGAATTGAATCAACAACCTATGTCCCTCAGTTGCGAATTAAGGACATGGACAGAGATCCTTCACTGATGAGCGAATCCGGTGGACGACACAAGCAACGTTGGGTCTACAGCGATGGTATACAATTGGATTACAGAAANGGAATAAGCCCNNTCTTCACTGACCTTTCTGCGCCATATTCTCAAGATATTGAGTTAGCATTCGTNTTCCCTGGNGATACGNTTTCAATGGAAGGAAAGTATGCTTATATTGATGGAATTAACAATGGAGTATACGTTTTGCCTGAAGGAGAGTTCACCATAGAAGTCACTCGATTAGAAGCATCTATGGATGGACAGAANGGATACCTTGCGTATCCAGCAGGTGGCGCNGATGGTTCAAGAACNGATGGACCTACATTGCATGTNATCGANGGTGGAGAATTTAACATCAACATTACAGCACCTCCTCTGTCAAANGAATACACTTACACATTCCGNTTGGTAAACCTACCAGATGGAGCTACTGATTCTACTGCATCAATTTGTGATGGTAACAGTGCATTTGGATGCGCTTCATTCAAGGTNAAGGTAGATGGNCAGAANCCAGAAGTCGAGAAAGATTCCTGGAGTGCNAGTTCCGGAATCAATGGNGATGTTCTTGGAAGTACACTACCATCTTCTACAATGCATTGTGTAAATGTTCAAGCGATAGTTGAAGAAAACGCAGCACTATTGGCTGGTGAAGTCAATCTCATGTGGTCTTTCTACGCAGATGNNGGAGATTCNAACTTCACTTGGCCAGTTTATGGACAGAAGTTCGGAGGAGAGGCACAGTCGCATCCTCTGGATTTGAAGNTNNNAGGTGGAGATTATCTTGTTGAAGCAGAATGTGTCGATCTTTGGCCAGACCCACAAGACCCTACTCANGCCCAAATAACAACAATCGACGTAATTATGTGGATTGAAGGAAGAGACTCTGCAGGTTGGAGTATTGATGGTGGAGGACCGAATACTGCTGGTGGAATAAGTTCAATTTATTCTTCAGACCCAGTACACAACTCCCAATACNGATTGGTTCACGAGCAAGCTAAATTCACAGTAATCGATGTTAGGATGAATCCTAAGAGTCCAGAAGTTGGAGATTCNGCTGAGCTAGAAATATCCATCCAAAACATCGGAACCAAAGATGGAAACATCACTCTGGAAGTACAATCTGTAACAGATGGTGGATTCCCTACTACTGAAATGACTCTGACAACTGATGAAATCACTCAGGGAACAATGGAGAACATATTTACAGAACTTGAAGTGTTTGCCAGTCCTACTAGTGGAATGTATTTCCTAATAGTGGACTCTAACTCAAATGAAGTATTGTGGAATGGTTCTGAGAATTCTAAATCTTTCAATGTTGCAGAAGCAAGTGACGATGAAGGCTTCTTNTCAGGNTCTGGTATGTTGATTGTAATCGGTTTGGGTACGTTGATTCTGATATTGCTAGTCGTAGTAGTTGTACTCGCAAAGCGTGATTCAGGTGATGGAACGTTTGAGTACGAATATGATTACGAAGAGGAGGAGAAATCCTACGCTGATTTACCGGTCGCTGCTANGACTGGNCCTCCTGCTGCTTCACCAGCCGCAGATGTTGATCCATTAATGGCAGCAGCAATGGCTGAATTCCCACAATGGGACCAAGCAACAATTCAGGGGTATTTCGACCAAGGATGGGACATTAACACCCTCCGTGATTGGGTAAACAACCAGTGATTCACCATGAATCTAGATTGGGAAGACATCCATTGGAAAGACCCCGATGGTGGCACTATTGTGCTGCACGGGGTATTGCCTACAGTTGTATTACCAAATGTAATGCGNCCACGNTTGACATGGCACGGCTTNGGAATNATGGGTACATCNGAAGAAGTCGAAGTNTGGCTTGAAGAAGAGAAGNCGGAATTACAAGANTCNGGNATCAACCTTGACAGTGCTATACTGAATGGTGGATTAGATGGATTATATCTTGAGATGTTAACTTGGGTTGACGGAATCCAAGTTGGTAAATTCCCAGACCCTGAGCCTCGCAGACTTCACAAAGCTGCAGAAAAACATGACCGTCCAATATTTTTTATTGAACCAGACATGGATGATGAAAGATGGGAGGAAATACTCATCAAAGAAGCCAAAGCAATGACGAGGCCTTTCAAGTTGCTGAGAATTGTTTTCACATCTAGGCGATGGAGGAAATGTATCAAGAAAATGAGACTGCATGTCGTAGAGCAACCTCCTAGGGAGCCTGATGGCTTACAAGCAGCGAGCGCTCTTGCTGCTACTTGGTGGACACTAAANCGGGANAATTCAGATGAAGTTCTGAATGTNGAAAAGGACGAAAGGTTCGCTGCNAGATTGAGAGGAGGTCTTGCAATTCTTAGNGAAGAGCATGGCGANGATGCAGTCCTACTCGTTCCAATACAGCAGGCATGGAGAGATTNNATGCTNAGAGCATTGAATACNATGCCCGATGCAGAGGAGAGTTCATCACTCGCAAGCACTTCGGATGGAGAGGAGGAGTGANTATGAGCGGGNNNGGNAAGTTCGATGTCAGAGTNGATAATCTACTTGTTCGCTTTACTCCGTCNCCTCCNGTTGATCTCGAAGAGGCAATCGAAAGGCTAGGCGGAATCAGGAACGGNNATGTCATCATCAAGGCTCTAGATGCTCCACGTGCAACTCTCATTATCGATTCAGAAGGTAGAATNATCGTCCATGGAACTCATNGAATTGAAGCTGCTAGAGCNGCTGCAAANGAAATGCTNNTGAGAATGGGTCGTGATGACTCTGGCATGGTGGCTGAACTAGGGCCAATTGTTGCATCATTCGATTTCGGACAAGAGGTTCCAATCAACAATTTACGCACTAATCTTGGAAGTGGTACTACTTCAATCGATGAGCGATTAGGTTGCTTAAGGTTGAATGATACCAGGCATGATTTGGAATTACTGATTTGGGCTAACGGTCGCTGTGTCGCTCTGAATGCTCGCCATCAAAATATGGTGGCTATGGCTGCAGTACATTGGAAGTCTAAATTCAGTGACAAGAAATCACTGAAGGCGTGAGACATATGGATTGGACAGGCCCAATCCTTGATGACCATTTTCATCTAAACCGTAATGGTAGATTCCTTGATGCTGCTCGTGACTTTTTACGAGTTGGCGGTACTGATTTGGTTTTGGTCCATTGTCCTGACTTTGCATCACCGCCTGTAACTAGGCAAGGTCATTTTGACTCATACGCAGATACAGTTGCAATGGCAGAAGAGGTTCGCTCACTTGGCATAGGTGTACGGGTTATTTTGGGTCCGCACCCTGCTGCTTTTGCTCACCAGTTCGAATCTTTAGGAGATAGGGCTGAAGAGAATTATTGGGATAGTATTGAGACTGCTCTCCAGTTTGTTCATGAGGGTAAAGCCCACGGTATTGGNGAAGTTGGTAGACCGCATTGGAAAGTGTCAGATGAAATTTGGANTCGTTCTAACNCTCTTCTTTTGGAAACGATGCAATTAGCTGCTAAAGAGGGCATTCCTCTCCAATTACATGTTGANGGAGAATCNGATGAAACATATGGTGANCTAGCGGAAATGGCAGACAAAGCGGGCCTTGCTAGAGAGCGATTGGTTCGCCATTATGCACCACCTAAAGTCAATGCAGAATATACTCATGGAATAACTCCAAGTGTACTTGCAGGAAGTGGTTCAATCGATGAATTGATGGCAACTTTCGAAGCATCATCTCATGGATTCATGCTAGAAACCGATTACATGGATGACCCTAGGCGTCCAGGAGCGGTTCTTGGGCCCAAAACTGTACCGAAAAGGACACGCCAGTTGTTAGAAGCGGGTCTTGATGAAGAGATATTGTACAGGTGCCACAAAGACTTACCCGACCATATTTATGGTTCAATTTAACCAAGAGTTCTTGACCTTCGCTTTCTTCGGCAGGGATAGTGGTTACCGTGAAGAGGGTTATTTTAATCTCGATTCTTGTATTTTTTATGTTAGCCCCAATGAATGCTCAAGCGCAANNANCTCCAATAGGAGTTGAAATTGAGTGCGATGATTCCACAATCGACATCAATGTGCATCCTGAACAAAACCAACCGGTTTCTGTATCATGCACTGTGACAAATACTGGTTTGGTCAAAGAACAGATTGACGTCGATTGGAGTGTTGATGGAAATGATTTCAGCGTCGATGTACCTGGTGACAATTCTTGGGATATCGATGCGGGCGAATCAGAATCATTCACAGCTGTCTTCACAGCCTCTCCTCGTATCGAAGTTAAATCTGAAGATTTCAATATCACAGCAACTGTGGTGAGTGCAACAATTGGTGGCGACCCAGTTACAATCCCATTGGGGCAATTNGCCTCTACTGCTGAAGTAGGCGGCACAGTCAACTCATTGGCATACTCTCGAATGACCTTCCAAGTATTGGACAAGGGCGATATCATAATTGATGAGNCCATTGACGATGAAGAGGATGGTGAAACAATTCAACTATCTATTTTCAATGATGGAAATATTGATGACACAATAGTCGTAGAACTTGTGAACTCTGGTGAATTGGATGATCTTGGAATAGCCTACACATTCTTCAATCCAACAACATTCTACGTTGGATTCGATGAATACAGAGAAACAGTTGCTTCTGGTGCCACATCGAATGCNGGAACTATGATTTTTGGAATCGGCGAGTTACCGGATGAGGATGTCTCTTTTGAAATCGAACTACTAGCATATTCATTGAATGATGATGATACCCAACCTATCAAGGTGACAGTAGATGTTGTAATTTCCGGCGGTAGCTCAGGCGGCGCCTTAGGCCTTGATTCTGTATCGTCTAGTGATTTGAAATTGA
>PAEE01000069.1 GCA_002701145.1 Methanobacteriota archaeon
TTCACCTAATTGGTCCTAAAGGAGCAAGGTCTGTTCTTCTTCACGACTTCTACCAACTAGATGGCATGACTAGAAATATTCTCGAGCCAGGAGAATTCATGCTCAAAATCACTCTTCCAGAAGACATTGCTGATTGGATAGGCTCCTATCGCAAACTACGTGTTAGAGAATCATGGGATTTTCCTGAAGCAGGTGCAGCGGCTGCATGGAAGAAAGGAGATAGAGGCACCTTACGTGTAGCTACTACTGCTTTGGAAAGCATCCCCCGCCGCCACGACGAAGAAGTTGCTAGTGCTAATGGCGATGTCAAAGCGATTTGTGATGCGATATACAAGTCAACTAAACCAGTGAATAACACTTCACTACCACCTAGATATCGTAGAAATATGATCAAGGTTCTTGTTAAGCGGGCCTGTGAGGAATGAAAATGAAGAGATTTTTGGTAGTTATCCTGTTGATGGTTGCTTTAGTTCCGGCATCCACTGCTCAAATCCCAGAAGCAGAACCTCCAGGTTGGGAAATCGGTTGGGAAGCTGAAGAGGATGAGATTATTATCTTTGAATTAGATCCAGATACTTATGCATTTGAACTAATTCTTGAATTTTGGATTGAGAATACATATCTGATACCTATCGATGTTGATTTTGAAACAGAATTTGGAGAGACGTTCGAACCGGTCCAGGTAGACGATCCCGGCAAGGTTTCTATCCCTGCTAACTCAAACGAAAGTTTCGAGTTAAAAATTTCTTGTCAAACTTCTTGTGCATTGTGGAGCGTTAATAGTGGGGGCTACCTGACCACAGTGGATTTTACAGCAACAAATTATGTTGCAGACCAAGAACAAAGTAGCCAAGAAATCTCACAGAAAATCCAACCTTCTTCTATTTACGGGCTTGAAGTTACATTTGAACCGGTTTCAAATGGTAAAGGTCCAAAGATAAACGCAGGCACCTACGAAACAATTGATGTAATAGTCGGGTTGACTGGAAATGCAGATGATGCAATATCAAAAATTGACATGTCTTTTAGAGGATGCCCTCAGATGAATTTTGACGCTAAAGATTCAGGACTCGAAGCTGGAACTGTAATCTCATCCACAGATTCTGGCAATACGAAGAAGGGTTCAGTCAAATTATCAGCACCATCGAGTCATCCTGACAAAACCTGTAAATTCATAGTTGCTGTAACTAGTGAAGGTAACGGAATCTCTTACACTGGTGAAGTTGAATTTGTAGTGGAAGCACCTGATGTAAAAGTAGACGATGAGGACGAAGATGAATCAACAACAGAATCTTCTGATTTCGAGGTCCAAGATAGTTCACTCCCTGCAATTTCATCACTTTTATGTATTCTAACTGTCCTATTATCTGCCGTTATTCGTCGCAATTGATACAAAATATGCCGTAATTAGGGAATGATATTCCCGCATATCCAATGATACTTCTAATGTCAAACTGAGCAAGCCACGATAATCTATATGAGTGGAGTGAAGTTGCGAAATATGTTGCGTTTGTTCGCAATCGATTTTGAGGTGACTAGAAATGGCGGAAGAAGAGGCAACAGGAGTCAAGTTAGAAACTTGGCTGCTGATTGGTTTCGTCACTGCTATGCTCTTATCGACAACAATCATCATTGTCACATCTGCTGGCAAAGAAACAGTTTATTCTGCATATGTTACAGATGGGGACACTACTCTTCAATATCAACAGATATCCTCAATGCGCTCAGATCTTGGTGAAGATGGACAAAGATATGTTATCGCTAACACAATGTCGACTCCAATGTTGGTTAATGATTGGAGAGAACCCCACAGGACTATGCTAATTATTGCCGCTCCTGAGAAGCCATTTGATAATTCAGAGGCTGAAGCAATCTATGACTTCGTAACAGAAAAAGGTGGCAAAGTGATTATTGCTGCTAACTCTACAAACGCTCAAACAGTTGCAGACAAATTCGACGTCAAGTTTTTCGATGCACCAGTAGTAGATCCTAACCGATTTTATGAAGTTACAAGTTCTACAGGTGAGCAGGAAAATGCAGATTCCAGAAAACTTTGGGCTGTAGCTGGCGTTAACAAGGTGTGGGACGACCAATTCGAAAGGAGACCATACTGTAGTGATTCCAATCTGTCTAGTAATGAATATGGCGATTGTGCCTTACCGGTCTTATTCCACAGACCTACTGCAATTCAAGTTCTTGAAAACGATGACACATCGAGAAATGTCAAAGTGTTAGCCCATGCTTCAGGCTCTGCCTTTATCGCTAGGGAAAATATGGATGCAAACGACAATGACAATCCAATTCTCGGTGGAAATAACACAGGACTGATAATCAGAATGGATTATCCTGGAATCGAAGTTATCGACCAAGTCAAAGGAGTCAAGGAAGGTGAAGTTGACGTAACAGGTAGTATAGTGTTCATCTCAGACCACTCAGTATTTGCAAACCACCTTTGGGATAAGGCAGATGCGGAAGTCACCGGTAAGCAGCAGTGTGATTCAGGATTCTATGGCGAAAGGTCATGTTGGGATTCATTGCTCTCATCAGCTGATAACACCGGTACTGATTGGAATGGTAATGAAGACTACTTCGTTGCTTTAGTCCATGATATGATGGAACATGAAAATGACGAGATTTCCCTGACTGTTACTCGTAACAATAAGGAGTTTTACATCGTATTCGATGAATCACGTCACGTAACTTCCGCTCTGTCTTCACCATTCACCGAAGCTATGGGCGCAATTGTGATGTTAACAAGTGACACTCTATTGAAGTGGTTAATCGTACTAAACTTGATGGCACTTCTTTCTATTGCAATCATGGTTGTACCAGAGAAAGAAAACTGGCGCCATGTCTTCGACCTCACAAGATTCAGGGAGAGGCCAAACAAGGTTGACCCTAATCTATACTTAAAGCGCGTAAGAGAGGCCTTAATGGCTAAAGTACGGCAATTTAGCGACCTGACCCGTGATGAAATGGCCAGGAAAACACCAGGCGAAGTTCAGTCCTTAGTCAAGGACCCACGCCTGATCGAACTGTTGTATTCACAACAGAGATCCTATTCCAACGAAGAACTGAGGCAATTATTGCAGCAGATTCGTCGTTGGGGAAAGTAACCCAAGGAGGTAACAAGACATGCAGCCAGCACCCCCAGCACCCGCAGCCCCCCCTGCGCCGGCACCACCTGCACCAGCAGCACCGCCAGCACCGGCAATGGCCCCAGCAGCGCCACAAGCGCCTGCACCTGTAGCACCGGCACCTATGCCAGTAGCAGCAGCACCGGCCCCTGCCCCTGCAGCACCTGCCCCAGCAGCACCAGCCCCGGCACAGGCACAGCCTAGACACCAGAGTAGCCCAGAAGTCCGTGAACGCCTTCAGGCCGTCGGAGCNTTATCGCAAGCGATAAGCGCCGAAGTCCAGAAAGTAATTATCGGTAAGGCACACGTTATTGACAATGTACTGATCAATATTCTCTCGAACGGTAACCTACTGTTCGAAGATTATCCAGGACTTGCTAAGACNTTGATGACCAACACCTTCGCAGATGCGTTGGGTTGTGACTTCAAGCGTGTNCAGTTNACNCCGGATTTGCTACCTGCAGATATNACCGGTACNAACATCTANGATGCNAAGAANGGAGAATTTACCTTCAAGCCAGGTCCACTATTCTGTAACCTGCTTCTTGCTGACGAGATTAACCGTGCTCCTCCTAAGACNCAAGCNGCTTTGCTTGAGGCTATGCAGGAGAAGCAGGTGACTATCGGAACAGTCACTCACAAATTACCAGCACCATTCATTGTTATGGCGACACAGAACCCTGTTGAACAGGAAGGTACCTACCCTCTACCTGAGGCGCAATTGGACCGTTTCATGTTCAAGATGAGTGTCGGTTATCCTGACCGTGCAGACGAAGANGAAATCCTAGCCCGACGTATTAACCGTGGTAAGGACGCAGTCGATGTCGACGTCATTACNGANCCACAACGTGTAATCGCTATGCAACAGGCATGTGAAGACATCTATGTCGACCCTGCCCTACGTATGTACATGGTCGAGATTGTAACAAGAACTCGTGAGGACCCTCGTGTTCTCGTAGGTTCTTCACCTCGTGGTTCTCAGGCANTACTGAAGACCTCACGCGCAGCAGCAGCTCTNCGTGGCCGTGATTTCGTCACACCTGACGACATCAAGACCGTGTCAGAACTTGCACTTGCTCACAGGATTATTNTGAAGCCAGAACACCAAATCAAAGGTTTGGAAGCTGGAGAAGTTGTTCAGACAATCCTACGTGAAGTACCTGTACCAACAGTTTGATCGGAGTNTTCGAGAAATAGAGAGAGGTGCGTAGCATGTGGAGTCGTAAGAGTGCAATGTTAGGNTCCCTAGCAGTAGCAATGTATTTGCTTGGCCTAACGTTAAGGAATTCTCAATTAGTTACCATTGCGGTGGTAATCTTTGTGTTCCTGACGTGGGCTGCACTTTTCGGCAGTCATGCTGATGTTTCTGCCAGTGGCAGACGTGCTGAAGANTGGTCTGGAGAAGAAGGAGTTTCTCTTTCAAATGTTTCAGCCATGCGTAAACTCTCTAGTGCCCGGATTTTCGAAGATGGCGATGTAGGAGTGACGCTGCGAATGCAAAATCACTCNGCTTTNNGGAAGATTCTCGAAGTTAAGGANAGAGTTCCNGAAGTAATGCGTATCAAAGATGGTGCNAATTANATTTTGATGGAACTCGGNCCTCGTCGTGAAACCTTCATTGAATACACTGTTGAATGTCCACTTAGAGGATTCTACAGTCTAGGACCGGTTGCTGTCCGTGTCCAAGACCCATTCGGATTATTCCACAAGGAAAAGGAACTGCATGTCTACAATGACTTCCTTGTGTTCCCGAAGATGGAAGACCTGAAAGAAACATTCGTCAAATCCCGTGTTCCGAAGATTTTCACTGGTGCGGTAAACATCCGCCAACCAGGACCTGGTTCTGAGTTCTACTCACTACGTGAGTATTTCGAAGGAGATTCATTCCGTGCAATTAACTGGTCAGCATATGCTAGAAGTGGTAAGTTGATGGTAAACGAGCGTGAGAGAGATGCAGTCAGTGATATTATTCTGATTGTTGACTCTCGTGCAGTTTCCGAAACCGGACCTGTTTCAAGGAACGCTTTGGTATACTCTACTAGGGCAGCAGCAAGTCTTGCTAAGTATTTCTTAGGACGACGTGACTCTGTTGGATTGATTACTTACAGCGATGAAGTTGTGAGTGTTGACCGTGATACTGGTAAGAAGCAATTGTACGTAATTTTGACTAAACTTGCTGGGGCAATGGCAAAAGGTAACATCCCATTACAGGTTGTAGTTAACCGAATTTTGCCTCACATTAACAAAGGAAGTCCAATCATTGTTCTTTCTAATTTAGAAGATGACCCGACTATTGTAAGCGCTCTACGTGATTTCAGAGCTCGTGATTTCGATGTCACTGTTCTATCACCNTCAAGCCTTGAATTCGANTTCGATGCTAAGAGATTAGATCGTACAGGCTACGAAGTCTTGAAAACAGAAAGAGATGTTTTGATTAGCGAATTACGTGGTTTGGGAGTCAACATCATGGATTGGGAGCCTGANATGCTTCTGTCAACTGCACTTGCTGGGGCAAGAGGATTCTGAGGAGGGAATATTATGGCAATGAAATCCGGTGATACTGCACATCTGTATGATGGAAAGACNGTTCGTTCGGCTGCTCCTTCAAGAAAGAAACTTGCAGGCACNGCGTCTTCAACNGGAGAAATCCCCAAAGATGCAATACCTACAGTTGAAATTCCTACTTTCATCGAAAGCCTACTTGGCGGNCCTTTGGTTCCAAAGATGAAATTCCTACCTGCTGATAAAATGGTTCAAAACCTACAGCTTGGATGCTATGGAGTTCTTATNGCTCTGGGNATTCTAACCTANATCGTAACNCCNGCGGTNGGAACNCTTTGGTTCGCAATCACTGGTTCTATGGCAGCNGCTAATATTCTACAACTAATGGTAGTTGTAGGCGCTGTTGGAACTGGATTCTGGGGTACTATGTCTCGAGATGCACGCTTTATGCTTGCATCNTATGTNCTATTCATCGTCTCTGTAATGAGATTCGCATCATCCAAGGTTTCACTATCCCAAGATTTGTTTGGATTTGGTGACAGCCAATTTATGCTTACAGTTCTAGTNGTAATTTACGCAGTACTNCTGGTNATGTATTTCGAATTATCAAACGGAGTACTTCGTTTCAGNATGCTAGACACTTCNATCCGTACACGNGAAGTATACGTCATGAACGTGAAGAAGATTATTGGNAAGTACCACCGNTCTCTAGTTATCAATCCAATTATCGCAGGNTCGCTAGCAATGCTTGTTCTTTCAGTCAACACAATTCTGCCTGCATTNGTTTCACTATTCTCTGAGCAAACNGCTCTNNGAATGGAAGAATCGGTTGAATTGATCTCAGTTTACGGGGTTGCATTGGGAACACTGTTTGTGTTCCTTATCGTTGGAGGANTATTCGCACTAGACCTTCCAACTCACTTGCAGTCTTGGAGAGAAAACAAAGACTGATACAATTCTANTATCGCACCNGACAAATCGTCGGTNTCTATGATATATCTAGCNCCGTATTCATTTTTAGATACAAGTTCGTGTTCAATTATCTTGGAACCNGTGTTTCCTATAATTGANATAATTCCAGTTCTGTACTCGATTTTNCCATGAATAAGATTCTCATAATCTTGTAAATCATGCGTTGGTACAATNAATTTCATACCNTCTCTAGTAGATTCNATCAACCAAGGTTCAACTCCTAAAGATTCTATGCGTGACAACAAATCACTGTTCAGNGGGCCTTCTTGAGTAATCACGGAAACCCCTGGCTGGCAGCCAATTGCAACTATTGACTCTAAATCAAAATCTGGCCCAATTACGGTAGGAGCATCAGTAGTTGGATTGTTGATATTCCTAATCTCCAAAGGTATACCTGGTTCAATTAATGGAGATACTGTCGCAGGATGTATTACTGGAGTTCCATGTAGTGCTAATTCTGATGCCTGACCATATCCAAGGTAATCGATTGCAGGTGTATCAATACCCCAGCGAGGATTCAATCTCTTTATTCCATCAACATCTTTCCACAAAATCAATTTTGAAGCATTCATCAAGTTTGCAAATGCGGCGGCAGAATGATCTGAACCTCCTCTAGACAAAATTGCGATATCGCCATCCTCTCCTTCTCCAAACCATCCAGTGAGAATTGGTATGCCAATCAATTTCTCACGTTCTAATCTTTCAGATGATGCAGAAATATCAATTTCACTNGCNCTACCCTTTCCTTTGAGTTTCAAACCAATGTCTTCAGCNCCTATTGGATTTGCGTCTAGCCCAATTGAGCGGAGCCTGTGAGCTACAGCGAGTGCACTCAAGCGTTCACCTGCAGCCAGAATTAGGTTTTCAGACCTCAGTGAATATTCACCACTGGAGAGATTAACTAATTCATTGGAAATTCCAGAGATAACCTTCTTGAATAATTTACTAAATTCTCCAGTATCTAGTCCCGGAGCGAATAAGAGATGCTGAGATTTGAGGTCATTGACTAATCTGCCCGCATATTGTGGCTCCCGTGCTGCACGAAATAGCCTGTCAGTCATGCCCCATAAGGCGGAAACAACCACGAGTGGTCTGCCAGGGATATTTTGAATGACTTCTGCTATACGGTCGATATCACTACCTTCACGTAAACAAGAACCGCCAAATTTGTGAACTACAAATTCATCCATCAATATATCCCCCTTGGATACCAAGGTCAGCAATAACCAATCTTGCTACCGCTTCTACGACTGGTCTTGCCCTAGGAGCGATTACAGGGTCATGCCTTCCTTTGATTGCTAACTCCTCCATCATTCCTGATATTTGATTGAATGTTTCTTGCGGTAAAGAAATTCCACTTGGTGGTTTGAAAGTAATTCTAACATGTATTGGAGCGCCACTAGCCATGCCACCAAGGGCTCCATCAGCGCCTTCGTCAAGTTTCATACCTTCTCCCCACTTGTCATTGTGCTGGCTTCCTCGCATTTCTCCGGCTTTTACACCTCTTCCGAATTCCACTGCTCGAGCAGCAGGAATTGCCATCAGTGCTCGGGCTAATGCCGGTTCAAGTCCATCAAACCAAGGTTCACCTAATCCAATGGGCAATCCTGTAATTACTAGGTCGACCCTACTTCCAAGAGAATCTCCTGCCTTTCTAGCCTGTTCAGCCAAGGCAATCCCTTCATCACCCTCAAGGCCTCCTAAGGCGCCAACAGTAGCCTCAATTTTCCAATCATCTGGAATTATATTTCGTGAAATAGAAGATGCGGCAACCAAGCCTGCAGTTAGGCGTGCAGAGAAAGAACCTCCTCCTCGTAAATCTGCGGCTCCTTCGGTTTTGATATTGATCGGATGATCGACATGACCAGGTCTAGGTTGGTAAGGTAGGAATGAATAATCCTTGGAGCGAACATCCTGATTTCTAATTAGAAGAAGAATTGGCATTCCAGTTGTCTTTCCATTATTAACTCCAGAAAGAATCTCTACATCATCGGTCTCTTTCCTTTTACTCGCTAAACCAGAACCAGGTCTGCGAGATACCATGTCGGTAATTAATTGCTCTAAGTCGAACTCAACATTAGCTGGCATTCCTTCTATAAGTGCGCCCACTGCGGGCCCATGAGACTCTCCGAAGAGAGTTACAATCATGTTCTCACCTAGACTCATGCGCATTGTATCAAGCCACTTGAGCAGGGTCCTATTGAAGAATGTGATTACTCTTCGTCCGATGTTTCAAACTCGGCATTGATGACCTTAGTTAGAATTACTTCGACGTTGTCAAATTTGTCATACCACTGACTCAGCCTTTCAATCGAAGGTTTGCTGATAGCAGGAACAAAGATTGCAATCGCAGGTCCAGAACCACTCATTCCTGCGGCTCTAGCACCATTTACGAATGCGTCATTGGACATTCTTCTTCCCTCTGCGTCATTTAATGCCCCGACCACTCCTCTACCATTCCAGGTTAAAGCAACTAAATCCTTACCCTCTTGTAAAGCCGTCAAAGCTTGTGAAAATGCTTGTTGATGGAATGTGAAATTTTCCATCTCTGGTCTTTTTTCCCTGTCTCCGCGCAAGACTAGTAGAACAATCCAATCATCAGAATTAGGCCCAACCGATTCCAAAAGCATACCACTACGTGCATCCTCTGCATTAGCATCGATCAATTTCCACCCACCATCCAACGCCGCCCAAGAGTCATCATAACTTCCAGTTAATGATACTCCTGAACTTAATTGTGCAGCAGCAGAAAGGTCCACGATATCTGCATTTTCGAGTTCTATACCTGTTGCTTCACATAATGCTTTGATTGCAGCAACAGACACTCCTGCACTTGATTTCAAACCTTGACGAGGTGGGATTTCTGACTTCACCGACCAAAATAGTTCACCTTCAGGAACCGCTAGTCCAGCATTTTTCCAAGATTCCATCACAGCCTCTAAAAGACCATCTGGGTCTTCTAATTGCCTTCTTGGCTCCTTGTCAAGCAGCCTTACTTTGACCGGTAAATCTAGTGCTAATGATGCACCATAGCCAAGTCCGGCTGCATGAAGGAGACTACATCCCCCGTTTGCATTGCCAGAACCTAATACAGCCATCTTGTACACCTACCTTTCTTTGACCTCTGCGCTAATTGGAATGCCAATGTGCCTGCCGCCACCGCCACTCCAGCCTAGCAAAATTGTACCTTCAGCCAGTTCGGTTATGGATACAAGTTCGTTTGCCGCAGTGACGAGTCGCACGGTCTCTGCTTGCTGCAAGAGTGTACCTGCTTCATTATGCTTTTCATCCCTCCATCGGAATAAAATAAACGGTCGCCTTTCGATTTTAATTCGTCCAACTACTGCACTTCGAGACTTGCCTGATTCACTTAGAACCATTATTTCATCTCCCATTTTTAATTCCGATAAGTAAGAAGTCGAACCATCTGCTTTGAGAATATAGGAATGTGCGGCTCCGGCATTAACCCTGAACGGTCTGGTGGGAACAAACTCCGATTCTACAGTTTCACCGTGTACCAAAACCATTGAATTTGCACTAGAACCAACTAACATACCTTCGCCGAGTTCTAGCATTGAAGTCAAATCGACACAAACACGGTCACCAACTCCACCTTCTTTTACTTCTATTACTTCTATTTGTGAAAGATTGAAAGATTGCTTTTCGGGTTTTGGCGTAACAGGTGCTACCACTTCTCCACGTTGTGACTTTGCGATCAATGCAGTGGGTAAGTTCTCTTCACTGACCAATAGAGCATCGACTCCAATCTGCAATGCGAAAGCTGCACCTAATACTTGTTCGGGTGAAGAGATTCTTGCAGCAACTTTGGTTGGACCTCCATCGCATACAGCGATGATATTCTCGATTGGTATCATTTTCCATTCACCTAAGTCAAGCAAAATCCATTCAACGCTTCCAGCCATGGAGCGAGCCTTAGCTTGACCTTCCGAATTGCTAACATCGACTTTTCTACCAACCTGACGTTGATTTATGTACAAGGCTGCTCCATCGACTTGTAAATCATCACCCATCAAGAGGTCAACACCATCTTGACGACTTCCGGATTCAAGCCAAATTTGCATCTTTTCACAATCCTGCACTTTTTATTGCCTGAATGACGTCGGCTCCGTCGTGAATAATTGCTCTCAGGGCAGTAACCATTTTCCCAGGGCTTTCGTGAGAAAATACACTTCTGCCCATACAAACCCCTCCACCACCGGCTTGCATAGCCTGATGGACGATTGTAAGAGTTTCTTCAGTCGTCGAGCCAGCAGGTCCTCCTGCTATCAATACAGGTATTGGTACTGCAGAAGTTACCTTTCGAAAGGACTCAACTGAACCAGTCCATTTTGTTTTGACAACATCGCATCCCAATTCAAAAGCCAATCTGGCCGCATGTGCTGCACCTTCTGTGTCATCTCCATCCAAGATTTCGAGGTTTTCACCTCGAGGGTAAATCATACCCAATACTGGACAATCCAAGAAATGTGCCTCTTGGGTAATCTCGCCCAGTCTTTCAATCATTTCAGGCTCATCAGGACTCCCCATGTTCACTTGCACGCTAACACCTTTTGCGCCTCTAGACAAAGACTCCTCTGCGCTACCAACTAGTATTTTGTCACTAGATCTTGAGCCTGCATGTCGAGTTGAAACCGATAGGTGAGATACCATGTTGGCACCAATAGATGCATATCTAGAAACAACTCCTTTTTGTGCTACAATAGCATCTGCATGTGAGATGCTTTGAATTAATGATTCTAGGTTTTCTAATCCTTTGACAGGATAATCAGATACTCCGTGGTCGATTGGAATCCAAACGCCTTTTCCGTTCGGTAGTAGCGATTCGATATCTCTCATGTTTACAGGCAGAAGGTGTGGTATTGACAAGACTTTCTCATTTAGAGAGGTGCGTTTTCACAGCCCATTCTACCAATGCNGCTTCCGCTTTTGCTAAATGCTCTTGAAGTGTTGAGCGAGGAATTTCNGAAAGTTCAGAAAGNTCTTTCTTACTAATTTTCCTNGGAGTTTCATANTANCCTGCTCTAACTGCCAANACTGCAATTTCTAATTGCTTNGGNGTCAGNATTTNTCGTATGCTATCTTCAATTTCTGCAATATCAACNACATTGACATTATCNGGNGGAAGCATAATTCTAGCNGCTTTCAAGAATCCACTNACTCCTTCTGGAAGTCCTCGAATTGTAATTTGNACTCCNTTTTCCCCNATGACATANGGTGGAATNACGTGTAGGCTATCAAAATTAATCGCNGCTACGGAGAGTGGATGGTTATTCCATACTACGATGTAGCCATCGCCNCCAATTTCAGGAAGNGGNTGNGGCACCATNGCTCCTTCCATTTTCAAGAANGGGATATNNTGCAAGTCCTCNGGTCCTNTGTCNTCATNGAAATCAATTTTCACAAGTTGTCGTACTCCATCCTTGGTAACTTCAAGATGAGCCACGACTTCATACATTTTAGCGACTTTAGTNATTAATCCAATATCTGAATGGGCTACAGTTTCTGGNAGCCACCTCAATTGAACCTCGCGCATGNNCTAANNATGAAGCAGTCATATAAGAATGTAAAACATGGGCATTCCACCTGATTTACTTTAAACTAATTNGTAATGGNACGAACGATANCATGCCTATTATCGATATNCAAGGAATGGAACGCCATTATGAAATGGCATCTGAAGTGGTAAAAGCATTGGATGGAGTGTCCATAACCGTTGAAAAAGGCGAAAGAATAGTACTGCTGGGNCCNTCTGGTTCAGGAAAAACNACTCTATTGAATTGTGTAGCAGCATTGGATAGNCCNACTAAAGGTACGTATGANTTTGATGGCAAAACTGTGCCTCGCCTAAAATCGGAAGAGATGACNACATTTCGTCGTGAAAACATTGGNTATGTNTTCCANTTTTTCAATTTNCTACAAGATTTGACGGTNTTGGAGAACCTTCTTCTAATCCAAGAATTATCTGGAGGGAGAGACAAAAANAGGGCNTTAGANTTNCTCAAACTAGTNGGTNTAGANGATGAAATNGACCGTTTCCCTGCAGAGATTAGTGGNGGGCAGCAGCAAAGAGTTGCAATAGCCAGAAGCCTTGCTAAAAGCCCNAAACTCCTCTTNGGNGATGAATTNACNGGTAATTTAGATTCNAATACNTCTTCGATGGTNATGGANGTCNTGGTTAAGGCTTGTGAAACCGAAGAAATNACTACGATTATGGTNACTCATGACGAAAAATTGACAAAATATGCAACNCGAGTGATAAGNTTGGATAGTGGNAAAATNNTTTCCGATGAANCAACTGGAAATNAANGATGTGAGTATATGCTTAGTAAAACTCCACTCGCCCCATTNGTTACATTATTCAGCAGATCTAGTTTGCTGAATAAAAGACTGGCAAGAAGTCTTTGGCGTACAAANNTAAGGTTGTCAGCNGTNGTATTCATGGTCGCAGTAGGNGTNTTCGCTGGNATTTCATTCGGTGCATATGCTAATGCTGCTACAAATCTGTATGATGATATTTATGATGGGGAAGNCGGGGTGAACCTTCCAGATATTTGGATAAATAATCCAAGTGGAGTTTGGNACGCCAATGAATCTTCTAACCTGTGNGATTCAATATCGCAAAACTGGCCAGATTCGGAATATGAACTGNAGACTTGCGANCAGAGACTCATTGTTGATGGAATCATGTTTTACAGTGATTCGGGCAGCGAAGAAANAGCAATTCCTGCAATATGGCACGGTATTGATGAAGGTNTAGTGGATAAGGTCTGGATGCCTGAAGGTAGTGATTTNTCTTCAGGTAAGCTTGCNTCATCATCNGATGAAATAGTNCTCGATAGCCACATAGCAATCGACCTTGATNTACAATTAGGCGATGAGGTTGAAATCAGTTCAGGNTCAGATAGAATGNTGTACACAGTTGTNGGNATCGGTTTNCATTCTCAACATCTATTCTATGCACAGGAGGGNATGAATCTTCCTGCTGATGATGGAACTTTTGCTACAGGATATNTGACCGCNTCNGGTCTAGANAGATTAACCAATTTCAGTGAAGGTTCATCNAATCANATATTGATAGANATCNAAGGAACTCCTTCTTATGACCTGCAATCAACAGATGATGTGGANGAAGGAAAAGANTTGAACTTTGTAATTGACGAATTATCTGAATTNATGTCGTTAGAAACNGATGTTCCAGTAAGTGTTTACGACCGTTCNGGAGTNCAATCAGTCGAATTNCTCAGGGCAGATGCAGAGGGCGCAGTCAAAATATTCCCGTATGTGACGGGAATGATTGCTGCAATNGCAGGAATCACTATTTTCCTGAGTTTACAAAGATTGATTCAATCTCAAGCGCGTGAAATAGCAGTGCTACGCACCCTTGGAGTACCTAAGTTGTCAATCATGCCAGGTTACATCATCGCTCCAGTTGTGATTGGAGGATTCGGATCGCTGATAGGTGTGCTTCTCGGCGTATATCTCGGCGCTCCCAGTATGCTTGGATTATACGAGAAAATGATTGGGCTGCCAATTGGTTCAGATGTTGATAATTCTCTTATCACTCAAGTCGTACTAATTTCGATGGTAATTGTGTTATTGGCTGGTTTGAGGCCAGCATGGCAAGCATCCCGACTACAACCCTTGGCGGTATTTAGAGGCCAGCACGAAGTCAAATTATCATCTCGAAGACTTCAACGTTTTACTGCATCACTTCCTACTACTGTGGGACTTTCAATCCGTTCAAGCTTGCGCAAACCAATGCGCGTAGGATTTACTTTCTTCGCAGTAGGTATCTCGATGCTACTTTTCGGTTCAATGTTGTTCATGTTAGAATCCATGGAAGGTTCATTCATCGGCGGTATCAAGGATAGACAATCTTGGGAAGTTCAAGCGTCTAATTCTCCAGGTGGAGAGGATGCAATTGTTGAATGGGTCGAAGAGAATGGTGGTCAATACGAACTTCTGATAAATTTCCCTGTAGGTCTTGAAGATGATAATCGGGAAATAACTGCTTTTGGATTGGATAATCTCTCCACAGTGAGTGATGGTGATTCAATGATCATGGTCGACCTTATGGACGGAGAAATTCCAGTTAGGGATGGTGCTATGATACAAGTTTTAATCGATGAGGGCACGTCTATATTCTTAGAATGGGAAACGGGAGATGTGGTCCCAATTTTCATTGGTAATATGCAATATGAAGTCGAGATTTCCGGAATAACCGAAGGTGAAATATCGCGTACAATGTACATCTACAGAGAAGACCTATCACAAATGGTAGGAATTGAATCAACCTCTGTTTTGATACAACTTTCAGATGATGATAAATCTCTAGATGGACTTGCTGAATTGTCTGTGGGATATACCAAAAAAGCAGATGCGATAAACACCTTTGAAACATTATTAGAACAGCAAAAGCAGTTCTTCTATGCGATTGAGTTCCTTGGAGTAATAATCGCAATAGCGGTTCTATTCAACACTCTTCTGATGAATATTGCAGAACGGGATACAGAACTCGCAACACTTCGAGTTCTTG
>PAEE01000070.1 GCA_002701145.1 Methanobacteriota archaeon
CATGAAATCTAAATCCCATTTGAAATCCAATGCTCCACCTTCAGGGTCCGTAGTCTCGGATGCATCTAGTAACACTATGTCTCCACTACGGACATCACTAGGTATTGACAAATTAAGGACAGGAGCGCCGTTAACACGCACCATAACGCTGGATGAGTCGGTTCCTCCTTGGTCGTTAGTAACTGTTAGACGTACATTAAATTGGCCTGATTCTAAGAATTGATGCGAAGTAAAGCCCGCAATTGTAGTAGTTTTTGTGCCATCACCAAAGTCCCATTGGAATTCTGTGATGATGCCTTCTATTGCATCTGAGCCTCTTGCATCAAATGTGACACCTTCGCCTTGCTGAATTTCCATAGGGGTTGCAGTCAGAACCGCACGAGGATTTACTGTGCTGTCTAAAACACCGGTACAACCAGCGGTTAATTGAACCAAAAGAAGCGCCGCTAGTAACAGGCCTTTCTTCGTGTTCATATATGCCGCTTGCATATTTCATATCTAACCGTGTCCCTCGTATGAGTTAACAGACTTCTATTCGAAATCTACCTCTTCTGGCAAATCTCCAACTATTTTTGCCCCCGACAACATGTCTTCGACTTCAAAATTTTCAACTGTATTCAAATTATAATTTGACTCCATATCATCTTCTAAAAGTGCGCTGACATCAACGTCTCCTGAATCATATTCGGGAGTCGTTTCTACAATTTCTTCTGGTACTAATTGGACTTCTTCTTCGTCGAGGAGATTACGAGTTTCTTCGAAAAGAGCATCTCTGTCAAGTTCAGGTAATTCGATTTCAGGTTCCTTCACCTGTTCGACCGACTCCGGCTTTTTCTTGAACCAATCTTTGATCCCCATGACTACCTCTTTCGACACCATCACAATAGCCATTGTGTAGTGATGTTCATTTGGGTCGACCTACGGCCTGTATGATATGGTCGACATTCTAGAGGGGCAGCGTGTTCTAGCATTCGACCTAGAAACCACTGGAGTTTCAACTAATAATGACCGAATTGTTCAGGTTGCACTTATCGGTGCAAAAGCAGATGGCAGTACTGTTCATTATGATGTGTTAGTAAATCCGCAACGCCCTATACCAATGGGTGCATCTAGAGTTCACGGTATTTTTGACTCAAAGGTTAGAGGAGAGCCTGTCTTCAAACATTATGCTGCAGAATTATTCGATTTAATGGATGGTGCAGTAATCGTTGGACACAATGCAAGAAAGTTCGATATGCCATTATTGGAAAATGAATATTACAGATGCGGAATGGTTCCACCCAAACCACTAGTTGTTCTGGATACTCTAGAAGCGGTCAGGAGATTGAAGATTGCTCGACCACATAATTTGGGTGCGCAATGTGCGCTACATGGAATTGATCTATCAAATGCNCATGACGCTGCTGCTGATGCNGCTGCTAGTTTGCTGTTATTGTGGAAGGTAATGCGAGACCACCCCTCTAGTTTCAGGCGCTCATTAATTGAAATCGAAGAGTGGCTTATTCATGGTGAAGTAAACAAAGANGAAAGCGAATTGGGNCGNGCNTTGGGCGACTTAGAGGCCTTTGACCAACAGGGNAGAATCAGAATTGATGANGGNGTATACATCGTCGCATTTGGACGACATAAGGGGACTGATTTAGTCACAATTGCAAAGGAAGACCCTCGCTACTTAGATTGGCTATTATCTAACAATGGAATAGAAGACCAAGAGGCTAGAGAGAAACTGAAGGAGTTTATTTCAAGCGTCAGGGATTGGTGACCAAGCAAGAACATCNCACCAATGNCCAACTCTCCANGTACCTCTATTCGTCATAGCACTTCCAACAAANATTGGNCCNTGGTGGCCTGTCGANAGTAACTCCTGTAATGCTTCTTTACCGCGNCCATCNAANCTTATTGGAATCTGTAAACCAGTCGGCATCGCTCTACCTTCAGCATTTGCNGGCTCNCATATCTCTGCAANCCCNGTACCATTAGTNTCATCAAAATGATGTAGCAAAATTACTGCGTCAGAAAAGTCCTCACTNCCTAAAGTTCCATTTTCAAGACGCCAATTCCACCAGTGAGGGCACCAAGCTTTCCAATCACAAAAACCACCGCATGANGATTGTCCAGGGGTTGCNTCTAGTGGTTTTTCGCTAGGCTTNGTNGCTTCCCATGCTGCCAATGCATCCTCCATAACAGANTCTCCANTTGCAGTNTATCTAGTCGCATTGGCGGTATACCAGCCTTCGGTTTTGACTGGTGGCGCATTAGGATTATTGGANAGAAGAATATCTCTGTAGAGAAGTAATTGACGCTGCACTTCTGCTTTCAATTCCTTCTCTGGNGCTCTACCTGTTTTCAGATCTGCAACTATCCAGCCATTGAGACTACCATCATCNCTAACATCNGCAAATAGCATGTCCANCCGCCCCATTAAACGGTCATCACTTGTTCTTAGTTCCCCTTCTACAGCAATAACTCTAGAAAGAAGACTCTTCCAAAGGGCAACCGTNGTTTTCAGTGGAGTTACGCCTGAAGCACCTACAAATTCTAGAAGCATTTTGATNGCCCCTCTTTGCATTTTCTTGGCTTTGTCCCATTCTTTTTCTTTCCACATNGGNCTGCGCGGAGTTGATAGGAATACTTTCTTTTCNTCCTCCCATCGTACTTTGAGGAACGATTCGGCTATTTCTGGTAACCAATGAGTTTCATCTGGTTTACGTCCAGATAGGTCGAGTTGTAACAAATCCTCGACCGAAGCATGCACAGCAGTACCTACNCTNGCAGCCATACCCGCTTTACGAGGTAACCTTTGTCGGCTAAGCCAATACATTCGAGGNCAGGTCTCGAAACGATTCCATGCAGATGGAGAAAGTGTGTGCTTTCTTGCCTCGGCCATGTACTCTCTTGAGCACTCCACCTTCAAATCGCTTGGGATTGCATTGAACTAAAGAGGGGGTAGATTATACAGGGTGATGGTTGTCCTCAATACATGGAAGGTGCAAAAGTCTGGCTCGATAAAGGAGTCGATATCGAAGATTCGCTTGTAGTGTGCTGTTTCCCAAGTGTGGGAATGGTATCAAGTGTAGTCGCCCACTTTTTGATTGACCACTTGGAACTTGAACTCGTTGGAAGGGTAACTCATCCAAAGTTGCCGGCTATCAGTCTAGTGCAGGAAGGAGTTCCTCTCCCTCCTATTCGAGCATATGCTGGTCAACCAATTTGTAAAATTGAAGGATGCGACAAAGTTCTCCTATTGATGAGTGAATTGATCGTTCCCGACCCTCTTGTGCACGAAATTGTAAATGAATTATTCACGTGGTCAAAGAACGAAAAAGCCGCCATGGGTGTTCTAATTGATGCGTTCGCACGGAAGGGGATGAAAGGCGGACTCAATGGAAATGAGCCACTTGTTGAGTATGAAGATACTGAGGAAGTTGATGTCCTTGGGGTATCAGCGACTCCTTTGATGTCTGAATTATTGGAATCGATGGAAATACCGCTACTAGAACAAGGAGTAATCAAAGGAATGACTGGAGTCATGCTCAGTGAAGGAGCTAGCCGAGGACGAAATATCATGAGTATCATGGTTGAGGCTGACCCTAGGTTCCCTGATGCTAGAGCAGCAGCAGTAATCATTCAACACTTGAACAAGATGTTGCCTGTTGCCGATTTGGATCACGGGCCTCTGCTGAAGGAGGCTCAACAATTGGAAGAACAGATTCGTGGAATGATGGANGGGGCAGAAACTGAGCCTNNTCCATCTTCAGCTTCTATGCTCTATGGCTGATTTGCTAAGGATTACAATCCCTAGCAATATTAGCACTATACTTGCCCATAGTGGGAAAATCATNACTGTCTCTTTTGGTACAAACAGAAGTAGAGTTTCTCCTCTGGAAAATTCTCCACCCATTCCAGCAGTAGTTAGCATCAACCCAACTGCCGCCATACCGATTCCAGCGTGTCTAGAATCGACAGTAGCGCCCAATTTTCTTCGAACTAGAACACCTACTGCTAGGCCCGCTGAAGTCATAGAAAGTAGCATCTTGTTAGCCAATAAAGGATTGTCAATTCCATCACCAGGTGATGCATTGATTCCACTAATTATTGCTAATGGAGTTGCAATTAATCCTCCCAGCANAGCCCAGTGAGCNACTGCTTCACGNGATTCNGGTCCTTTTTTTATCATGCAGAGTAAGAAAGCGACTCCCGAAAGAGCGAACATGCCGACTGTCAATTCGGTTGCGATTACATGAAATGTCCCTGCNGAAATCATCANACTTCACCTCTNGCCATNTTTTCTAGGTGTTCAT
The DNA here is from genome assembly GCA_002701145.1 of Methanobacteriota archaeon. Lineage (GTDB taxonomy): Archaea > Thermoplasmatota > Poseidoniia > Poseidoniales > Poseidoniaceae > MGIIa-K1. The sequence goes on from PAEE01000070.1 coordinate 4,302, forward strand.
GCCCGTAGTATTCCCATTGCTCCATTGTCCAACCAGCNGGAATTCCGCTATCGGGAATTGGCGGGGATTGNNTATCTGCTGAGTCNGNATCTTGGTTGGCCTNATCTGATGCAACTACGTATTCTGTGTTATCGTAATTCTTNACAATATCTTCNCCTTTAGGNCTCTGCATAATNACCAAACCTGCACACAAAAGGAACAANGCTATGCTCTGNAGNTACAATGCTGTTTCATCAACTTCCCAGCCAGGCTCCTGNGCTGTNATTCTAAACCANGGGGANGTTTGAGTTGGNCCTTCACCNTCCATAATNACNCTCCATTGAACTATNCCGGGATTTACTGCAGCGGGTATTGTAAACTGGTCATCAACTACAGGAATAACGATTACTTCGGCNCCATTCATCAGTTCAACNNTGGCTGAATCTGTATTCAATGTANNAAGCGTGATTGTTGTTTCTTCGCCTAATCCTCTGGTGTTGATTGGCTCCCAGTCAGGAGAAAGCCTTGGTAGATTTTCGGGTACTTCTTCAACNAATACTGATTTGATNTCTGAAATCCCACTCATTGCAACTCCNCCCTCCGGAGTTCCATGCTGAACTGCAAGATACAACCCGTAAGTTCCAGGTTCTGAAGGTGCACGTAGTGTCCAACTTCGGTTTACAGTATTTTGAGAAGAAAATGAATCTGAAATCTCAACATAATTATTGGTTCCACCGTTGGGGTCTGTGATAACTTCCCATCCATCATTTGCTGGCAAATCCTTTGCCCCGTCGGAGTTGATAAGAAGAGTCATCCCCACCATATTGTTTGAGCTAACATCAACCGATTCGACCGAAGTTTCAATTTCAATCAANAGTCCTGCGTAAACCTCGTTTGGGAAAGTTATGTCCAAAATTGCTGTAGATACGCCATTAGAGGAGGAAGATGCATGGCAAGAACCTGCGCAATCTCGAGATCGTACATCGTCTCCTTTGCCACCAGGGTTGGCTGTTGAGACTGTTGTAGATAGCAGTAAAACACACAACATAATGATGACTTTTGCCCTCATTTAATCCCTCCTTGGAATGAATGATAATGCAACGCCTGTAACGCCCACAAGAAGTAGGATAATGCTGAAAACCATTCCTACGGTCTCACTCGGTCCAGGCTTTTCTGGAACATTATTGGAGTTTAGTTCGACCGAGTCGGTTGATTCTTCGCTTTCCCATTGTATCTGTTGCCCATCAACGATTGGAATCACATTGTATGTGTGAGTCCCTTCCATCGTTGGTGAATGACGATATGAGTTTGCGGTTGTAATCCCAATGACTTCTCCATTGTGTAGAACTGCCCATTCATCAGCGGCGCCTTCCCATGTAATTACAACCTCAGTACCATCTATACTAACTTCAACTTCGGTAGCGTAAGGAGGTAATTCTCCATCGAATGTTTGAGATATTGAATCTGTATCTCCCATATCATCAATGACTTTCACTTGGATTGCTATTTGTTCACTCATGAGTGTAGTGAATGACATACCGTTGTGAACNACTACGCCANCTANNCTCCAGATTGCGTTTACTACAGCTCCATCGATATCTGTCGATTGGTCTGCTGAGAATGTCACTAGTGACCCTTGTATCAGGGACTCTGGTGCAGTAATTGCCGCTACTGGAGCCGTGTTAGATATTGTGAATTCAATAACTAATACTTGGCCATCATCAATACCGTCGTTTGGTGTTAATACTGCAGTCCAAATATCTCCTGCTCCTAATGACGAAGATGGAACAAAACTCTGATTGTAGTCTGTTGTAAATCCATTTCTAGCCCACTGCCAAGAGACGGTAACTAAATCTGAATTTGCATCCGAAGTTGTTACTTCTGGATTGAGATCGGTTAATGCGTCTTGTGTTGTGACTCCATCATAGGACACTGTTGGAGGAGAATTGACAATGATTACTGAGTCTGATAAGGAAGATGATTGGCTCATCTCTGTATCGCTAACTGAAAGTGTTAGAGTTAGTACATCACCATCTACTGACCAAATCTCATTGGCGAAAACAGAGTCTCCATCTACATCTGAAGCTTCGTAAACATAGGTTGCTTCACTCTCGAAAAATATTGTTTCCTGTTCGATAGATAGGCTTAGCAAAACCGGTGCTGTATTTTGAATAATTACGGAGTTACTCTCCATCCATGCGGAATAAGCTGAACCGTCTGTTACTCTACATCGTACGCTCCAAGACTCTCCTTTGTTGGTTTGTGAAGCAGGTAAAGTATCGGATGTGAATGGAGTTCCTGTCCATTCCCATTCATATGTCAATATGTCTCCATCGACATCATTGGCTGTAGCGCTAGCTACTAAATCATCGATGGTTGTATACGGCCCACTAAGAGAAACATCAGTCATCGTTGGAGGGGTGTTATCGCTGCCGATTGTGATTGTTTGAGTTGTTAGCCAAGCACTGTCAACTTCACCATCGTTAACTCTAATCTTTGCATACCAAACATCACCATCTCTTATTGCAACCGATGGAATTGTTACATCATTATCGAAGGCTGCCACTTTGGAGCCATCCACATACCATTCGATTCCACTAGCTGAAAGAATGTCGTTATCTGCATCTGCAGAATTCCATACTAATGTCAAGTCATCACTTTCTGTTGCATCGGATGGAGTTATTGAGGCACTCAATACTGTTGGAATCGAGTTGTCGATACCTACCGCGTATGAGTCAATTGCATTTCCATCATCCATTCCATCACTAGGAATAACTGTAACATTCCATGACTCTCCTTTGGTGGTTAAGGAACTAGGAACCGTGGTTTGATTATTTCTGGAACTCTCTAAAACTCCATCTTTGTACCAATGGATTGTAGTGCCGCTCTCAGCATCTCCTTCTGGATCTTGATAGGAATAGGTCAGTGATAGTGTGTCAGTAGTAACTGGGTTTGAGGGGCTTAGTTGCAAGTTTGATGCAGAAGGCGGAGTGTTACTAGGTGCACCTGCTTCTGGAACTTGGTAGCTAACTGCGTCCCAGTTATCGTTAGAGTTGTAACCGTTACCATCTGCAGCATTTCCTGCTAAATCAAAAATTGCTACTCCTGAACCAGAAGATGGTGCTATCCAGTCTACGCTCCAACTTCGATAACTGTTGGTTGTGTGAGTAGCACTAGTACCTCCAGAATTTACCTTAACGGCCATTATTCCGATTCCACCTGCTGAAAGAGTACCCGTGCTTACATCTAAACTGAAGCCTCCTTGGGTAGCACTAGCACCACCTGTTACTGAAATTGAAAGTGTGTAGGTTTGCCCAGGAGTATAACTAGCTGGCTGTCCAGACATCGAAACTACGGCATTTGTGTTAGAACCGTGACAGTATCCGCCCCCACAACCGCTCCCTTGATTGTAAATCCCGTTACTATTACCTGTAGTCAATGGCGCCATTGATAGTAATAGTAGCAAAACCAGCGATAGTGGTAATAATTTCATTTTCACAGGCTTTCCATCCTGCGCTGTCTTTTATGTCCGTTGGTCATTGGTCATAATCAAATAGAGTCTTAGGGCCTTCTCGGGGTTCTGCGATTTGACCATACAAATCTTCTTCACCCCAAATTGTGATTCCCAAAGATTGCGCCTTTGATAACTTAGAACCTGCTTTTTCTCCGGCAACCAGAACATCTAGGCTGCCACTTACGCTACCCACAACTTTGCCACCAGCATTCTTTATTGCAAGAGCGATTTCTTTTCTTGGCCTAGAAAGAGAGCCGGTAATACAGAAGGATTTACCATCGAACTTTCCACTTACTGCTTGAGATTCATCTGTAANNTTGATTATAGTTCTAAGTTCATCGATCAGANNACGTCTCTTTACAATCCCNCCTCTNAAGATGGCTGCAACCTTGTCGCCTATGCCNTCGATAGTAGTGAGTTCCTCGTCATCTCCTTCATCTGCCCATTGCAATAATNTGTCTAGTGANGTGAAATGCTGAGATATGGTTGTGGCGACTTCAGGCCCNATTCTTTCCATTCCTAAGGCATGGAGGAATCTCGCNAGGTTAAGAGTTCTAGTTTTTGCAAGTTCATCNAGNACATTGTAAGCGCTCTTATCGCCCATTCTNTCTANTTCAGTAATCTGTGAATGAGTTATTTTATACAAATCCGCTATGGTTGTGACTAAGCCTTTTTCGAGCAAGGCTTCAATCAACTTTTCACCTATACCGTCCATCTCAAGAGTGCGGCACCAGTATGTTAGTGCCCTTGCCATTCTAGCATCGCATTCCAAAGAGATACATCTCAGGAAAGCGCCCTCCATTGTTAGTTCTCGACCACATGAAGGGCAATCGCTTGGAATCAGTATGTCTCCGTGTGATAATTCGCCGACAAAGGTTGTTCCGTCAGCATGAGTTCTGCCAGACAGATCACTATCAGCCGCTCTTCCCAAATTTTCGATTATCTTTGGAATAACGTCTCCTCTTCGTGTAATAGTTACTTTATCTCCAATTTTGACACCTAAACGTTCGACTTCCCCGACGTTGTGNANNGTTACATTCTCCACAGTAACTCCNCCAACCATCTGAGGTGCAATCCTTGCTACCGGAGTTATTGCCCCNGTCCTACCGGTTTGCCAATCNACACCNAACAANACNGATTGGGCTTCTTGCGAAGGGAATTTCCATGCCAATGCCCATCGCGGATGATGGGCGGTCATTCCAAGATTCTCGCGTTGTGCTAAATCATCNAATTTGAATACAATNCCATCTATTTCATACTCGTATGAAGNCCGTTTAGCACTCCATTCTACGGTNTANTCAATCATNTCTTTNTGNGGGGNTANAGATTCGAATATTTGCCANGGAGCNGGCTCNATNCCTGCTTTTTGTAACCAAGAAAGNAATTCGCTATCNTTTGACATTNNAGGAGNTTCTTTTGGAAANTTTACATCATAGGCTTGGAATACCAAATCGGCGGCATCGGCCTTACCGTCGCCGTGTTTTTGGCGCAATGCACCAGAACAGAGGTTCCTTGGGTTCGGAGAAATATCACTGTACTTCTCTTCGAANNTNGCTAGCGGCATTACGACTTCTCCGCGTACATGACAATCNATTGCAACGTTGAGNCGTAAGGGNACATTTGCGACCAATTTAGCATTTAGAGTTACATCTTCACCTCTTTCCCCACTTCCCCTTGTAGCTGCACGGTGAAGATTGCCTGCGACATATTCCAATGAAAGAGCAGAGCCGTCTAATTTCGGTTGTGCAAGATACCTCTTACCGCCGAATGTAGATTGGGTCACAAAGTGAATTATATCTCCATCTGAAACCCCTTTGTCTAGTGAACGCATGGGGAACATGTGTTCCACTTTTACAGTACCAGGCAACGGTTCAGGACCTACTTGATGTAGAATTTCGTTCTCTGGATCTAATTTTTTTAACTCGTCCCAGAGTTTGTCGAATTCCGCGTCACTTATTTCTGGAGCGGCGTGATTGTAATACAATTCGCGGTGATATCGGACCGCTTCGGCCAGATAGTGGATTCGCTCCTCTTCGGCCATGTTTGTTCACTCAAGCCATAGGGTATGAACCTCACGAAAATTGGAGGCCAAGGAGTTCATAATCAGCTAGCGGGCAACGGGTCATAATCGCTTGAGTTAGTATGCGAATATGGATCTCTGCAACAACGTGAACCGTTGCCTCAAACATATGTCCCGCATGGACATTATTGTCATCATCAGACCAACAGGAGTGTATGTGTGTAAATGCTGAACCATCCTGAGTTCTAGCGATATTTCCTGAAAGGCTGACCAATTCTGAAGGCGTATCTAATGGCCTACGTATGTACACTCCTTCCTCATTCATGTATCCATATTTGTTATCGCGNGTACGNCCAATACCNCTTGTTATTGCCGCTGCATCAAATCCTACTTCATCCGCTAANCTCTGTAAAGAAGCGTGGATTTCTTCGTTCGGGTCGATTCTAACAAACAGGTCTTCTCCNCTNCGAGTCCATTCCATGTTTACCAATTCCCGAAGTCACCTGATTAGGGTTGGCTTTCATTATTCNTCNATTATAACCGTATTTTNTGTGATTTTGAATACGAGCATTCTCATATTCTAGACCGCTGGCAGGTTTATGGGTGAGGTTGGTCCGTTCAAACGATTGTTGCGATATATGGCCCCTCACAAAGGGACTATTCGGCTAGCAACATTCTGTTCAGTACTGAACAAAATTTGGGATTTGGCTCCCCCACTTTTAATCGGACTCGCTGTAGATGTAGTTGTTCTCAAAGAAGAATCATTCATTGCAGGATATGGGATGTCAGACCCATGGCATCAATTGATTTTCCTTTCCGTGCTAACATTCATTATTTGGGGGCTTGAATCATTATTCGAGTATTTCTATGGTATTTTGTGGAGAAATTTAGCTCAGACAGTACAACATGAATTGCGTTTGGAAACATTTGGACATGTGCAAAAACAAGGAATGGGCTGGTTTGATGAAAGGCAAAAGGGAGATATCTTGGCGATTCTCAATGATGATATCAATCAGTTAGAACGATTCTTGGATAAGGGTGCAAACGATTTACTCCAAGTAACAACGACCGTNATTATAGTGGGCGCTGTATTCTTAGCAATATCATGGAAAGTCGCTTTGTTTGCAGTTCTACCAATCCCGATAATCGTATGGGGCTCCTTCCTTTATCAGAGAAGCCTGGAGCCAAGATATGCTGAAGTTCGNAACACTGCAGGNCGACTGAATGCATTACTGGAGAACGACCTTTCAGGAATGTCNACTATCCAATCTTTCACAGCAGAAGATAGAGANNTACANCGNGTAGAGGATTTGAGTAACGAATATNGGAATGCGAATAAGAAGGCAATTCGACTATCTGTTGCTTTCGTNCCNATGATTAGGATGGCCATCCTTTGTGGATTCACTGCAACACTACTGCTTGGTGGATGGCTGACTCTTGATGGAGTTCTAGCAGTTGGAGCTTACTCTGTACTGGTCTTTATGACTCAGAGATTACTTTGGCCTCTAACTAGGTTAGGAGAAACTTTTGATTTGTATCAAAGAGCGATGGCATCATCGACTAGAGTGTTAGACGTATTGACCTCACCTACTGAAATCGAGCAAGGAGATTTCGCNCCTAGCAGNCAAGATATAGCNAATTCAGATATTTCGATTCAGGGTGTTAATTTCGCATATACTGGCCGTGACAAAACATTCGAAGATCTTGATTTAACATTCAAAGCCGGAACCACCACGGGGATTGTTGGAGTTACAGGTTCTGGAAAAACAACCTTGGTCAGACTACTACTAAGATTCGCTGAACCGAATAAGGGTAGAATTGAATGGGCGGGAAAATCATTACCCGAATGGGATTTGCAAACTTTACGCTCATCGATGGGTTTGGTTGACCAACACATTACTCTCTTCCCAACTACAATTCTTGAGAATATTAGATATGGCCTTCCTGAAGCATCTGATGAAGATGTGAAATCTGCAGGTCTGATTGCAGAAGCGTCTCAGTTCATTGAGGATTTACCGGACGGTTGGAGTACACTAGTCGGAGAGGGTGGACATCGTTTGTCAGGTGGACAAAGACAGAGGTTAGCGATTGCAAGAGCGGTACTAAAAGACGCCCCAGTTCTAATATTGGATGAGGCGACTTCTGCGGTAGATAACGAAACTGAGGCAGCATTACAGCGCTCAATTAGCAAAGTTTCAATCGATAGAACTGCGATTATCATCGCTCACAGACTCTCAACAGTTAGACAAGCAGACAGAATTTTAGTTTTAGACAATGGAGATGTCATAGAAGATGGAACTCACGAAGAGTTGGTTCAGTTAGAAGGCGCTTACGCTAGAATGTGGGCTGTTCAAACAGGCATTATCGATACGTGATTCAAAACTGTACTTTTTATATTGAATTATATCGCTAACATCTGATAATATGTCGTTAGACCGTTTTTCAAGAACCACGAGCCTGCTGTTAATCGCCACAATTGCCCTCGCTATGGCCGGAACGGTCAGCGCTGCGGACACACTACCAGTCGGTGATAACGGACTGCCTGAATTTATCGAAGGCAACACGCTAGAAACTATGACTTTCTTCCTATTCTTCGTAGGATATATCGCAATGGGTGCAGCATTCGTCTTCTTCATGAGTGAGAGAAGTAACGTTGCTCCACAATACCGTACAACAATGACAATCTCTGCATTGATTGTAGGTATTGCTGCCTTCCACTACTACTACATGCGTGGTGTTTACGCAGACTACGGAACTGTCTCGGTAGAATACCGTTACATGGATTGGATAATCACTGTTCCATTGATGGCTCTCAAGTTCCCGTCCTTAGTAGGTAAGGGCGCTATTACTGACAAGAAGGTCGCTGGACTTGGATTCACTGGAATCTGTTTCACTGGCGCTCTTGTCATGATTGGATTCGGATACGCTGGTGAAGCTGGTTTGATGAACCCTATCCTCGCACTACTACTCGGTGGAATGGGCTGGGCAATGATAATTGTCGCTACTGGAACTCCTTGGACCTCTGGACTAGGCGTAGACAACAGCAAGATTTCTGAAGAATTAATGTGGAGCGCTAATGCTCTGCGCTGGTTCATAGTTGTAGGCTGGGTCATCTACCCAGTCGGTTACCTATTCAGTCCTGAAGTCGCATTGATTGAAATGGACAACGGCGCTGAAATCATGGCTGTTGCTTACAACGTTGCGGACATCATCAACAAGATCGGATTCGGTATTGTAGCATGGATGGGTGCAAAGAAAGCAACCGAAGCTATGAACGCTTGATTACTCTTCTTCGTTGAGAATTGTATCTATCAGTTCAATCGCTTTGGAAAGCGTTGTTCTGTCTCCGCCAAGGGGTAGGGGGCCGAAAGGTCCCCACCCNTTGCGCANNAGCATNATTCGTTTCTTAGGCTGTCTTTTNGCCANCTTCAAACGGTTCCACTCATANCGCTGNCCATCAGCNAATAGATGNGTTGAAGTCACTGCGTATCGCTTTGGTATTAACAAAGAGATNANATGAATTGCTAACAGTATATCCCAAATCCAGACCCATAGAACTGGAGTGTCGGATAGTTCGGCTAACATCCAAGGAAGCACCATCATCGCTCCCATNGTCATCAGATTNGCCCATTGACGGGATACTTCCTCAGACTGNTTTGACTCCCATGCAAANCCAGAGTTAGGTAGATCTCCNAAATTAGGAATATCAANTCTNTGACGACCAAGCCACCAAGCATCCCANGCNACNATTACTGCCAANACTGCAACACAGAACTGAGCCATTAATTCAGGGTCAGGTAATGNGCTGGTAAGTTCTGCCATCACTCCACNTCCTGCTTCGAGCGCATTAGCATGAATGCAGCAGCAGCAAGGAATAGNCCAACAAATAACATGATGANTACTGGNCTTCCANCTGAATCACNAGNATCTTCTGACCCCTCTGACACATCNGGTATTCCATCNCCATCATCATCTGGATCAACCGTCAGCCATGTTGTGACGCCAGGAGGGCAATGCAAGTTGTCAGGTTGACCGTCGCTATCGGTGTCCATACTTGCACAAGGATCTGTGCTCCATGGATCTCTAATGTCTAACACACCATCATTATCATCATCAGTATCGTAAACATCAGGGCCACAATACACATTTTCTTCCTTGTCGAACCAGTTTTCTGAACAGGTTAAAATCCAATCTCCATCAGAATCCAGCAATGTAATCTCAAAGGATATTGAATTACT
>PAEE01000018.1 GCA_002701145.1 Methanobacteriota archaeon
GAAGCACAGAGACGTGCTGGACGCCGAGGCAAACTCTCCCTTCGCCTTCGTGAATTAGGTGGGCTTGTTAGAATTGCAGGCGACTTGGCTTGCGAAGAAGGTGCAGAATTTACCACCTCTAGACATGTATTGGCTGCAAGAAATATTGCTAAACCGCTAGAACAACAAGTTGCAGACCGAATGATTGAGAGGAGACAGGAATACTCCTTGGTTGTTAACTCGGGTAACCGTATCGGACGAGTAAATGGATTAGCGGTACTTGGAGCAGACTCAGGCCTATCTGATTTCAGTGGAATTATGCTACCTGTAGAGGCTTTGGTTACTCCATCTCTAGCGAGTGGTGGGAGAGTCTATGCAACTGGTGGACTTTCCGATCTTGCCAAAGAGAGTGTTACGAATGTAAGTGCGGTGATTAAGAAACTCACTGGCAAAGACGTCTCTGATTACGACATACACATTCAATTCGTAGACACGCATGGCGTTGATGGAGATTCAGCATCGATTACTATTGCTACTGCAATTATCTCAGCACTAGAAAACATTCCAATCCGTCAAGATTTGGCTATGACTGGAAGTCTTTCAGTTAGGGGAGAAGTTCTACCAATTGGCGGAGTCACTGCGAAGATTGAATCTGCAGCAAAGTCCGGAATTAAGACAGTGATTATTCCTCGTGCAAATGAGCAGGATGTACTGTTGGACAAACAATATGAGCACATCGAAGTTATTGCAGTCGACACATTAGATGAAGTAATGGAGCATGCATTACTCGTCGGTGACAAGAAGACCAGTTTGGTTGAACGATTGTCTGCAGTTATTGACCGCCTAACTCCTGAAGTCCCACCTAATAGCCAACTTTCCTGAAAGGAAGTCTTCNCATGAAAGATGACAAAGAATTGGGCTCTGCCCTGCCTATTCTTTTTCTTGTCGTAATGATTGANATGATTGGTTTTGGTATAGTNATACCATTCCTAACCTACTTTATCGAAGACCTCGCNACTATGCAAGGCGTATTGGAAGTNGGGCTTTGGGTCGGACTNATGATGATGAGTTATTCAGCAGCCCAATTCTTATTTTCACCATTTTGGGGTTCGCTATCAGACCGCTTAGGTNGGAAACCAATTCTGTTAATCGGCCTAGTAGGTAACACCATATTTTTCACNCTATTTGGAATATCAACTAGTCTAATNATGGCTCTAGTTGCAAGATTCTTCGCAGGAGCATTCAATGCCAATATTGCAGTAGCTAAAGCATACATTGGAGATATTTCAGACAAGACAAACTTGGCNAAANGAATGGGGNTAATCGGNGCNGCATTNGGAGTAGGATTCACNATTGGNCCNTTTATTGGAGGCGAGTTCTCTAGTCCTGCAGAAAAATGGGATTGGTTTGTTGGGACNATTTTNGACACATANCCCTATCTNTTGCCGTGNCTAATCGCATCATTACTATCCACNNTTTCATTCTTCTTTGCNATAAAGAAATTACCTGAAAGCCANAAACCNTCNAGTGAAATAAAAATCAATCTTAACCCAATAAATCACGTTTCAAATATGATTAAAGATATTGGAAAAGTCATCAAAATGCCTCAGTTAGGTAGGCTNGTANTGATNTCNGTAATGTTNACNTATGGATTNACAATTATGCATGCNGTATTCGTACTATTNACCGAGTATGATTTAGGNTTTGACGAAGCTCAAAATGGTAGGATTTTTGCAATAATTGGTATTAATGGATTAATCATNCAAGGTGGNNTAATCGGGCCATTGACCAAAAGGTATGGCTCGAANCTCTTGATGAAAATTGGTACNATNGTCTGTGGNATGGGNCTNCTTCTCATNCCGTATGTNTCNCATGAACANATCTGGATAACCATGGGTGCAGTAGTAGTTTTAGTTTCGACTGGTAATGCTTTATTCCAGCCATCATTCTCTGCAATACTCGCTCAAAGGACTAGTGAAGAAGGGCAGGAAATGGGAATGGTCATGGGNGCTCAAGAATCTGCATCTGCATTTGCTAGAATTATTGGCCCATTGACTGGCGGAATCGTATGGGATTATACTGTGTTGAAGACTGGCATTTTGTCGATTGCAACTGCATTCCACCTTTGTGCCATAATGATGTGTATCGCATTCTTGTTACAATTCGGAATGAAATCATATAACCCTAAATCAGAGTGAACATGTCAAGTACGGGATGGTTNTGAGCCAACATATGGGCGAGAATGTTCAGGTTANCAGTAATCATACATTTCATCGAAGGATTGCTACAATCTCNCATGGNGCGATATTGNTAGCNATTTTCTGTATTGCAATGATTCATCTTGAAAGTGTCCTGAAGCCATTCTTCATTGCGCTGGGCATATATTTCGTATTGAAGCCAGGAGCGGATTGGCTTTCAAAGAATAACTTCCCAGTATTCCTTTCATATCTTACAATGCTGATGATGTTTATTTTGGTCATTATTTCAGCTGCATTCTTTGCTTGGTCTCAGGCTCAAGGACTCATAGAGGATGAAGANCGTCAAGAAGACTATAACGAGAAGTTGGANAACAAATGGAAGAAATTGAAAAATGTTCCAATTATTGGCCCTGCAATAAAAGAATCTGTTCAGGATGGAGGCTCCCTAGGGGGCGATTTAGAGAACGTAGGTATCGGTTCAGGAGGTACCGCCACTGATTTGATTGCCACTGTATTCAGCGAAGTAGGCTCTATGGTCACAACTGGAATAACCGTACTGTTCTTCCTAATTTTCATTATTTTTGAAGCACATCTTTTACCAGGTCGTATCGAAAGAGCATGGCCAGGAAGTTCTACTGGAAAGGTCGAAATTATACAAAGTCAAATCGAAGAAGGAATCAACACATACATCATTGTAAAGACNGGTTGTGGGATTGGAAGTGCAGTAATTGCTGCAATTATAATGTTCATGTTCGGTATTGACTTGTGGTTTGTNTGGGCTGTAATGACTTTCATACTGAACTATGTACCATATATTGGCTCACTGATAGCAACAATACCTCCACTAATTCTTGGTCTNATTCTNCTAAAACCNCTAGCGCTTTTGACAATGACAATCCTANTATTAGTNAATCAACAAGTCTGGGGTAATTACATCGAAACAAAGTGGGCAGGAAGAGCCCTAGACCTATCACCTGTGGTACTACTATTGATTACAGCATTCTCATTCTGGCTATGGGGAATAGTNGGTATGGTACTNGCAGTTCCTTTGTTTGTAATAGTTAAGATCGTACTTGAAAACATAGAGGAAACAAGACCACTAGCAATCATGCTTTCAGAACGAGCNCCAACGTTGGAAGAAGCATGGCAAGATGCATTGAAAGATGGTAACTTGTCGACAGGAGAATTCCACAAATTATCAGAATTNCAGAAGACTTTGGGAGTATCTGACCAGGAAGTTGTCAGAATAGCAGGCAGGTCTGCGGCANTTACAATTCTNAAGAGAGGACGTGCTAGAGCAGATGAGGTTGATTTTGTTCTAAGTGCTGCAGACGGAACAACTCATTACTCCGATTTAGTTGATGACCTAACCCCTGGACGTGTAACGAAAAAGGTACGAACTCATCTAGAAGAGTTAATTGAGACTCTAATTGCTGAATCTGAAGAAGAATAATCAAAGAGTTTCCCTGATCATTTTCTCTAGTTCTGTATTAATCATCAGAATGAGTGTTCCAAACTCAGGAGGNATGTTAGGGTCTTCATACAACTCTTCGAGTTTNGCTTGNGTAATTGCAATACGAATATCCATTTCCTTATTTTTATTCAAGAGCCACTGCTCGCAAGCATCCTTCGCACCCTTACGGATATTTCTCGGTACTTTTGGGTCATCAATTTGATTGATTACAGTGGCTATTTGTCCTAACTTGGATTCTATATCGGACATGAGAAACACCTACACAAAGACTCGTGTAATGGGTGCTCAAGTGTGTCGGCTTTAAGGTGATTGCCGCTATCCGTCGGTTATGGATTCTGCAGAAGTGATTGGTTGGACTCGCTTTCTAGTCCTGTTTACGGCACTTGGAATCGCAGCGTGGCTCGACCATAAGGAACGCAGAGTACCTAATGAGTTCTGGATTACNTGGTCAAAACCTGCGATATTTTTGTGGTGTCTGGATTTACTAGTTGTTGAAGCCGANTGGTACGTATTTGCTACTGCAGCAGGCATGGTAGCTTATGCATCAACAGCAATAATTGGAAGACCNACATTGAAAGACATCTTTGCAGGCAGTCGACTTGATATCGCNGTTAGCATTTGGTATCTTGTAGGTCTAGCAGGTATTNTTCAAGGACTAGCAAATCATATNGANGAAGATATACTTNCAGTAATAGCAGGAGATGCAACGACTGAAGCCACACTNTGGTGGTCNACATTTGCAGTATTCATTCCTTTGTTNTTGGTTGACCTTGCATGGAGGATGCGATTAATTCACGGNGGTGCNGATTGNAAGGGNTTGATGTGGGTAGCGATATTGGTCCCAAGTTGGGCAAGCATACCTNTAATTTTCACNGGAAGCATGGANTCNGCNGTAATTACAATGCCTCCAGCAATCGCTTTGCTAGTTTGGGGAGGATTAGCATTCCTAATTTTGCCTGTAATAATGGTTATTCGNAATTTGAAGGATGGGCAGACNTCTCTAAAATTGATCTGGCATGCAGAGCGAATGGATATTGAAAAGGTACTTGAAAATCATGTTTGGCTTCTAACAACGATTGCAGATATGCCAAGTGGTGAAAAGAAAATCATTCATCGNACAAGAGCACCTAGGCGAACACCTACTGNGGAGAAACTTACACAAGAAATTGAAATTCTNAAAGAGAATGGNGTTNATAGAGTATGGNTTACGAGAAAATANCCATTGTTAGTATTCTTATGGCCTGCGCTAATTCCACTAATNTTAATCGGTGGNCCAATGGCATATCTCATGCCATTATTGGGTCTATGATCAANCGCCCTTACGCTCAACATTCTTTGGGCGTAGGCCTTTGTACCCACACTTACGACANCGAGTAGCTCNCCAAGCATTACGTGCATTGCACTTCATGCAAATCTTTACTCGAAGCAAACGCGCCTCTGCTTCTGGGAATCGAGCCATGATTGGCCGACCCACTCCCCATATTTAANCCAAACCCGTATTGAAACACCGCCTGTTTGAAGGACCGCGGCCCCGTGGAACCATANGTGCGAATCATTAGGTTACCTGGCATTCACCATGATGCCAACGCAGTCATCTTCTCNGGAAGTGATTCCACAATACTGATNGACGCAGGNACNACATGGTATCAGATGTTACAAGTCGAGCGNATCTCTGGNCACTTGGGNGAAGATGTTGGTCTCGANAGNATACTGNTGACTAGCCAAAGATATCCGTTTGCNGGAGGTGCCAAACATNTTTCTGACAAATTCGGAGGNATTCCAATCCACATTCANAGNGANGCNGTNTCAGTAATGCAAACCGGAGACTTTTATTCGACTTGGGCAAATAGATATGATTCNGATATGCCAAGNACNGAATGTGANCCATTAGNTCAAGGNGATTCGTTCAACTTAGGAGATGGAGAAATAGTTGCNCTTTCATTACCNGGACACTCNCAAGACGGNATGGGNTTTTTTGAAAAGGAACGTGGAGTNTTAGCNACTGGAGCNATATTGCCAAGGGCAGACAATCCATGTAGATGGGATATGCCTGGNGGGAGTTTACCAGAAATGATCACATCGCTAAAGACAATTCATGACCTATCCCCTAGCAGTATTGTACCGGCGAGNGGTCCNGCCATTANAGGAAATAGNAGAATCGATGAAGTGTTGAATCAGCATATCAATTTCCTAGAAAGTTGTTTAGAAAATAACGGAGAAGCACCTCGAAGTTGGCCACGCCCTGCTAGGACAGCATATTTTCTGGTATCAGACCCACCTTGGCCTTTNTTGGAAAAAGAATCATCAAGCTGAAACCAGAGTTTTTTGNCCAGTCCAACTGACTACCTTTCTTTCCCANCCTTGCTGAATATGAAGGTCCTGNCCTACGATNCTTAATGCNGATGCAGGCCCGTCCAACTCGAATAGATTNACTACNCNGTTAGGAACATTGCAACCTACCATGTGTACAGAGCCATCCTCACAACCTACGAGAATGCTCTCTCCACTGATAGATGATGAGCACAAAGACCGAACCATGGAATTNCCAACTACAAACCNGTCAACAACTTCCATTGTGGTGAGGGATATCAAATTGACACCNCCATATTCATCACCAGCTACGACTCTATCAATGATGCCTCTAGGTCCAATAAGNCCTAACAANACACTNGCTTGNACTTCGATTTTAACTCTCTTTTGTNTACCGATTTTNGGCTTCCACACTATACTAGCATCATCCATTGCAACAACGCTACCTTCTGCAGTAACCATCGAACGGACCACTGTTCTCAATTGTCTCATAACAAATGAATTGATGGCCTTAGGTACACATTCATTGNGTGGACCCTTAAAGTGAAAGTGAAAGTGAACTTAGACTCAATAATGAGTATTCTTGTCATCCTTGTTGTCTTTCTTCCAAATCTTGTAACAACCTTTGCAAACACGAACTCGATTCTTCCTAACAACGAAGCCGCCTTCTCCCCATGTATCGATNGCGTTCTCTTGACTTAGAGAACGTCCNCCAAGATGNTTGTCTGCNAAATCATCACAATTTGAGATGCAACATGGCANCNCTCCTGGCTTCTTTTCTTTCTTGGACTTACCCTTCTTTCGAAGGCTAGATGGTATCTTGACTTTACGCTGGACACGATCTGTTCGGCGGCTCATGNAACAATGCGAGCGAAACGCCCACATGAACATATCTTCAGTTTTGACCGGATTCACCTAGACTTTTGAACANTCCTTCAAGGAGGCGCAGAAGNCCTCGCAATGTNACTTCNGATANCTTTGCAACCTTGCAAATCTCAGCCTGAGTACGCTTGTGNCCAGACTCTGATGCNGCNTTGTAAATCAGGGCAGCAGCTACACCAGTTGGNCTCTTNCCNTGCCAAATCTGGTCATGNGGTTCCAGTATTGACCATAGATGGTCNACTTGTAGTTGAGTGTTNGGTGGAAGCTTTAGAGCACTTATGTACAGTCCNAAATACTCTGTAGGCGAGGATATCTTGTGCATNTTGAATATGCGAGAGATNTGCCTTATCATGCGTGAGAGTTCTTTCTCNGCGACTTCNAANGTTTCCGCAANATCTGGAATCTGGCGTGGAACACCTTCATTGCGAGCNACGTGATATGTGCANGCNGCAGTTACNCCTGCAATNGANCGACCTGTGACGAATCCTTGGTGNGATAGTAACTTGTACAAGCGGCATACTTCNTCNTGCATTGACTTNGGCAGGCCAGATTTGTCTCTAANCATCTGGTTGGCTCTAATCAAATTNCGTGAGCGGCTCTGNCGAGACTTGGAACGCTCATCGATAGTACGACGACGGCGCCAGTCTCGACGAGATTTGGCAGACATACCATATCTACCCGCTGCGCCTGATGTCAAATCGTTACTAGCAATCGAGGTATTGAGGCCTTTGTCTGCTAAAGTGTAAGTTGGAGCTGCTCCTACACGTGAACGGTCAGTAGTGTTGTCATGGTTAGTCCATTCTGCACCTGGGTCGATGCAATTCTCTTCGACTACGATTCCGCAGCCACCGCAGGAGACTTCTCCACGGGAGGCATCTTGACGCCAATCTAGGACTCCACACTCATCGCAAGGGGATGTATGGCCATCTACTGAACGGCGCTGAGGGCGCGATGAACCTATCCCTCCACGGGCCTTGTTGTCACGTTGCATTTTCTTCTTTTCTTCTGTTTCGCGGCGGGATGTTTCGTCTTGTACCATGTCTTGTCAACTCCGAGTTATGTAGTAGTTCCACGGGTTCTTATACTTATCTATGGCTTGCCCGCCTCGGCAACCCGAGACTGCGTGCTATAGCGGCTATTTCCCCCGTGAACAATAGTTATGCGCAGCCGGAGTATTTAAACCCGTGGTTTTTGTGTTTCATTTGAGGGCATTTAGTCCTGTTATCTTTGATGACGACTATAATCCAGTAGAGGCGCAATAATTGGTTGTTTTGAGGNGATTTAATCGTAACTATTGGGCGCATAGTTCATGCACCCCATGCTATGCGCAATCAACGGGAATACTATGCCAGCCACAGTTGTACTCGGTGCTCAATGGGGAGATGAAGGTAAAGGTAAGCTTGTAGATAGGCTTGCAGAAAGCGCTTCTTGGGTCGCTAGATTCCAAGGTGGNAACAATGCAGGNCACACTGTAGTNCTGGGTGAACGTGTACTCAAGTTCCANCTACTGCCNTCNGGNATTACNAGGGAAGATTGTGGATTNATCCTTGGAGATGGAATGGTAGTNGACCCTTGGGTACTAGATCGTGAATTGAANGATTGGGCAGANGGAGGAGGAAACGACCCNNCNGGAAAGAGGTTATTCATTTCAAACCGAGCACATATTATTCTCCCATACCACACCTATATCGATGGACAAGACAAGAAAATNGGGACCACTGGAAGAGGAATTGGCCCNGCCTATGCAGATAAAATNAACCGCATCGGCCTNAGGTTTGCAGACTTACCNTACTGTGATTTNGAAGAGATGGCATCNAGACAAAATAGTTCTCTNGAGAATGCTGGTTGCCGCCAAAGAGTGACCGCNGATGANCTTGAAGANCAAATTAGTTGGATAAGANAGAGATTTGAATCTGCGATTACAGACACTGGAATCTTGTTAGACAACGCCCTGAAGATGGGAGAGAGAATAATNCTTGAAGGCGCACAAGGNTGCCTACTGGATATTGACCAAGGTACATTCCCATTCGTAACATCATCTGTTACCTCAAGAGGAAATTCAACACATGGAGCAGGAATACACCCTGGCCATGTCGATAACGTGATTGGTATCACTAAGGCGTATATTACAAGAGTTGGAAATGGACATATGCCTACTGAACTATTTGACGAAGANGGCGACCATCTAGGTACTGTCGGCCATGAATTTGGAACAACTACTGGCCGTAAGCGCCGATGTGGATGGTTTGACGCNGTAGTAATGCGTCATGCTAATCGTATCAATGGGTTTACTGAATTGGCNTTAACAAAGNTAGACGTACTTGGTGGATTAGATGAAATCAAAATNTGCGTNGGATACAAGATGGGTGACAATGAGATTAACGAAATGCCAGCGAGNGCAATNGCTCTCGAANATTGTGAACCGATTTACGCCAGCATGCCNGGNTTCCCATCTCAGACATTNCAAGAATGGTTATCGATCGCACGCAAATGNAATTCNGAAAAAATNGGTTTCAAGGGATTACCAGCTGCNGCACAAAACTACATCTCGAAATTAGAGTCACTACTTGGAGTTACAATCTCCTCGGTAGGCCTTGGTCCAGACAGGGATGCCACTGTTGACCGCGTGTGAATCCTCAAAAGGGAGAAGCCTACCCGCAAGGACAAGGGCGCATAGATCAGTTGGAAGATCGCTTGGTTTGCAACCAAGAGGCCGGGGGTTCAAATCCCCCTGCGTCCACCATACNCAANAACTNACNTTGCGTNGCACATATTGATGTCNTTANGCAAACTAAAGTNCAAGGNAATTGAGATAGTTCCATCAATAGAAGTCACTTCGGCATACTGTGACCAAGACTANTATTGCAAATTTCAACAGTGTTGAAATGCTTGTAATAGGAATTGTCATTTTGTCTGCNGTGTCTCTTACTTTTGATTCGNATGAGTCTGCTCAAANGAATGTAGAANTTAGCGAAATTAACGGTANATTGAGCCTGCCTACAAGAAGTTCAATGGACTCATTGGGCCTTGATGATTTCAAGCCAGGTGCAACTGCAGAGGTAAACTTGGAGGTTTGGCCTATCGAGTCTGANATGTGNACAATCTGCCAGTCAAANCCAACTGGNATTATGATNCAAGGAGATGTAAATGTAACAAATCTCAACCCAATTGACTCNGGAGGTACGATTCGAATTGAAGGTAAATTAAACGTNACNCATTTCCANGAGTTTGATGTCAANTCTATGATTCTTAGAGAGTGGTTAATGATTGATTGGGACTTAGCCGAATTNTCAACNCAGTGGGANGTATTTATCGAACATGANCCTCCTAAATGGGCCCCTTCAAACAGATATGATGCGTCATACATAACCACTGAATCTGGAAGTACTAGTCGCGCAGGTCCAGTAATTAATATTGAAAGATTACTTTCCAATGTAGTCAACGTACAAGGTTGCCTTCCAAACAGNATGAATTGTGACGGAGAAAATAGGCAAGAGTTGAATTTAAATTCAACTTTNGTTGAACCACGNGAACCTACATTGATTTACGATTTGAAGGAATGGAATGATTATTCACAACTAGAAATCAATGAGTCTAACACTTCGAATTTGGGTGGATTACGNGATTTATTCGGAATAGANGATAAAATTACGGCACACCAACCNTTTTGTTCGATGGAACCNGTNANTGAAAATAAGATTCAATCTTGGTCNNTNCANGGAGACTCNACCATAATNGCNCCNATGAATATCTGGCTAACTGCNATCGGACTTCCTAGCAGTTCCTTTGCTACAACAAATGGAGTGTGGACTGAAATTGACATTGGCGACAAGGGTTGTGGAGCATTTACTGACACTTCGGGTGAATTAATTCTTGCAATTTCAAAGCAATAACCCATTAATGATAGGCCCATAACAAACAAATACTTATTCGCATTACAATGTTTATGTCCAGAAGGATTATCCTTGTCGCAGTGATGTTTGCTTGTCTAAGTTTGCAACCTGCATTAGGTGAGATAGCAGCACCAAATGACTCTGAAATAAATGGTAATTCAGTAGAAGTATTGAGTATCGATGGGTTTGTGACAACTAAATTTGCAAGCGTAGGTTCGCAAGTTGACATCCAGGCATACACAATGGGTCATTCAAGTAACACATTCGTTAGTGCTGACATCGTAAAATATGACATCGACCCACTTGATTCTGTAATAGCAACCGCCTTCCCGGGATCTGGACAATTCGTTGATAGAGTCGTACTTGTTTCAACTGGTGTTCATGAAGATGATTCCGATATTATGACTTGGCAAGGCACCTACACAATTCCTGTATCCGCTATGGGTGGAGCATATGGTGCACGAATCTTCGCAGAAGATGGAGCAAGGTATGCTTTAGATGATCCAACGCAACTAAGAGAAGTATTCCGTGGAGAATTTGAGAAGGTACTGCAAGCGATTGATACCGCTTGGGATTCAGCCAATCCGCTCTCACTAATCGCAGATGAATTCTTTGAACTAGAAACAAAGGGTACTTCGAATGGAGGATGGTCTAATTTCGTTGCCGTGGCAACTGAAGGTAGTGGCGCTGGAGGAAGTCAACAATTGTGGAACAGCATGCTAAATGCAGGACACACACAATACAACATGTCTGCTGGAGCAAACTTCCTTGAAACATTGATGGTAATGTTAGATTCAGATGATGCTGAGGCAGGAATTCTGTTTATGACTGGATTGATGATGTACCTACATGACATTCCAATTCCTCGAACAATGTATCAATTTGAGGATTTAGCAGAATACATCCAATCATATGACCCAATTGAAAACTTTACTCGTTTCGAAGGAACTGACCAATTTGAAGCGGCTTACAATGGCATGCTAGGAAGTAATCAATGGACTGCAATGGAAGAAGCGATCGACAATCTTGCTAACAATGTCAAGCCATTCGAGTCTGCACAAACAATAATGAAAAACATTGCATTACTAGCGGTTTCAGACCACCCTCAAGCAATAATTGACGGCCTAACGGCTTATGCTGAACCACTTTTCGAAGGTGACTTTGACAACATGACGCC
>PAEE01000071.1 GCA_002701145.1 Methanobacteriota archaeon
CCCTCACCAATAGTTGGTGTAGACATTGTAGGTGATGTTCTATCGATTCCAATGAACATAGTTTCGCTAACCGATAGTCCTGAGCCATCCCAAACGGTCAGCCTCGGATTGTAAGTTCCTTCAGAGATTGAACCGGTATTCCAATCCCATCCATATGCAATAGTTCCCGGACCATCATCACTTGGCGTACCTGGCCCAGGGACATTGGCAAGACTAGCATGTGTCAAATCGTCATCCATTGCAGCCCAAGAGAATCCCAATGTTGCATTCGCCTCTAGCGAATACCAGGCTCTGTCAATAGCTGTAGTTCCACTTCCAACTCCTGTGTTAGATAATGTGAATGATGTGATAATCGGGACTTGGTTAACGATATCAAATTCTCCGCTGGTAAACCAAGTAGTGTGATTATTTGCAGTTGAGTCCCATGCTCTTGCTCTAAATGTCCAACTTCCATTTGCATAATCGGTTGTGTCGATATGAGTTAGCCAAGGTGTCGTAGTTAGATTTTCTACTGTATCCCAATTGTTGCTATCTGATGAAATTTCAATTTCAATGCTAGATAATACTCCACTTCCAGTTGAAGAGAAACTCAGTGTGAATAGTCCCTTTACATCTTCACCTTGGGTTGGACCGTTAGAGAACACCAATTCTATGTCGCTTTCAGCAAATTTGACTTGCTTAGAATCGGCAAGAAGCATATCTCCGCTTTGCCCAATAGTCATGATGACTACGACCAGAAGTACAGAGATGAATCGCCTCATCAAACACCTGACATCACCACTCGCCCTTGAATGCTCGCATTGCAACACCCCCCTACGGGGTGTGTTGTCTATTGTTAATATGCAGCCGAGGACGTAATCTTAATCGGTTGTTTCAAGTGCTACCCGCTGCCTCTTGGATACATGGCAAGGCCAACTGTGACCACTCTAATCCTCGCAATGATGATTCTCGCAGTCATGCCATTGTCAGTAAGTGCTGAAGATAGTGCTGGAGTTCAGGCATCATCTTCTACAGTTTCTATCTCTCCTTCCGATCCTGTTGAAGGTAGCTCAATCACAATTCGCCTCACGATGTATAATGACAACAATTTCGCAGTAGATGATGTACTGTACAAGTTTTATTGGAACGGAGTGGCCTCTAACAAGTTGATTGTTGCCGATACAGTCGACATCCCTGCAAAATCAACAATCGATGTGGAAGTCGTAAAATCTGGCCTCACGGTTGGTGAACACAAAGTATGGATTACTTTCGATTCAACCGGTGATGATGAGCAAATGTTCTTCACTGAAATTATGGTTTCTGGCCTAGCAGACCTAGAGGTATCTTCAATTTCGACAAGTCCTGAATCGATTTATTCAGGAGATTCAGTTGAAGTATCAACTTTGGTCAGTAATACTGGCTCTGAAGACGCAGCTGCTAGTCGTTTACAATTAGATTTAGACAGTCAAACTGAGATTCTAGATGTCCCTTCAATATTAGCAGGTGAAGATGTGTGGGTAAATCACACACTAATCGCTCCTGCTGCTGGAGATTACGATATTGAGGTTATAGTTGATTTAGATGATGCAGTTATTGAGGCGGATGAGAACAACCAATTTTCTAATTCACTTTCAGTTAATGCAAGAATGGATTTGTCACACGTAGGGGACTTATCGATTGAAATCGAATCAGGGAGCATACAGGGACCTTGGGTTATCTCTGGTGTTTTGAAAAGAACTGGTGGAGATGGGACTACACAAGTGCCAATGAAATTAGAGATTCTAGACCAAAATAGTCAGAGTCTTCCTTTGCCGATATTTTACGTAAACCTCACTGGCGGAGAATCGGTTCAACAATCATGGTCATATGACCTNATCTATGATTACGTCTCAGTNTTGGCTCCTGGNAANCANCAGGTTNCNGTGNTAATAGATCCATTTACNTCTGCTAACTTCACTCAAGAATCGACAAATAATGACAGAATATCTGGGTATTTTGACAAGTATGATNTTCCTGATGTTTCAGTAGACCCATACGCATCACCTTCCAAGCCTTCGGTAACAAGTGGCAANAATGTCGACTGGACAGTAACNATCGCAAACTCTGGACAAATAGAGGTCAAGGGATATCTGATATACACTTGGGAAGGGCAAACTTCCGAAGAGTCTTCTGATTCCATTATTACAATNCAAGCNGGAGACACTCACATTTGGCAACGCACCTTATCAACAGAAAGCGGAGCTCANACAGCAGAGTTTGAAGCACAGTGGGTTCCTTTGTCNAGTTCATATGATNCNAATCCTTTGAATTCTTATGCNAACGGTAGCATAGAAGTAACCGCNCAACTAAAATTGACATGGTCGAAAACCTCNATGTCTCTTGTTGATTCAACAGGAGAGCCAGCNTCAACACCATTGATGGCNGGTGATGAGTATACAGTTTCAATCAAAGTAGCCTCACAAGAGACAGGTNCGGTGAACTATTCTTGCGAAAATGGCATGGGTGAAGTATTCGAAGTAATTACAATCGATGTCACAGAGGGTGGCCAAATCTTCACTATTGAATGTACATTTACAGCAGATGCACCATTTACAAACATAGACCTAAGGCCAAGTAATTTGGATGTTAGCGGAGTNCAAACATGGAATTGGGATACCANNGAGNCAAGCAATAATGTGGCTGATGAAGNAGGGGATATGACNTTCCAAACCGCTGGAATGATCGCATTGATCTGTCTCGTTCTAATTGCAGTATTAGTTGCAGCAGTGATTCTTACCAGGGAAACAGAGGAAGAGGTCGAGAGAGACATCTTTGACTATTGTCCTGCTTGTGATGCGGAACTGGATGATAATGTTGACAGATGTCATTCATGTGGATTTAATTTGAAGAAAGCAAGAAAGCAATTCCACGATTGTGATGCTTGTGGTGAATCTATACCAGATTTGCTTTCTGATTGTCCGTATTGTGGTTCACATCAAGATGTCTCCAAATATTTCGAAAGGCGNGAACAGAAGGTTGTCGAGAAGAAAACAATCGCTCTTGTCGAAGAAGAAGAAATCGACCCAGAGACAATTCATGCTGCNGGATATGAAGGGTTTGACGAAGCGGTCAAGGAATTNGGCTATGATTCAGATGANTTAGAAGATCACTGGGATGAGGGAATTGCAAANGCTGAGGCTGAAGTCGAAGCCGCTTATGACCGTAGAGTTGCATCTGAAGAAGAATANGATACNGATGANGAAGAAGNNATGTCGGTGGTTACTACTACNTTGAAATCAATAGANGAGACCTTCAAAGGACACGATATTGATGCAATNCTAGATGAAAAGAATATCAAGGCTCATTTGGATGATGGCNGCGAATTAAGNGCNAGCGATGCAGATATTCGNGGAAGGCTATTCGAAATAACTGGNGAAGAAGGAGTAATGCCTGGAGAAGAAGTTAACATCGGTATGGGAATACAAGATCGTTCACTTGCNGGAAATGTTCTTCCNGAAGAAGCAATGGATTTCTCATTCGATGAAGAAGTGGTCGATGAAGAAGCCGACGAAGTAAATCCGGTCGCTGCNGCNGCAGCTGAAACCAAGAGNCGCCGTGGTGTAAGGCGCAGGTCNAAGCAAGTCAAGACCGCAGAGTGTGGTGCTTGTGGTGCAGAGATAGCGGCTGATGCTANCGAATGCGCTACATGCGGTGCTAAGTTCGAGTAATGATGCCTGTCAGTACTCACAGGGTTCGTCATCGCGTAAGCTCGGCTGACCCTCTTGACTTCATTCAGGCAANTTTNTCGAAACATCGCATACCCTTCAAACCATCGAGGGGTTTTATTGATAGATTATAGGATAGTGGAGTGGGATGATGAGACCNCGCAAAGCAATGTCTGCTTTCGTCATGCTGGCCATTCTNATGGCGTCCAGCATGGGGTGCATCGGACTTGTTCCTGCTCGTGAATTCATGGAAGACCTTCGTGANCCTCCGCAGTTGATTGAGGAGATTGAACGAATAAATGTCGACCACGTATTTGTTACAGATNTTACCGANATCACATACAGTACAAACTATACTAATTCGTTCTATTTTGAGGTCGATTCAGACGTTTCAGAAATCAGCGCATATATCACAGCGGCTATGGCTCTTGACTTGGTNATACCAGTGCCGACNGAAGTAAGATATGTCAAAGCNGTATTAACCGATGCTGACGGAACTCAAATTTGGTATGAGGAGNTAACCGAAACCAAAAGGCCNGCCGTAGCAACATACCAACAGCCACTCGCAGAAGGGACCTGGACATTGTATGTTGATGCTAGAGGATATGGAGAGGAAATTGGTAATCTCTACAAAGATTCCTTCCAAGTATTGATCAAGGTAGATAGAGAATGTTACGAGTACCACGGTGAAGAAGGCTGCACCTATGAAGATTAGACTAGGCTTGAGTCACAAGCATATCTTCTAGAACAACTTTCGCACTTCCCTTTGCGATTATGATTTCTTTCCGCCCCGCCTTCAGTCATCAATCTTTGAATTTCTTTGANNGCTGAAAANAGGGAATGCTTGTTTGAGTCATTCCAATCNATCGAATGTAGGTTTTCACTTCCATANCTTAGTACTCCATAAGGAGGCTTTCTANCNGTTGTNGATTCGACCANATGNAGATAGGCNAACAACTGCATTTTGTGNGACTTGTGAGGGCTCTTTGGTATCTTTCCAGTCTTTTGCTCGACAGGGATAAATTCACCATCGACGATGACAATTTGATCNGGTCTTCCTCTAAGCCCAGTAAATCCATCAACCAAGAGTCCAGCCTTCGATTCATCATCCGAATAAGTTACTTCAACATCGGCTTCGATACCCGCTTCCATTCTAGCGACTTCCAGCGCATTATCAGCAAGTAGTGCTCTCTGTAATTGCCAAGATGCGAGCAGTGTCCATAGCATTGCCATAGATACCAAAATAAANCCAGCNTGTTCCTTATCTGCNGCCCAAGTCAAGCCAATTGCATGAAGGCCAAANATGGTAGCTCCCATTAGTAAACCGGCTTCGACCCTTCCACCTTGCCCCCATCCACCAATAAANCCGTACGGCTGAAATGTGTTAGGAAAAATTGTGTCATCTAGGTTTTTTAATTCATCAAATTCATTGGTCCTTTGAATCGGAGTATCAAGCCATTTTCTCCACGGNAGATAGACTGCAATCAGTCCCAAAAACAGCCAAACTATCGCTAGAATAGTTAGATATCTCGCAACATCCTCAGGTGCTCTAGTATTGGAAATAGTCATGAAAATTATTGCGTCTGAAATGAAAATAATGATTATCGCAAACCACCATGACCAAATCACTAATGCTCTTTTCAATTCATTTTGTTTTTGTTTGAAACCTGAGACCTTTTGATGTATTTCAGCATGCTTTTCTCTACCTGCAGAAATTGCTTCTCCTCGTCCAGTTTTACCATCTCGGGCCAATGACCACGACAGCGGACAATATGCGTGCCTCTCCAAATCACTAGCGGAAACATGGAGAGCATCACCTTCCTTATTGCGCCAAAAACCATCATCGCTTTCAACTGCGATTACGGATTCATTGGCTCTCTCAATGGTCACTAAAGGCCCCCTACTATACATCCTGAGGGTCGATTGACATCAAGGTTGCCCCGGTATGTGGAAATCCTATTTCGCTATACTGCGCCTTGAAACCAACATTACCTCCGACGAAGCGGTTATTTAGGGGTGGATGGTGGCCCGAATGCTGGAGTCAATACTATGACTGAACTTCTTATCGACCGTGAAACCTATGAGACACATGCT
This sequence comes from Methanobacteriota archaeon, assembly GCA_002701145.1. Lineage (GTDB taxonomy): Archaea > Thermoplasmatota > Poseidoniia > Poseidoniales > Poseidoniaceae > MGIIa-K1. The sequence continues at coordinate 5,778 of PAEE01000071.1, forward strand.
GTCCACATTGGTACTCAACAAAAGAGCGCAGATATGGCACAATTTATTCAAGAGGTTCGCTCTGATGGATTGTACCTGATTGATATTGAAATCACAGATAGCAGAATACGTGCAATCTCTCAATTCATAGGTCGCTATAATGCAGCCAACATCATGGTTGTCAGTGCCCGCCAATACGGACAGCGCCCAGCACGCATGTTCGCAGAGGCAATCGGCGCAAGAGCAAGCGTAGGCCGTTTCATTCCAGGAAGTCTNACCAATCCTGCTCTACGTTCCTACGTAGAACCTGATATGTTGTTCGTAACAGATCCTGCAGCAGACCAGCAAGCACTACGTGAAGCAGTAAACACAGGACTTCCAATCGTTGGAATCTGTGATGCTAACAACAATCTTCGAAATGTCGACCTAGCACTACCTGCTAACAACAAGGGTCGCAAATCCCTTTCTCTTCTTTACTGGATTCTAGCACGTGAAGTTTTGAAAGCACGTGGAGAGACAACCGACGAGGCATGGGCAGAAGCTCAAGACCTAGAAGACTGGGAATCTACTTTCTAAGTAAGTCCAACCCCCTAGGGTGATGAAAGATGAGTGCTTTCATCCTGCCCAAGCCAGGTGAATGGGATGGAGAGGTTCGTCCTCTATTCTTAGCACCAATGTCTGGAGTGACCGATTTGGCATATCGGCTACTTGCTAAGGAATGCGGTGCAGATTTTACAATTACAGAATTTACTAATTCTACAGCATTGACTCGTGATGCTGCAACTTCATGGAGAAAAATGGAGACGTGTGAAGCAGAGAATCCGTTTATTCCGCAAATCTTTGGCGGAGTTTCCAAAGATATGGCTCTAGCATCAGAATTGCTTTCGGATAGTGCTGACATCATCGACCTAAATTTTGGATGTCCCGCTCCTAAGATTACCAAAATCTGTGCAGGCGCCGCATTGATGGGCCAACCTGAAAACTTGGTTTCGATGTGTGAAGAAGTTGTTGACAGAGTGGATATTCCTGTCACTGCCAAAATGCGTTTAGGAACTGGGCAAGGCGATTTTAACGCGAAAGAAATCTGTCAGGAACTTGAGCATGTTGGGATACAGCGTCTATGTGTTCATGGCAGAACTCTCAAGCAGAGATACTCAGGAGTTGCCGATTGGGATTACATTACCAGCGTTGTAGAGTCAGTCGAATTACCAGTCATAGCAAATGGAGACGTGGTTGATTCGAATTCNGCTAAGGCATGTCTTAGTCAAACCAATGCTGCAGGATTGATGGTAGGTAGAGGTGCAATTGGCCGACCTTCCATTTTTGGAGAAATTAAAGTTGGTTTAGGTTGGATGGAAAAAGAAGACCTNCCATGGATAAAAGCCCATGAAGGNAACTGGGAAAATCTAACAGAAACAGCTCAGCAATTTGCAACTCGCCGATGGTGTTGGAATCGTTACATCGAGTTGGCTAGAGAGACAACAGGACTAGAATTGAAGTCAATGCGGGGCCATGCAGTATCTTTCACCAAGGGCTTGCCTAGCGCAAAGAAAATCCGTAGTATAATGCATGGTAAGACTAGCAAAGAAGAATTCGCTGCAGCAACTAGTGACTTCCTAGCATCAAACTGAACACAAGGGTGGCGTTAGCAGCGACTCGGTCATACCCCTTATTGTTCTCCATTTTGGTAATAATTTTGTTATTTGTTTGCTATTTCTTTCTCATAATCAGTTTTTCCAAATCCATTTGGAATACCCCATTTTTTGATATAAAACTCAATTGGAACAGCGCCATTTCCTCTGTCTACACCGTAATTTTCATCATAGATGTCCTCCACTATAGGCGCTGGACCATCGTATGACAAGTACCAATTCTCAGCGACACCTGGACCACTCTCTGTGTCATCTGGGCCAATCCAATTTTCCCCAGATGGAAAATTTTCATCTTTATCTTTCTCCATATTTATTTTAGCAGTATTGCCAAACATTTTGGAAAACAAACTCATCAGCCATGCGTACATAATTCCCCCAGGCATACTCGATTTATAGGCAATATGCAATCCAAAATTAGAGAAGTCTCTTCGAATCTGAAAACTGCTCATTCATCGAAAAACTGGTTAATCCTNACCACTACAGNNAATCATGGCAGGGGATCTTAAACACATCCANGACCCCGTCAAAGCCGAGGAATTTGCTCGTGCTTTAGGTCTACAAATTGGCGGAGCAGGCCATCCATTTGTAGGAAGCTGGGGAACTAAGGGACTCTATGCATACAGGTCTGGCCAATACAACGGTATGGCCTATTTTGGCACAGGAGGAAGCGAAAGAGATCGCCTCACGATGCCACATGAATCCGAGAAATATCGTCCGTGGAACCGTTATGATCCTGATATTCCAGATCACATTCGCAAAAAACTGATCGATTTAGAAGATGATGATTCCACTAGCATCGGCCAACCAGCACGGACTGAAACCTCGACAAAAACCTCTCCCGCATCCATGCCCCCGAGCGTAACCGTTTCAGGAGCTGGAAGTTCAGAAGTGAATGGCACCTACGTATTCAAGCCAGGAGAACATGAAAATAGGCACTGGGGAAATATCGCTGGCCATTACCAGCACACACAGAATCCTGAGATTTTCATCGCCTTCCAAGACTGCGGAAATGATGGAAATCAACGCCCCGAGTGGAACAAGTGGATGATCATCTCAAAAATCGGGGTCCTCTATGCTGCACATACTGGCGGAAAAATCGGAGTTCCACCGCGCGATGGTGGATGGGAAACCGTCGACAGTTGGGGAAATCCGGGCGCCCCAGGTGGCAAGCATCCTGCACCAACGGTCAGACATGGCGAAAACAAGGACGCCCGTAGAATCGAGCATCCCTCAGAAGCCTCATCGCAAGGGAACTTAGAATTCGTCCCCGTAAGCGAGTACGATGAGGTATGGAACGACAGGGGATCTGGCGCAGAACAAGACGTCTCAGTCTGGAGGGCGCGCGTTCCTGCGGGGTGCCATTTGATTGGTATGACTGCCAAGCACGGCCACTCGCCACCGACCTTCTCGACGCTGGTCATTCGTGCTGGTGGTAGCGATATCGCACCACCCGAACGATTCGATCTCGTGTGGTGGCAGGAACGCGGTCAACGCCGCTTCTGGTGCTGGCGCCCCGTCCCGCCACCGGGTTACGTTTCACTTGGCGACGTGGGGACAATCAGCGAAGCCCCGCCGTCACGCAAGGACGTAGTCTGCGTTGCCTTGGGCTGCCTTAGCCCGAACAGGCAACCTTTGGGCGGACAGATATGGAACGACAGCGGCGGCGGTGCACCAAAGGATGCTGCATTCTTTTCACAGCCTGGAAGCACGGGACTCTTCCACTGCAGCGACAATACGCACAACAA
>PAEE01000072.1 GCA_002701145.1 Methanobacteriota archaeon
GGTAGTCACTGTAGGACCAAGAGCGCGTAACGATGGAATAACACCACCTGAAGGTTATGCTACATCACCAGTAGACAGAGGAGGAGGCTTGACTTGGCACGGACCTGGACAGTTGGTAGTTTATCCGATAATCAAATGGGATTTAGAGGGTGAATCAAATGTTAAATCTGTAATCTCAATTCTAGAGGAATGGGTCATTACATCACTAGGACAATTAGGAGTTAAAGGCAGAAGAGACGACAGAATGCAAGGTGTTTGGGTAGGAAATAACAAGATTTGCTCAATAGGCCTTTCTTTTCTTAGATGGACCAGTCGCCACGGTTTAACGATAAACTACAATACGCCGCCCGGAAGAGTAGAAATGGTCAGCGGATGCGGACTTGAAGAAGATACTACTACCAGTTTGAAAGCACTTGGACATGATTTTTCAAAGCAAACTATACTAGATTCTTTGACTTCAAATATCGATTGTCTGTCAAGAGAATTATCTAAATGACATGAAGTCCACTAGATTTTATTTCATGCAGCATTCAGGACTCTCGATGTTGATACAGTAAAAATGACAGATACCATTGGAAAATACCACGGATTGCCATCATTACCAGGTTTTATGTTTGATTTGAGTGCGGGTTACTTGCTCAGTGCAATATGTTCTATAGACCATGATTCATTTGCTAAAGCATTAATGCCCTAGAGACTGTAATTCGCACAGCCACGGACATAACTTGATACATGATTCCATACGAGAAATGAATCATGGGCGAGGTTGTATTGGTAATCTCTGGCGCTTCAGGCGCCGCATACGGAGTTCGTTTAGCCGAAATATTGGGCGAAGAGGCTCGTTTAGTCGTTACAGACTCAGGCAGACTTACTATGGCGCACGAATGTGAAGGCCTTACTCCTGAATTATTAGTACAAAGAACAGGCTCAATACTCGAAGATAATGACGACATTGCTGCAAAGTCGGCATCCGGCTCAGCAGCAATCGATGCAGTGGTAATTTGCCCATGTAGTGGTTCGACTATTGGTAAGTTAGCATCAGGAATTGGCGACAATTTAGCTACTCGCTCTGCAATAGTTGCAATGAAAGAAAGAAGGAAACTGATTATCGTGCCACGCGAAGCACCTTACGCAACAGTTCACCTAGAAAATATGGCCAAATTGTCTAATTGGGGCACTATTGTAATCCCCGCATCACCTGGATTCTATAACCTTCCAAAAACAATGGACGATCTAATTGACTTTGTAGTAGCAAGAATTCTAGACCACCTCGGTAGAGACAACGAATTAACGAAGCGGTGGACCGGAGATGAGTTGCGATGAGTTCTGATGCTGAAAATCCAGATGATTCTGATGTTATTTCGGCAGAAATAGTTGAAGATTGGGTTGAAGCAAACAATAGAAGAACTGCTATCGAATTCTTACGCAGCACTACAGTGATGGCATCAATACTTACAGTTCTCTTCCTATCATCAACAATTCTTTACTTCATGTTAGATGAAGAACAGGTCGACTATGGCTCTTCAATGACATTCGACCAAGACAGAACTAGATCTTATGCCCAAGACTTAGTCAATTTGGGGCACCCTGAGTGGTTTGGCCGCATGAGTGGCTCCGTTGAGGAACAAGCTACCGCAGAGTACATTGCCAATTTGTTTGAAGAGTTAGGATACCAATCAACCCTACACACCTACGAAGTTCCAATGCACAGCATCAACAGTGAACCAAGTTTGAGAGTTTGTGCCCCAGGAACTGTTGGGTCATTTGGAGCAGCACCGTGTTCTCCAGCAGATATAGGTCAAGATATTACTACATTCAATCACAGAATGGATTACGTAATACAAGGTTTCTCAGGAGAATCATCAATTATGTTTGGGCAGGACATCGAAGTCGTACATTTAGGAAACGGCTCTGATGATGCACTCTGGGCATCGGCTGCAGGGAAGATTGGTTACGTTGAAGGAGGAGGCTCCAAGACAGGTAATACTTTCATCATGACCAGCGCTATAGAAAACGACCTTACGGCTGTCATCCGTGTAAACAAGGACTACAATTGTGGCATGATTGAAGGCAATGATTGCGTACCTATATTCAAAGGTACAAACTATGATGCAATCGCTGCTGCTAACGGCGGAGGAGCGCCTTCCCAACTAGCGTTTATCGCAATGAGTAAAGATGCAGGAGAGATCTTGGAATCGGTTGTAATCAATGGCAGTGGAAGAATCGAGATGATAATCGACGTAACCAATGACCAGGAGCTGACAATTCGTGTACCGTGTGGAACTTACTACGGCGCCACTGATGAACTGGTAATCGCCGGAGGCCACCATGATACTGTCTATCACGCACAAGGTGCTGTTGATGATTCATCAGGTACTGCTTCAGTCTTAGAAATGGCCACCATGTTTTCTGAATATATCACTGAAAATGGCCAGCCTGAGCGTACCATTAGATTCTGTACTTGGGGTGGAGAAGAAGAAGGACTGTGGGGTTCAACTGCATATGTTGCTGAAATGAATCAAGAGTTGGCAGAAAATCTTCGCCTCTATATCAATCTAGACATGAACCATGTTGACATTGACCCTGCAAGAGGAAACTCCGTCACATTGTTTACTAACCATCCTGTCGACTATGAGCACATAAAGAGCCTTAGTGAAGAATATTTGGAAGACAACCCCGATATGGCTGAAAAGTATACAATCAATCTAGGACTGTATGATGGCGAAAAGGGTGAGAGTAATGGAATGCCGTGTAATTCAGACCATTGCCCCTTCGTTTACGATTTAGATGGTGGCAATACGATAGGAAGGGCTGCTGTATGCTATGGAAGTGGCTCATGGGAATACCACACCTACCTAGACGAAATGGATAGATTCAATGAGGAAAGTCTTGGAATCTCAATTACGATATACAGTAATTACATGAAGTACCTCGCATGGAACTCTGAAGCATAAGGTGAATGAAATGGTAAATCCAAGCGCACATGCAAGCCACATACTTGTGAAAAGTAAAGGCGAAGCAACTCAATTAGCAATGAATATCAAGAAGTTCAAAGATTTTCAGAAGACTGCAAGGAAGAAATCAGACTGCCCATCTAGCCAGAAAGGAGGAGATTTGGGTTGGTTCCGCAAGGGACAAATGGTCCATGAGTTCGAACAAGCGGTATGGAATACTCCTTTGAAAACGGTATCAGAACCAGTAAAAACACAATTCGGATACCATTTAATTTGGGTTCATGAACGTGAGGAGTGATTGACTTGGTCACACGAATTGGTCTCGAGTCATACGAAGTTATGGCTTGTCACGGGGCTTATGACTTCGAAAGAGAAAAAGATCAACCATTCATTATCTCAATCTGGGCTACATTATCACATGATGTGGAAGAAGACAACCTAGAACTAACCCTAAATTATGCAGATTTGCAATCCGCCGTAGACTCTGAAGTAGTAAATTCAAAACCTGTCAAGCTTATGGAAACGCTTTGCAAGATGCTGGTTGACAAAATAAGCACCAACATAATCGTGCAATCAATATCCATTAGAATGGAAAAACCCGATGCACCATTCCCCCACCCTGGTGGATTGGCTGTTGTCGAACATGAATGGACGAGGGATTGAAGGGCTTCCTCTTCACAGCACTCTTCATGACAGCCCCCTCTAGAGTCTTCGTACCCTCGGTTACCGAGGAAAGTGGAGGAGCTATTGGCCTAGGTGTTTTCTCAAGCGAAGAGACTGCATGGAAGGTTCTTCGCCGGTTCTTAAGAAAATCACACTTGATGGCATTGAAACGTTCAGACATAGTGATTTGGGATGTTGACCAAATCGGTGAAGATGGAATGACGGTACTATCCAGTATGCACTGCCGTGACTGTCCGGTTTGCAAGAGAAGGACATTTTGGGTAGACCTCGATACATTTTCAGCAATGTGTACCGGTCAAGCATGCGAAGCATGGATTGAAGAATCTACTCACGAACCAGGAATCATCGACCTCGGCTGGCCACCGATGCGTTTCTTGAAACAAGCTGAAACCTTAGAAGATGCAATTTCAGAATTAAATGAGATAGGCGCACAACTTGAAGCCGCTGGAAGGACACCTGAAAACTCGATCACATCGATTCCAGAGGAATGATTCCTACACCAATCATTCCTATACGAAGTAATTCTCTGGCTTTTTCACTTACAGCGAAGTTGAATTCATTAACCACGCCATCGGTAATTACGTGGCAGTCACGGTAGAATGAATTGTATGCAGTAGCAAGTTCAAGCAAGTAAAGTGCAAATGCATGAGGTTTGTTTTCGTTAACCGATTGAGAAACCTTGTCAACAAAACATGCCATTACTCTCATCAATTGATGCATGGCAGGAGGAATCTCACCAGTACTATCTGGAATAGAATCTCTCCCAACCCTACTGGCAATAGAACAAGCGCGAGTGTGCGAATACATCACAAATGGTGCACTTTCACCTTCGAATGAAAGTGCCTCTTCCCAGCGGAAAGTAAAGCCCTTGTCCGGACTGACTTTAGTGATGTTAAATCGAACAGCAGAAACGCCTACTGCTTCTGCAATCTTAGCCACTTCATCTTCACCAAGGTCGGTTCTCAACTCCCTAACTACAGATGCTGCTTGAGCTTGTGCCTCCTCGAGTAAATCGTCCATGAAGACTACATTTCCTTTCCTTGTACTCATCTTGCCTTCTGGCAGTTTAATGAATGCATAAAACATGACATCTGGGACCTTTTCACCCAGTTCTTGCAAAGTCAGTCCTACCTGTTTGGCTTGCAATTTATGATCCTCACCAAGTACATTGATTAATTCATCACATTGTTGCCATTTCCACATATGATATGCTATATCTCTAGTAGCATAGAGAGATGAGCCATCTCCTCTTCTATAGAAGAAATCTGTTTTGCCTTTCAGACCTCTTTGACCTAGATCTAAAAAGTGCGCACCATTATCTGCAGAATCGTGAATCTCAAGACTGGAAAGCCTATCCATCAATGCTGATACTGTACCATCTACGACAAACTTAGATTCCTTGGTAAATGTATCAAACTCAATCCCTAACCTCGAAAGAGTCTCCAACATCCCATCGAGAACTGGTTGGTAAGCACCCTCAAATTGCTTCAATACCGAATCATCACCATGTTCAGATGCATGAACTAATTTGCTAATTTCATCTTCAATTTCTTGACTGCCTTCTGAACGTTTAGCCTGGGCAGCCTGATACCAGCGAACCGTTTCATGGTCCGCTTTACCATTCCACTTCGGATTGATGTCATCCTTGTCATCAAGAATCGAGTCAACTTCTTCTTTCGAAAGATTGGCTAATGCCCAAGCGAGCACTCCGACTTGCTTACCCATGTCATCAACATAATATTCAGCACGCACCGTATTGCCATAAAGGCGGTTCAAGCGAACTAATGTATCCCCTAAGATTGCATTTCGGGCTCTCCCTACATGGAAAGGACCATTTGGATTAGCACTGGTATGTTCGATTAGTACATCTTTACTTCCTGGCATTTCGATTCCAGACATCACTTTACCAGCTAGCCAATTGGATTCTGCCTTGAAGTTCAGATAGCCACCTGCTGCTTTAACTTCGAAATTCCCTGATAGAGTTGAGGCTAATTCTTCGGCAATATCTGCAGGATTGCGTCCTAATTGTTTTGCAAAAGGAAAACATGGCAGAGATAAATCACCCTGGTCTCTTTCTCGACTAACTCCCAAAGCATTCTTCCAAAAATCACCGGATACACCGATATCTGCAAGGGCTACTTCCAGAGATGGCTCAACTATGTCACGTAAGATATTCATTTACAGACCTCACATAATTGGGTAACGTAATACTGCAGCAAGACCGCCAAAACCAGAGTCAAGTTGAGCACCCTCTTCGGTATCGGTAGAAATAAACTTGACCTCAGCACGCCCTTTTGTAGCCAATAATGAAAATTCATCAATCAATGAGACAGAACTTATCTCCTTTAGATCATCACCATCTGCCTTNNATTTTGAGCAAGCNGGTAAAGCATCCATTCTACCAATACTTACNGTCCATTCATTGGAGCATGATTTGCATTCGATAGTAACTACATTTTTCCTCATGCCTTCACTNATCAAAAGTTTAGCAACCGCACCTTGCTCTAGTGCTTGACGAATCATTCTTTCACCATANGTTGCCTTTGGATGTTGTTTNACTAATTCTTCTAAGAANTCAGTGACTACTTTTCGTTCTGCATCGAGTTCAATTTCACCCATCAAACCTCCAGCATTATCTACAAGTTCTCTGACACCACTTTCGTTAGAATAACCTACATCGAAGGTTGTCTTAGCAATCTTCTTTGTTATCTCATGATGGAAGTAATCGTTCTTTACTACGAAATCCTTGGTAGCNCCTGGTCCGCCNATNATGATNGCTTGAATATTATCAAGCTCTGGTAACCAGTAGGAACATGCATGCTCTGTAGCACGTTTGAAGAAATTATGCGCTGCCTCTTCGATCAATCTCTCGAAACGTTGAGCGGATTGACCTCCNTGCCTGTGCTTACCCATTATGTTAGACACAAGGAACTCTTGAACGTGTATACGCTTACCACTCGCAATTCCATAAGCTGCTTCGGCACGGTCTATCACGAATAGACCATATGATTTCTTATCGATTAGCATATCTTCTAATTGGGTTAANTCGAACCTAGAATCACAACGATATCTGAAAGACAGGAGAGCCTTAGGTGGGTCATCAACGATTATCGTTGTATGACGAGTTTTATTGTTTCCAACAATTATTGCACCAGTGAAAAGTGCAAGTCCTCTTTCTCCAGCATCTCGGTACTTAGANAGTAAAGAAATTGCAGACTCAATCGCTCCCTGTACGTTCTTCTTAGTNGATTTAGATTTGATNTTGGCTGCCTGCCCGTGTTCGTTTTGCAACATCTGACGGGCATCGGANACTTGCCGNTCTGGTGGAATGATTACNGTGACTAATTCTGTACCTGAACCCTTCATTTCCCTCAGGTCTTCAAGAGCCAATTTCAATTTGAGGCGNCGTGTAGCCATTTCTGCATCATCACTCATACACGTCTCCCCCAGCCCTAAGGGCTGAGGCGAGGACTTTGAAGCCTTCTGAGAAGGAAGCATCATCAATGGTCGACTTGCACGCACTGTTGATGACGACCCACATCGTTGCACTCGGAGGCTCGCTATTGCGCCCTGAAGAGGCCGAAAAAAGGTCGCAGTGGTTCGGTCAGTTACGTCAACTCGCCGTACACCTAGAAGGGAATGGAAGAAGACTGGGGATTGTTGTTGGNGGAGGATTACCNGCAAGAGAAGGAATAACCTTAGCCNGAAGTTCATTCACAGACTCCTATAGACTAGACACNGTCGGCATTGCTGCAACTCGTTTGAATGCAACAATNCTNCAACAATCATTGNTNGATATTGGCTGTAATGTTTGCCCGATAATACCACACTCAACCGATGAAGCNGCTGANTTACTCTTNGAACATAATTTCGTAATCATGGGTGGAACNACNCCAGGCCACACAACAGATGCAGTTGCNGTNGCTCTNGCAAGGGATTCAGGCGCNCCTCACTGCGTAATTGCAACAAATGTATCTCACGTNCANGATAGCGACCCAAGAACAAATGAANGTGCNAAGCCGATAGAAGANATGACATTAGCTGAGTTAGCNGAAATTACAGGTTTGGAAGCATTGGGCCCAGGTGAGTCGGCGGCGGTTGACCCTGTGGCTGTCAAATGGGCGATCGATTCAGGTATGCGACTAGCAGTATTAGATGGTAGAGACCTTACTCTACTAGAAGATGCGATTGAAGGCAGACCTTTTGTTGGAACTTTAGTAAGAACGGAGTGAGAAATATGGTAGATGCAAAGGCNATANGAGATAAAGTTAGCAAAAAAGCCAGTAACGCTCGTAATAAAATTACATCTCACCTCACTGCTCACAAACATTGCCAAATGTGTGGNGCTACAATAGANATCAAAGCAGAACCACGAATTTGTAAGGCGGCCGATTGTGTATCAAAATATGAAAAGCGANGTAAAAACGACAGAATGATGAGAATCATGTTCGTAGTNTTCTTCATAGCAATAGTAGCACCAGTCGGATTACAACTAGCTGGATTTGGCGGCTAATTNCGATGCCATCCNTCTGGNAGACTCATTGGGTCAGTTTGCATATTAGCCTTGCATCTCCTCACCATTTCTAGTCTCAGTGCAGTAACTCCAACATCTTCCATAGCAGAGATTGTTACACAGCCTTCTTCATCGATTAAAACTGGTAGATTAGGTTCCCCTTCTCCATCCCACTCCGATTCAAATTGCTTTACTTCATCCCAATTAGCAGGTAACGGGTCCATGAGGTCTCCTTTAGAGACTACAACAATCATATCGATTTCGGGAAGAAGCGTTTTTACTTCTTCCAAAAGACTGTGCTGATCTTCTAAACTAGTGCCACACTTTTCAGAGATATCCATCAAGAATATGCACAAACTTCCGACGTGCTGAATAGCAACTATGGCTTGTAATTCAATGGCGTTTCTATCATCCATTGGCCTATCTAGCAATCCAGGAGTGTCAACCATTTGGTGAGGGACTCTACGATGTTTGAAATGTCCGACGTGGAGTTGTTTAGTTGTAAATGGATAGTGATTAACTTCCATATTACCGCTAGATAGTGANGAGATGAATGCACTCTTACCGACATTTGGAGCGCCACATACAACGATTGTAGGACACAGTTGGTCTATTACCGGTAATTTACGTAACACCATTCGACTTTCATGAAGCCAATCAAGAGAAGGGCTTAATCTNCTCATTATGCTTGATAGACGCCCATATGCTTCTTTCCTAGCATCATGCATCACTTCGAATCTAGCAGTTCGTACAATCTTAATCGCATTGTGTTTTGCGATTTTACGCATCTGTTTGGCGCCCCAACCAAGCATTGAGAGATGATGGCGGTAATCATCACATCCAACACAGGCATCTACCATCGCTTTATCGAACAGGGGCATTTGGTCAAGACTTGGCCAAGACTTCTCTGTATCCTCAAGATATTGCGACATCACATCCGCAGATGTTTGAACCATACGTGTCAGTTGTTTCCTGACGCGGAAGACCTTGACATGGTCATCGACTCTGTCAGCGGCTTTTTTAGCACGACTGAAACCTTTGTCGAGTACTTCTTCTTCAGTAAGTACTGTTGTCAGGTCTCGCCACACCACCTTCATCCGAATGCCTCCCAATTAATCGGGGTCGCCTCCTATTCTTCAAATCGTAGGTTCATTTTGGGAGCGTCAGGGCTTAGAAGGAGGAGCCCCGACACCCAAACATGTCGGACCTACCGGAATGGGCGCAAAGCATGTGGGAAAGCCTAGGCTCTCCAAAAATTGAAGAAATGGAAAGTGTGCATACTGGCGATTTAATGGACCGAAGACATGGTCTAAGAAAGGATGACTTAGTTGAAATCCAAATTGATGCTAGAGCATTAAGAGATGATGAGGACACATGGGCAAGAGGCAGACTTTTGTCATCTGGAAAATCATCTATCGAGTTGCTAACTGTTGAAGGCGAGCATGTATATCTTGCCAGGGAAGTCATTGTGAGAGTTGTTTTAATCGCTCACACACGCCCAGCATACATCGATGACAAAGAATTGCTTGAGTTTGAAAGGGCTGATCAGAAAAGACGCTCCAACCTTCACGAGAAGGTTGAAAAGAAGACAAAAGGCAATGATGACTCACACCTTTGGGGATGATTTTCATTTCATTGAATCAAAAATCCTGTATACCTTGCAGAGGAGGAGTCCCTCCTTTGACGNAGAGTGAAATNTCGCCTCTNATCAAACAAGTTCACAGTGATTGGTCATTAATTGAAGAACACCATATTGAACGAAATGTGAAATTTGACAACTTTGTTCAAGCTCTTAAATTTGTTAATGACGCAGGTGCGATTTGTGAAGAAGAAGGACACCATGCTGACTTTGAATTGTCTTGGGGGCTTGTAAAAATCAAGATTTGGACTCACAAGATTGATGGATTGACCGAGTCTGATTTTATCCTTGCATCCAAAATCGATGACATTGAAGGGTGAAATGATGTCAGCCGTGCAAGATAATATTTTGACACGAAGGACAGTTTACAAATTTACAGATAAAGACGTGCCTGAGCCGATAATTAATCAGGCTCTAACAGCTGCTTCTAAAGCGCCATGCCACAAGCACACACATCCTTGGAAATTCTATGTCCTTGGTCCAGAAATAAGAAGCAAGTTGATTCCTGTAATCAAAAAATTAGCAGAACTGAAATCTATCAAGTTGGGTTCTAAAGATTTGGAGAAGGATGCTGAAAGGGCNATAAAGAAGATTACTCANCCACCGNTCTTAATCGCNATTACCTCGAAAAAAGACCCNGAGGATAANTTCAGAGAAAAAGAGGATTATGNAGCAACCGTNTGTGCATTACANAANATGGTCCTTTCATTTTGGGATAACGACATTGGTTCACAATGGTCANCNGGTTCGATTACNAGAGATTTGGATACCTATCAANTACTTTCTATAAATCCACAAACTGAAGAGATAATTGGCTTTTTGAAAGCAGGTTATCCAGAGGCTGTTCCAAACGTAAAGAAACCATCGTTTGAAGAACTTACAGTATATTTGGACTGATCAAAGTTTGACCGGCCGAGTAGCTCCACATGCTTGACATTTCAGCAATGTGGTTCTTCCTTCTTTGATGAAATGCGTATCTGGAGCATTGCATTGAATACACTTGATGTATAGGTTGACATAATTCACAATAGTTTTCTTGATTCTCTTAGGAGGAATTCTACCTTTGAAGCGAATACGAGGGCCGTCTCTTGAGCCAGCAGTACCAAGTTCATTCAACATGAATTGATAGACATGAGTCTCATCTCTGTCCATATGATTTACTACTTCTGTAAAATTACGGAAAATCGTGTTTGAACCTTCAATCAAAATCTGCGGGTCAGGAAGTGTCCATCTTGCACGATTAGAGATCTCTTCAGGGATATTTGACCTTGCGCGGTCAAGCAAAGACTCGTATTCGAAGTCGGACATCAAACCCTTCGCCGAGTCCGCTCCATTTGAGGGTTTCCGCCTTATTCGGTCTAGCCATAACGATGGTTTGATGTCTGATAGGCTGCCCCAGCATTATCATGGAGACAGGTTTGAGCATAGAAGAACTGCGCATTATGGCAACAAATCTTCGCAAAGAAGGTTTGAATTCTCAGCAGATTGCAGATGAGTTATCGCTATCCCAAGACACCATTGCATGGCTTTTAGCAGGCACTAGTGGTGATGAAAAACCACGAGACGTACACATTGGCTGGAGGACTATTGGAGTTCGACCACAAAGAATCTCTGCGATTGGTGCAATAATGGCCGACGTTGTTGCTGAAGAATGTGGCGATGGAATCGATACAGTTGTTGGAATTTCAATTAATGGAGTAATATTCGCACACGAAGTAGCTAGTCAACTCGGTTGCGAAGTTGCAATTCACCGCAATGTGGATGGAGCGCCAGGAAAAGGNTCTCTTTCAAACAAGTACGGACAAGTTTCTGGTAAGAGAATTGTAATTGTCGACGATGTTCTTTCAACTGGAGTGACAATGAGCCGAACGATAGAATCAATGCGTGAATCCGGTGCAGAAGTTGCATTATGTATGGTTCTAGTAAACAAAACTCCAAGAAACGAGATCGATGAAGTACCACTTCGTGGAATAATTCGAGCTGCTGTAGTTTGAGGTGAGCATAGATGCACTGGGCTGATTTCGCAGCGCTAACCCTCTCTAAGCGGGGGAATAAGCACATCATTGCGTCAGGGATTACACCTAGTGGAGAATTCCATATCGGTCATTTGCGGGAGATTCTAACCGGTGACATGGTTATGCGTGCTTGCAGAGATGCAGGCTTGGATGCAGAATCGGTATTCATAGTAGATTCAGCAGACCCTCTTCGCAAAGTTTACCCTTTCCTATCTGATGAATATGAGAAATACATAGGCTGCCCACTCGCTACAATTCCTGCACCTGATGAAAATGGAAATCCTTCTAACGATGGTCGAAGTTATTCTCAACACTTCTTAGAGCCATTTTTGGCAGCCTTAGAACAAATCGATGTCAAGCCACGAATTATAGATAATTATGAATCATATTCGAATGGAGAGTTTGCTGAAAAGTCAAGAATCGCTTGTGAAAAGGCAGATGAAATCCGTGAGATAATCGAGAGAGTCAGTGGCAGAGAACTCGCTGAAGACTGGTTTCCATTCAATCCATATGGCCACAATGGTAGCCTAGATGGTGTAACTGTAACCGGTTTTGAATGGCCATATGTGCACTGGGTCCAAGATGGAAAACCCGGAAAGTCTGACCTGAATAAAGCAGAAGGTAAACTCCCTTGGAGGATAGACTGGCCGGCTAAATGGGGATGGGTTGGAGTAACCTGTGAGCCATTTGGTAAAGACCATGGAGCAGCAGGAGGTTCCTATTCCACCGGTATTGAAATATCGAAATTATTTGGTGATACTCCTCCTCACCCACTAATGTATGAATGGATCTCATTGAAAGGCCAAGGTGCAATGTCATCATCAACTGGCAACACAATAGGACCATTGGAAGCATTAGAACTAGTTCCTCCTGAAATTCTGCGTTACCTAATCGCTTCTACCAAGCCGAAGAAGGCTATCACATTCGATGCGGGTATGTCATTGGTATCTTTAGCAGACGAATATGAGAGAAATGCTTCTAGAGATATTGCGACAGAACTTCTTGATGAAGAATTAACTAGAAGGCAGCGTGTTGCGATTGAAGATGCTGAAGGCACTCTGAGGATGAGCCGCATAGGTAGTGAAGATAGGTCACCGATTAATTTCAGGCATCTAGCAATGTTAGCTCAGGTGAAAGATGATGATGAGATTTTACAATTAATTGGAGATAACTCATTAGATAGACTATCAAGAATGCGTAACTGGATAAATGGTCCTCATTTCCCAGAGGAATTACGAATAAGCGTAAGAAACGAAGTAATGCCAGGTTTAGATAATGNNATTACATCTGCACTAAATGAGTCATTAGGCAATTGTGAATGGGATTCTAAATCGATTGGCGAAGCNATTNCTCTAGCATTCAAGTCTAATGAAATTAATGCAAAAGACGGTTACAGAACGCTATATCTTGCAATACTTGGTTCNGAAAAAGGNCCAAGGCTTGCACCGATTTTAGCAGAATTGGAAAGAAGCGATGTTCTAGAATTACTCGGCTAGNTCAACAANTANCGAAATAGACTACATACGGAGTTTCTATACCGTTCGATTGAAAGGGGCCAAGGGTTGTTGCCGACACATGGGCGGAGTTTATTGTCCCGGTTGTGAGGCCGCAGTCGAACCGGCTTCGAAGTTTTGTTTGTCATGTGGTAATGACCTTACTGTAAGGGGTCCAATCACTGCAACAGGACATGATTTGAATCAATTAAAGGACGTAATTCGAACCCGTGAAGACCTCTCAATGGCTGAAAAGTTCGATATGATAGCCAAGGTCGAAGATGGTGCCAATCCAATTCTCTTAGGCATTGCAGCACCTGCTGACGGTGATGAAGTCGATATGGACGATGCTTTAGCAGCAGGTGAAGGAAATGAAATCGAGGCTGACAACGCCTTTACCAATTACCAATTTGGAGAATCCGCCGCTGCCGCCGCTGCTGTAAGAGCAACTGTAAGAGGAACTGATGGATGGGTACTAGTCCAGAAAGGTACGCTTGATCTGTCTGAAGGACTATTCCGCGATGCTATGAATCTAGGAATGGAAGCAAGTACTCACATTCACGACGTGTCTAGTGGAGAGCACGAGGGAATCGACCCTGAAGCTATGCGTTCAATTCCTGTACTAAAACCTCCAAAGAGGTCTTTCTGTCCTAAATGTGGTTCTGACATTCACGCTAATACTATGCTACAATGGAGGAAATGGAGAGACTCATCTGGAGATGTTGTTTCAATGCAACTTGAAGCAAGTATGGAAACCGCACTTATCCAAGTTGCATCACATTACCTAACTGTTATCGAGACTATGACCAAGGAAGCATCCTCGGTAGACGAAAAAGCGCTTCTAAAGAAACTAGAGAAGAAGGTCCGAAAAGAGATGGAAAGTGAAATGGAAGGCCGTGCTGTTGCTTCTAAAGATTCTACAACAGAAGACAAAAAAGAGGCTAAATCGGATAAGAAAGACAGTACTCCAAAGAAGAAATCAAATGCCACCTCACCGAAGAAGAAGTCTGGTGGATTGTTTGGTGCTAAGAAGCCGAAAAGGACCTTTGAAGGCAAAGCGGCAGACAAAGCAGATTGGTTCTTGGCTGAAGCCCTGGACACAGTATTCGACCCACATGGAACTGGCAAGGTCCTCAAGCCGAAGACCATAGTTGCAAGGTCTAGTGAAGGGAATGTTAGGGTCCAAGACGTGGTAAGAGTCTATGATTCCGAAGGAAGAGATGGAATCAGTGATTTAGCATGGACTAGCCCATTCACTGAATATATCATTGAAGCATATGATGCATGTTGATCAGTAGTTCACTTTCAGCCTCATAGGTTGAAGTTCTACTTCTTTCATTGCCTTAATTGCTGATACTTCCATAACTGCACCGGACATTGTTGTAACGAATGGAATATTCATTTCTACAGCTAAACGTCTCATCATGTTACCGTCTCTTACGGCTCCACCTGATATTGTGGGTACGTTTACAATGAATGAAACCTGGTCTGTCCGCATCAAGTCCAAGGCATCCGGGTGCTTCCTATCTGCTATTCTATAGACAGTTTGCACCTCTACCCCAGCAGACCTAATCGCATCTGCCGTTCCGGGTGTTGCATATAGCGTGAAACCTAGTTCCCTCAGACTTTCTGCTACTGGAACCAAGTTCTGCTTATCCTCATCCCTTACCGTGAGATATACTCCACCTTCAGTTGCAACAGGAATTTCAGTTGCCAATCTTGCCTTCAAATAAGCAACATCAGCTCTAACATCTGAACCATATACTTCTCCTGTAGACTTCATTTCAGGACCAGGCGCTGGATCTAATCCTTGCAACTTAATGAACGGGAAGACTGGAGCCTTCACCGCAACATGACCCGATGTTGCAACAGGTATATCTTGTTCATCAAGAGATATTCCAAGTGTAACTCGTGCAGCGATACGTGCCATAGGGACACCAGTTGCCTTGGCTACGAAAGGCACAGTGCGGCTACTACGTGGATTCACCTCTAAGCAATACAAATTATCTCCTTGTATTGCAAATTGAATATTATAGCAACCATAAATGTTCAGACCAAGGCCTATCTTTTTGGTTTGCTCTCTAACTCTAACCAGCATCTCTTCACTGATATTTTGAGTTGGGATAAAACAAGTAGAGTCTCCTGAATGGATACCTGCTTCTTCAAGGTGCTCCATTACAGCACCAATTAGTACATCCTTTCCATCCGCTGCCGCATCAACATCCAATTCGATTGCATGTCCAAGATATTCATCAACCAATAATGGTTTATCGGGAGCAAGATATGCTTCATTTAGATAAGCATCGAGTTGCTTGTCGTTTGCTAATATCTCCATCCCTCTTCCTCCTAGAACATAGGACGGTCTAATCAATACAGGGAATCCGATTTTTTCAACCGCATTTCTGACATCGTCTGCACTGGTACCTGTTGAGCCACGAGGCATTCGAATTCCTGTTCTTTCAGCAAACGCCTCGAATCTTTCTCTGTCACTAGCTTCATCGATAGCATCGCAAGAGGTACCTAGAATCTTCAATCCAAGATTCAACTCAGGCAATCGGGATTCTAATGGCAATGCTAAGTTGATCGCAGTTTGGCCTCCAAACTGCAACAAAATCCCATGTGCTTCTTCTCTAAGTAACACTTCAGTGACACACTCTAGAGTCAGTGGTTCGAAGTAAAGCCTGTCAGAGGTATCAAAATCCGTCGATACGGTTTCTGGATTATTATTCATCAAAACTGCATCCATTCCCGCTTCACGAATCGCCTTTACCGCATGCACACAGCCATAATCAAACTCGATTCCCTGTCCGATTCTAATTGGCCCTGAACCGATAACAACTTGTCTTGTCTTAACCCTCTGAGAAAGATTGGGTAGAAGGTCGATTCCAGATTCACCATTCGGCTCATAAGTCGAATAGTAGTAAGGCGTTTTTGCTGCAAATTCTGCAGCGCATGAGTCAACCATTCTGAAAATTGGATGAACCGATTTAGAGTGCCTTATCTTCATCACCGCAGTTTCATTCTTGTTTGAAGCAAGACTCTTCAAACCCAATGCAGGGAAACCGGAAAGTGCATCTGCAATATGTGCGTCACTAAATCCGAAACTCTTCCATCGACGTAGTTTCTCTGCTGTCAAATCAGCAGGTGAGCAACCTTGTGAGGTAATTTCTGCCTCAATGTTCGCTAGATTTTGGAAGCCGTAAAGGAACCACCTTGTTATTCTCGTAATCTCATGGACTTTCTCAACAGACCATCCTCTTCTGAAAGCCTCAATCACGGCACCCATCCTACGGTCTGTAGCAATGCTAAGCCAATCTATCAGCACTTTGTCAGGAAGTATTTCATGTGCTCTTTCAGACATTCCTTCACCCTCTGACTCATCAGCCCGGGTCAAAGGACGTGGATAGTGGGCACCTTGTTCCAAAGATGCCCAAGCTTTCAGGAATGCTTCCTCGAAGCAGCGACCTATCGCCATAACTTCGCCAGTCGATTTCATCGAAGTACCTAGAGTCCTGTCGGCTGTACGGAATTTATCGAATGGCCATCTTGGAATCTTAACCACACAATAATCCAGAGTTGGCTCAAATGCGGCTGTTGTACCTTCTCCTGTAATAGGATTAGGTAATTCATCCAAAGTATACCCCACTGCTATCTTTGCAGCCATCCTTGCGATAGGATATCCTGTTGCCTTTGATGCTAAAGCGGAAGACCTCGATACACGAGGATTTACTTCGATCACTCTTACTTCACCAGTAGATTGGTTTACTGCAAATTGAACATTGCAACCGCCTTTGATATTCAGTTTACGAATTAGTGAAAGTGACATATCTCGCAATTCCATGTGATCTCTATCTGAAAGTGACTGA
>PAEE01000073.1 GCA_002701145.1 Methanobacteriota archaeon
AGGAAAGAAAAAGAAAGATTTGTACTGGAATGTTTGCATTGTTCTAGGCATTATTGCCATAATCGCAATCATCGTATCTGAAAATCAAGATGGGGGTCAGGCTCGTGGTGAATATGTCAAAAATTCAGCCGGCGATAGCATGTATGAATGCGCTGACGGCGAGAGGATTTTCGACCCTGAGGAATCTCTTGAAAAAAACGGCATAGAGAATTGTATTGACGGTTCAGATGAGGTAAATAACGGTCCTGGAGTTGCAGACATATGTGGAGGTTTGATGTGTTGCTGCTCGCTAATTTTTGCAATAAGTGCCCTAAGTACCAAAAATGATACACAAAGAGTTGTTGTTGTTCAGCAGCAACCACAATATGTTCCTGTAGTTCAACAAGTAATCCAACAACCTAGAGTCGTTGCTAAGCCTAACCCGCCCGCTACTCCAATCAAAAACCAACAGATGTGGCTGGCTGAGGCTAAAAACCTCGAGCTTGCTAGAAATTGGGAAGCGGCTGCCGATGCTTATCAGAAAGCTGGAATGTACGAACAGGCTGGTAAAATTCGCCAAGAACATCTTGAACAAAAGCAACCAGTAGTACAGATTGGACATGTTGGAAATACTGTACTAAACGACTCGGTTATGATTAGCGATAATAGCCAACTAACTTGCAAAAGTTGTGGAAGTAATGTCGAGCCTACATGGAAAATTTGCCCGCATTGTTCAAATCCGTTATGAGAAAGGTTTGATTCCTTTAACCACTTGCAGTAGATTAGAGGGATACTCATGAGTGACATTCCAGAAGGCCAATACTACACTAAAGAACACGAATGGATCAGGGTTGAGGGAGACGAAGTTGTCATCGGAATTACCGATCACGCACAAGATGCTCTGACAGATATTGTCTACATTGAATTACCAGACGCTGGTGAGATGTGTGAAGAAATGGGCGAGTTTGCAATAGTTGAATCTGTAAAATCCGCATCACCTATCTTCGCCCCACTTGCTGGAGAAATCACAGCTGTCAACGAAGCGCTTGATGACGCTCCAGAATTAATGAACCAAGACCCGTATGGTGAAGGTTGGATTATTCGAATGAAATTAGATGACCCTTCAGCGGTTTCTACTCTAATGACAGCCGCGGATTACAGAGCCGAGCTTGGCGAGTGAAATTAATGATACACATCTACGTCGATGGCTCTTGTATTGGGAACCAAAATGTGGATAGTGAAACACCTGCTGGATGGGGTGTTGTAATTATTACAGGGTCTAATGACCTAGGTAGAGGAAATGGAGAGGTACTCCATGAATTCCATGGTAGAGTGATTACAGACCCTGAAGATAAGTCGTTTATTGGAGCAGAAGTTGGCTCTAACAATACTGCTGAATTAACCGCCTTTGCTGAAGCATTGAGATGGGCTTTAACCGAAGGTGGAGATTCTGAAATTATAATAAAAACAGATTCGCAATATGCTGGAAATCAAGCGACTGGGACTTGGAAGGCGAAAGCGAATAAGAGATTAGTATCTCATATTCAGTCGCTTTGGGTTGAAGTTTCTGAACTACGTGAATTGTCATGGGAGCATGTCAAAGCGCACAGTGGCCATCGCTGGAACGAGAGGGCTGACCATCTAGCAATTAGGGCCGCCAATAACGACTCTCCGCTATCTCTTTCATTCTGGAAGCCAGGTCAGCGCTGAAGTCTGTCATTAAGCCAACTTCTGAGTTCGTTATTCATATCTCCACGGCGTAGAGCATAATCGATTTGGCCTTTCAGCCAGGGCAAAGGAGCGCCTGAATCATACCATTGGAAGCCTTTCAATTCAACTCCGACCAAACCTTCGTTTTGCATCCAATGCTGTTGGATTGCAATTGATTGTAACTCGCCATATTGCTCATAGTCATACTGTGAAAGTAATTTTGAGGTGTCGGATGTGAAGACGTATCTTCCACATAAAACCAAATTTGAAGGTGCATCTTCTCTGACTGGCTTCTCGATTATGTCTTTGACCAATTCTCCATTCATCGAAACTACGCCATAATTTTCAGGGTCGTTTACAGCAGCCAATCCTACACATGGCAGACCGGTTCTAAGGTAAGCCTCGACCAATTTTTTTGAGGCACTAGACGGAATATAATTTGAACTTGAATTGAATGAATCCAGCAGAATATTATCTCCTAGTAAAACCATGAAAGGTCCATCGATTGCATGTAAAGCACAACTCAAAGCATCTCCAAACCCTTTCGGTACTTCTTGGACNTGNACTAAAACTTCAACGTCATTGAATGGAGAAAGTAGCTCCGCACTCAAATCTGGNCTTGTATCNTGNAGCCATGAATTATCTTTNANTAACNGACTTAGATCCTTCTTAGGAGAAGTGATGATATGAATNCTCTTTGCACCAGCAGCAACCGCTTCNCTNGCTAGATGTGATAGTGCCGGTATGTCGACTAAAGGCAGTGCTTCCTTAGCAATTGCAGCACTTGCAGGTAGCATTCGCGAGCCCATTCCCCCCGCAACCAATACTGCATCCTCAACCGCTGCCATAACAGACCTAACTACGCCATTGCTTTCAAGCGTCGCGGCCCGTAGCCCCCTTCATGGGCGCAAAGGCTGAGTGGAGAGTCTTTGCCGCAATTGGCGCTCTGTTAGTTGCAATCACATTCACAGATATATCCCCTAAGGGNCCTTGGGACGACGCTACGTTTACCTCNGGTGCTTTCGGTTTGGCNGGAATGATGTTTCTTTATCTTGCATGGTTTAGACTAACTTTTGGGATTAAGGGAGTCGTTCCTACTCTGAATTTGTGGAAAGACCCTGAAGCGACTTCTACAATTGTCATATTGACAGGTTTGGTAATTTTGGGAATTTCATATGCCATCGGAAGGATAGATTTCTTCCCTGAACCAGCTGGGCTAGTTTTGTCATTAGTTGGACTATTAGTTACCACTAACGGCCTCTACGTATGGCTTTCAACAGCAGGTCCGTTGTCGGGTGATGAGGAAGAGTAATCATTCTTCTTCGAAATATTTTGGCCCCTTCATCATAACCAAAAGGTAAACCAATAATGCTAGAATAATTATTGACAAAATGACTCCTGCGATCGTTTCTTTAGATTCTTTTGAACCTTTATTTCCCGCTGGCTCATCGTCTTGCTCAGTATCGTCTTCGTCGCTCTCATCGTCGACTACAGTGATGTTTTCGATATAATTCCAAGTCATTGTGAATCCAATTTCATCATCCCCGTCACTAATTGTGCCATAACAGGCCTCGCCTGATTGGTTTGCACTAAAGGATAGGGACCAATCGGTTTGAGAGTAGATTACACTACCTTGTCCTGCAATGTCGTTACATGATATATTTTCAACGACTCTTGATGTTGAAATGATGATGAGGTCTCCCTCATACATAGGGCCCAAACTAATCATATCGCCATCTGATATTTCTCCACCCGCTCCACTTGTTGATTGGACTTGAGCTAGTACATCGAATGCCGGCTCTTCGATTTCATCTTCTGTCTCTCTGAACGAATTCTCCATTGAGTTCACACCACTAGTCAAACTATCATCGTGCCACGGNATTGAGCCTGAACCCCACGTTCCTTCTATTGTGATTGCATACCAGGCTTGGTCAACTGGGTTTAGTGGATTGTGCGAGTACTGNTCCANAGAAACATCNGTAGATGCAAGTTCTTCTAGGTNATCGAATGAACTGATTGGACCNGAGACNGANCGCCAAATTTTGGCTATTGCATTCGGACTTTGAGTTGTATCGTCCCAATTGATTGTAATAGTGCCGTCACTATATCTCTCGGCTTCTAAATTNGAGATTTGCGATGAAGAAATCGTTGATTCGATTATTGGGTCAGACACTGGTGAAGACTCGGAAATATTGAGGTTTTCATTCCCCTGGGAATCTACTAGAGTTATCGCATACCACGATTGACGGTGCTCCCCCATTGGAACTTCAAGTTCGTAAGAAGAAAGGCTGGAATCCACTGTTGCTACCAAGTTATTCGTATCGAGTATTGGTAANTGCATCTGAGAACGGTAAATGTTGATCATTAAGTCTTCATCAGAAATACCAGCTCCCCAATCGATAGTTGTCATATCTAATTCGGAATTGAAGGTCGCTGATAATTCTCCAACAAATAGTGGAGCAATATTGTCTTCCTTTACCGGAACTGTAAGCGTGTTACTTCCAAGGAATCTCGTATCTTCTGAGGTTTCATAAAGCAAGGTAACTGAATAGTAAACCTCTCTCTCAACTGGACTAGATGAATGATTGATTTCGAAATTTGTTGTGCCTGCAGCAACACTACTGCTGACGATTGTTTTAGTTAGAGAATCCCAATTTCCCCTAGTTGCAGGGGAGTCGTGACTGTAAATCATGATTGAGTGATTCATCGCAATAGATTCNGGATANTCCCAAGATAGNGTGGTGATGTCATCAGAATACACGCCTGTCAAATTTTCAATNCCTACGATTGGACTNACGGATTCTACGACTCCTGGNGCNGCTGTCGACCAACCCAAGAAGGTTTCANCGACCGAATAGNTGGCCTCGCCGTTAGAACCCGCAGGTGGATAATGAGTGAGATTATATTGTGAGCCAGAACATTCTGAATTAGTCATAGCCATAGTGCAAAGGTGTATCTGTTGTTGAACTATGATGCCGTCTCTAATAAGGCTCCATGATGCTTGTTTTAGATCATCCAAAAGGCCCGCATCGTTAGTATCAATGAGCGTTATGTGGATGGTTGTCTCCTCTGACGCAGGGTCAAATGTGGCGGTTAGTCCATCAATTCGGTCTGATGAAGATGCTGTCGCATTAGTTACTGCGATTGCAGAAAAAAACAGAAGAGCGGTTAAGACAAACGCCGAGCGCATGATTTAGGCAGGAGGGGTTGTACTCAAGAGATTTGCCGGTCAATCTAGAAAGCCCATATCGCCAAGTTTTGCAAGAGCATCCGCTACATCTGGCAATTCTCCCTCTGTCATATCTGACACATGAGTCTGAACTGGTTCAGGAGTAGTAGGTTGTTCCGCCTTGCCTTCCAACCACTGTTGCCATTGAATGACAGATTGCGCGTTTCGAATTTTCATAGGAGCCCAGAGGCCTTCGATATCAAGATGCTCTAGAGACTTGATTGTGATTGCAAACCGGTCGGCATCTACTTCTGCCATCCTAATCAACAACTCGCGTAGCCTTGTCAGCACTACTTCGTCTCCTTCACTCCACATTTTAGGAATAATTTGGCGCTCATCANTGGAGAACTCTTCCAGATAATCTCTAATTGTGTAAACTAGNTTTCTGCGAACTATATGAGATTCATGATCGCATAATTCCCTAATCTTATTGGCCCACATTTCTTTATCGATAAATCGTAAGTCGCCTATTGTTGCGCTTGCCGCGGCCAATACGCTCTCGTCTTCATCTCCCAACATCCCATTTAGTAGCGGGATTGCATCGCCTTCGAGTCTTCTAAACAANCGAGTCAACACATCAGCCATCGACCTTCTAGTAAGCAAATCTTCGCGNGAATGTAATACACGAATACACTCTAGTGCAGAATCCTTGTCGCCTTCAATAAACCTAGCAAGACAAACAACAACTCTGCTAGATACTTCTTCTGAAGAATCACTTGCTCTACGGATTAGAATTTGAGGGATGCCGAGAGGAGCGAGTAATTCCTTTCGCTCCAATAGCAATCTGCACCATTCAACTAACAATTTTCTCCTTTCTTCAGGACCATTTTCNAATTGCATCATCAGCCACTTGGCAGCGTCAGCGCCGGCTTCGTGGGCCACTACCGATGTTGTTCTAGGAACTACACCGTGGGGGTTCCAATCGAGGTTTGCATTCGAAACCTCAGGTTGAGTGTGCCAAGTACCTGGCCTCTCTGCAAGAGCGATTGATTCTACCAAATGGTATCCTTGGTGAACTGGCTGGCCGTGCGAGGCATGGCAAAGTCCGTTGGTCAAAGCTAGTGCAAGCCACCAACGGTCGGTGTCAGGGCATGAACTGTCTAATGCCTGGGCGAGCCATTCCGTTGCAATTGCAAATGAAAGTCGTTCTGTAAGGACATTCAGCCTCCTCAAGAGCCATCTTTCATGAATTTCAAATGGGTCATCTGAAAGATTCATTCTATGGGGGACAATTAAATCCACTACAATCGAAAGATGACGGTCGAACATTCCCTTATCGGCTTGGAGTAATCCAACTCCCATGTCGATTATTGCTTGCGGGTCTTTTGGGTGAATTGGTGGAAAGTCTTCATCGAAAAATGGAGGCGGAGGCAAAGGCCACGCTAATGTTCCCTTTTCCAATGAAGTGGTTAGACGTTGGACTAACGAGTCCAAAACCTTCTCAGAAACTCTGCGCCTACTCTTCATATCGATTCACCCAAGGGGCGTAATACCAATCTTTGTTAGATCGGTTTAACCTCAAATATCTAATTCGATGTTAAGGTTCTGAATCAGTTCCTTGTACCGGTTACGGATAGTAACTTCAGTTACACCTGCAACTTCAGCAACTTCGCGCTGAGTTCTGCGCTTTCCGCAAAGAACACTTGCAATGTAAATAATCGATGCTGCGATTCCAGTTGGTCCACGGCCGCTGGTCAATTCCTTTTCTTGTGCGGCTTTGATTAATTCGTGAGCTTTTGCTTCAACCTCAGCGTCTAGGCCCAATCCTGAACAGAACCTAGAGATGTAATCTTCAGGTCCAGTTGGCATGATTTTCATCTTCAATTCACGAACCATGAATCTGTATGTTCGGCCGATTTCTTTGCGGCCTGTTCTACTTGCTTGACCGATTTCATCAAGAGTTCTTGGAACTCCACATTGTCGGCATGCTGCGTAAAGAGATGCTGCTGCAACCCCTTCGATGGAACGGCCTCTAATCAATCTCTTTTCAACCGCTTTCTTGTAATTTACAGCTGCTGCTTCACGAACAGATTTTGGCAANTCTAAGCGNCTTGCCATACGATCTAATTCTGCTAAAGCCATTGCGAGNTTTCTTTCTGTAGCGTTAGAAACACGNGATCTCTTCTGCCATTTCCTCATTCGGTAAAATTGTGACCTGTAACGGGAATTGATTGTCTTTCCAGAGTAATCCTTGTTTTGCCAATCGATATCGGTAGACAATCCCTTGTCGTGAAGCATGACTGTCATTGGTGCACCGGTACGTGCGCGCTGGTCTCCTTGCTCTGGAGAGAATACTCTCCATTCTGCTCCTTGGTCGATTACATTGTCCTCTAAAACGAGTCCACAGTCGTCACAGACGACTTCACCGCGAGTCTCGTCACGGGTTAATGATCGGCTTCCACAATCACTGCATTTTACGATATCTTCTACGTGTTGGTTGTTATCCATTTGTATCCCTCTGTTAGGTAATTGCGCCACTGGCATTACCAAATTATTATCCAAACCCTCCAACGAGGGGTATTTAAACCATTTGGCGGCATGGTTAANACNCTTTGTANGNGNNATNTCNCGCAGTACAGCANTTANGANGTTTTAGCGAGANTNGTTTAGATNNCCCTATATTTTTTTTCTNATTNGCCGTATATTTNNCTTAGAAAANTTTTGATTGCTCTTGNATTGAATTTTTTTAATCCGAACCCGTTATACCTCACCGCCCCTTGAAAGGAAATGGGGGAGAGNGATGACAGATNTTTGGCCACCCGNAGAAGTCAAACTCTCTCCGGGGAAAAGAGTCCTTTTCCTTACCAAAAATTTAGACCTCATAAAACAACAATTGTATGATGGATTGAATCTCAAAATGTCTGATGTTTCCCCCGAGGATTTGCTTGACGACATCAACACAGATGCCATGACTCCGGCATGGGTTTGCTTTGACCACGACCCCGCGGAAATTGCGAAAAATGCTTATGCCGGCCTTATGCAAGATGGAATTCGTGTATTCAGAGAAAAAGCATTGATAGATGGTGGATTTGAAGTGATCGTTTCTGGTCAACGCAAAGGCACAGGTTCTTCACGTGAAACGGCAGCACAGTGTGAAAGATGGGCTGGAATTAGAATCGTTATCGCATCGTCCTTTGCTCCAATTCACGAAAGGAACAATATCAATCTNGGACAACTGATGGGCGACTATGAAATCCTTGANAGNTTNCAAAATGGAGAGAGNGTTAATTTNGGNGAATTNACTTCNCGCTATGACCCTGTNACCAAACTAATAATCGAGAANGGTGGCTTGTTTCCATTCGCTTCAAANNTGCAAAGNAANGAGATTNTNCTCCCNCCTTTGGAAACTCCAGATTGNCCGATGACTATGGCTGAGAAAATCATAGCTCGAAACCTNGTAGGCCAAAGTGANGGGCAGTGCGTAAAGCCTCATGACCCCGTTATTGCTCAAGTNCAAGGNGGATATAGTCATGAATTTACAACCGCCCAAGTCCACACGTTNTTGAGTCAAGAATATGGNGAAGATTACACTCTTCCAAACCCTAGCAAGTTTGCTGTTTTTGAAGACCATTTGCTGTATGCCGCACACAACCCNAANTTCGTACCNCATATGGATAAGGTTCAGACATTGAGAGANCTTCAAGTCGAATTCCAAAAGCACACAGGGGTNAGAGATTATTCTGCNAAAGATGGNGTTTCNCCGGGAATTTGTCATCANGTNGCNCGNGANGAATTTATTGANGTTGGAGATTTNATCCAAGCAACTGATTCACACACCTGCATGGGAGGGGCATCCAATGCCCTAACCTANGGAGTTGGGGCAACNGAATACTCTAGNTTGGTTTATTCTGGATTCACTTTCGTAAAGGTTCCCGAATCTATNAGATTCGAACTAATCGGTTCATTGAATGATGGTTGCACGGCCAAGGANGTAATTTTGTACATCTTATCAGACCACGCTCGAGAGGAACTTACTCTGAATCGTTCGATGGAATTTGGCGGACCTGGTCTAACTTCATTATCTATTGATGAGAGAGCCACACTCTGTAATATGGCTACAGAATGTAGTGGGCGCACAGGGATTTGTGAACCAGATGATGCTTTGTTTGATTGGATGGAAAAGTCCCAAGGAATTAGTCGCACTCTAATGGAGAAAATGGCAGTCACTCCTGACAAGGGTGCGAAATATGATGGCGGAATTCACGTAATCGACCTCGGTGAAATTGTACCAATGGTCGCTCATCCGGGCGACCCTGACCAAGGTATTCCTTCAGACCCTACTAACGGCGCAAATATATCAGACATTGGAGAAGTTAGTATCGACATTGCATACGGCGGCTCCTGTACCGCTGGTAAAGAAGACGATATTGCGTACTATGCAATGGTTTGCGAAGCGGCGGAAAAGATGGGTAAGAAAATCAATGAAAATGTTGAATTCTACATCCAATATGGAAGTGGCCTTGTCAAAGACTTGGCTGTTCGAAAAGGATGGCATGATTTGTTTTTACGAGTCGGTGTCAAACTGATTGACCCTGGATGCGGCGCTTGTATTGGTGCTGGACCAGGAGTATCAATCGATCAAGAACAAGTTACAGTTTCTGCAATCAATAGAAATTTCCAAGGTAGATCAGGGCCGGGTAAATTGTATTTAGCAAGCCCTCTAACTGTAGCTACTAGTGCTTTTACAGGACATATCTCAGCATGGGAAAATGGTTTCTTTGAGTGATATGGCGTCTAATCGGGTTATTGCTGGTTTGAGTGTAGGTGGTGTAATCGGCGGTATCGCCCTTACCATATATCTGACTCAGACAATACTATCTCCGTTGATTGAAAGTGCTCAATGGTTCCCTGACAACGGGCTATTGGGTATTGGCTGTTGGCTATTATTGTACATAATTTTAGCACTACTAGTTGCGCCTGCAAGTTTTCATAAATTCATTTCAGGAGTTCTGTTTGGTTTCTGGGGCGGGTGGGTGATTGCCTTTGTTGGCTCTTGCTTAGGCGCAATCCTACCATTTTGGCTGACCAAGAAATACCTACATGGTTGGGTTGGGCAAAAGATGAGTAAAAAACCGACCCTAACCGCTCTCAAGCAAGCGGTTGGAGAAGATGGTTTGAGATGTGTATTTTTAACGCGTGTCAGCTTAGTAATTCCTTATCCTGTCCTAAATTATGGCTATGGCCTCACCGATGTAAGTTGGAAAGACTACCTCTTGGGTAACGCTGGAATGATTGTACCTAGTGCACTATACGCTTACTGGGGCTCAAAAGCAGTAGACTTGTCTGCGGCAATGAATGATGGAAGAGACTGGACATATTGGGGTGCTGTGATTGCGTCAGTAATACTAACAGTCTGGATTATTGTGTACCTGCGTAGAATAACTCTAGCCCATATTGCGCTTGAAAGTTCAGAATGAACGCTATCATTCAAGAACCTTGGGCGATGGGCTTAGGTCGCTTGAGGCCCGACGTCATTAGGACGAAGGAGGACCTTTTGTGGAGTGAGACACGTGGCGGACATTGCAAAAAAGATGGCAAGCAATCAGAAACAAATAGCGATTTCTGAGTTTTTTGAGAAGAATAAACACTTCCTTGGTTTCGACTCACTACCCCGTTCAATAATAACTGCAGTAAAGGAATCTGTAGACAATTCCCTCGATGCTTGTGAAGAAGCAAGAATCCTCCCTGACATCAAAGTAAAGATTACCAAAGCCGATACAAAAAAGGATATTTTGGAATTAACAACCGAAGATAATGGGCCAGGTATACCTCAGAAAAGTATTGAGAAGGTGTTTGGCCAGTTATTATTTGGTTCAAGGTTCCATGCGATTAGACAAAGTCGTGGTCAGCAAGGAATTGGTATTACAGGAGTTGTGATGTACTCTCAGTTAACAACTGGTAAGCCTACTCATGTTCTATCCAAAATAGCAGAAGAGCCGACCGCAGTAAGCGTAAAAATCGGCCTTGATACTAGAAAAAACAAAGCCGTGAAAAGTGAACAGACTCGGATTATTTGGGAAAATGACGATTTATCTTTGAAGGAACANGGAGTACGTGTAACAACGAAAATGAAGGGTAAATATCAACGTGGACGTCAATCTGTATTCCAATATCTGCGTATGACTAGTATCGTAAACCCNCATGCTGAAATCACCTTTGTCGATCCAGACGGTGAGACTTATCATTGGCCGAGAGTNACTGAAAAATTACCAAGAAANGTCGATGCGATTAAACCACACCCGCACGGAATTGAACTAGGTCAGTTACAGCGAATGTGTAGAGAATCTACAGATTCTAGATTGTCGGTATTCCTAAGGCAGAACTTCTCAGGAGTGTCCATGCGTGCAGCAAAGGAATTGTGTGAAGCTGCTGAATTGGATGTTTCAACTAAACCAAAGTCGATGAAACCAGACGATATTAGAGCAATGTTGGAAGCGTTCCAAGGTGAGAGGGATGTTGGAGGCAAGGTTGTAAAATTGCTTAGTCCGCCTACAAACTGCCTCTCTCCCATCGAAGAGATGTTAATCAAGAAAGGGCTTTCCAAAACAATCGATTCGAAGTTTATCGCGACGATGACTAGAGCGCCCACTGTTAGTCACGGCAACCCGTTCCAAGTTGAAGTTGGTCTGATATTTGGTGACGGGATGGCTGCAGACAAGCCTGTTGAAGTCTTACGATTCGCAAATCGTGTTCCTTTGATGTACCAACAAGGTGGATGCTTGCTTACCAAATCGATTGAAAGTGTTGATTGGAGGCAATATGGGCTAGAGCAAGCAGGAGGTAGAGGAGTTCCTAAGGGNCCAGCCGCAATATTGGTNCACCTTGCTAGTACAAACGTACANTTTACNTCTGAAGCAAANGAAGCNTTGTCNGATAANGANNTTGTATTCGAGGAAACTCGAAANGCNATGTTAGAGATGGGGCGAGGTTTGAGNAAGCATCTTGAGAAAAAGAAGAAGATGGCNAAGACCCGCGAAAAATTCGAACTGATTAACGACATATTGCCGGCAATCGCAGAAAAATCTGCAGCTATTCTTGAAAGACCTGTTCCAGATCTAGCGGGNTCTATTACAAAGATTATGAGCGCAGTAATCTGTAATGAGTCAACAACATGGAATAAGGAAACAAAGCAAACTGATGTTTCTATTACTCTATTCAATTACACCTCTAGGGCTAGAAGNTACTCNATNCTTGTCAACTGGCCTGAAAAGTCTGNTGGCAAAATGGTTGGTAATGAGCGCGGTGGAAGAAAGGAAGCCATGGGAATTTGGGGTTGGAAGATTGAAACTCTTGAGCCAGGAGAAAAAGCGCACATCGAATATTCGCTAGCCAATTTGGAGAAAGGGGATTGGACTGAAACTGATGTTTTCTTTAGAGGCAGTCAAGACGTCATAGGGGCCTCAAAACTTGATGAGAAGATGTTAGAAGAAATTCGAAGGCAAGAACAGATCTTAGTCGATGCAGATAAGGAAATGCCTGCGGATAAGGAAGCACAGCCTACTTTTGATTCAGGAGTGGTCGAAGGCGACACTGGTCAAACGACACTGTTTGGAGGTGATGTCTGATGGCACGAGTAAATGACCCTGAATTGACTAAACAACGACTACACTTAGTCGTGGAAGAGATGTATGACCGAATTGTAAAGGGTGAGCCTCCAACTATGACTTTGCCTGTTCGGACAAAAAATAATATTGGATTTGACAAGAAACTTGGAGTGTACAAATATGGAAAGAAACGCTCTACTCGTGACGCAACAAGTCTCGGTTCGGCGAAGAATCTTCTTCGTGCATTGCACGTTGTTGAATTTATTGAAGAGATGATAGAGGCCGGTAAATCATCAACTCTGAGAGAAATGTACTATATTTCTGAAGCGTGGGGATTAGGGAAGTTTGGAAGCCAAAACGAATCTAACAACCTAGCTGAAGATCTCGAAGTTGTCACTTCTTGTCTAAGAGAGGATTTCAAATTAAGACCGGAAGAAGACGGTGCCAGAATGATTGGAAATGTCACTCTCAATGAACTGAATAGAAGAGGACAATGGATGACAATCAATGCGAGAGATGACGTTGGAGATTCAGGATATGGATTGCCATATAATGTAGAGATTGAGAAAATTCAATTGAAGGAACATGACGTTAAATTCTTGATGGCAATTGAGACTGGTGGTATGTTTGACAGACTGGTGGAAAATGGTTTTGATGAAGAATATAATTGTGGACTAATTCACCTAAAGGGNCAACCTGCAAGGTCTACTCGAAGGATTATGAAACGGATGAATGAAGAATGGGATCTGCCAGTAGTAGTATTCCTCGACGGTGACCCCTGGTCTTTCCGTATCTTCGCATCTATTGCTTATGGGGCGATTAAGACAGCCCACATTTCGGAATATCTAGCGACTCCGTCTGCGTCTTACCTTGGTATTACTTCAGACGATATACTCGCATATGATTTNCCAGCAGATGACCTTTCAAAGAAGGATATCGAAGCGTTGAATGCAGAATTATCTGACCCGAGNTTTGCTGATGGTTGGTGGCAAGACCAGATCAATATGATGCTTGAAATTGGAAAGAAAGCTGAACAGCAGTCTCTTGCAAAATACGGTCTTGATTTCGTAACGGACACATATCTACCTGAGAAATTAGAAGAGATGGGTCTGGCTTAAGCCGCTTGATTGAAGGAGCATGGCCCTCTGGGTGAAAATATGCAACCCGCACCTGNCGCATCCGCTTGGCCTAAGCGGATACTAATTACCGGGATTGCTCTGACATTAATTGGCTTGACAACGCTGACAATGACCCTCGGTAGCATAGGAGATTACTACGATCCTCGGGAAACATCAGAACACTCTGTTGAATTCGGTGAAACTACAGGTCCTATTGAACTGTCTTCAGGTTGCTGGGTTGTAAATGTCGAAGATAGTGCTAAGGATTACACAATTACCTATCAGATAATCGAAAACGGAGAGGTTGCAGGAGATGTGGAGGAAGGCTGTAGAACCGATTTCCAAGCACAAACTGCCGATGTTGATTTTGCTACTGTTACAGAATTAGACATTGATAAAAAATCACAAGTCCTNGTCAAGATCACTTGTGAATCGGATGATGGCTGTGAAAACCCGGTGCTGTTCACTAATGGCGATTCTGTCATCAATAGTATGATGNTGGACCCNTGGNTGATAANCACTGCAGGATTNTGTTGTGTTGGGTTCATTTTTATCCCACTAGGATGGTTATTGATTTCAATCAATAGAGGCCATGCAAATAAAGTTCATATTTCACAAAATCAAATTGTTAGTGCAATGCAGCCACTTNAAAATGAGAGCCCTGCTGAACAAGAAATACTCACTACAGACCAATTATACAAATTGGTCAGGGGAGAGGTACCTGAAGCAAGAGAACAGGTTAGTAATGTCCCAAGTCCGTTCGCTAATGCAGACACAAGGGTGCAAAAGCCGGTTGCTTCGAAAGAGGGTGGTTCTATCAACAAAGCAAGTTCCTACACCCATGAAAATCCGCCAAGTGATGATTCATGGAAGAACTGGGATGACGCTTAGCACTCTTCCGACGAGTTCATAGGTAACCGACGGTAGGTAACCAATGGTTGTGAAGTTATGGCTAACCTCGATGAGGCCCTCGCTATTCTACAAAATAAGGCTCGAAGGGCCATTCTAGAACGCTTAGTTCGAGAACCACATTATCCATTACAATTGTCTGAACAAATAGGCATTTCACAACAGGCTGTAATGAAGCACCTCAAATTGCTTGAGGGTGCAGGATTTGTTGTTAAAATGAAGGCTGCGAGCAATAAAGGCGGCCCTCCAAAGAACATTTATTCGGTTCAGCAAGCGATTTCAATTCGTATAGACCTCGGTCCTGACCTCTTCCAATGTAATCAACGCATACTGCCCGCTGGCGGTCCTCTAAAGCTTTCAACTAAACTGAACGGAGACATTGTTCAAGTCGCTGAAATGGTTAGTGGAAGGAAAAAAATTGGCGTTGGAGAAGGAGCACATCACTTGTCGATGATTTCTGAAACCATCGAACGTTTGGATGCTGAACGTGATGCACTTATTGCTCTGCATCAACAGATCAAGCAAAGGGTTTCGACAACCGTAGACTCTGACTTCGACTCCTATGAGCAAAGACTGATGGTTCACAATATCCTTGAATCTCCCAGTTCGCAATTTAATTTCAAAGAATTTGCTAGAGAGTTACAACTGGGCGCTGAAGCAAGTGAACGATTGATGGACGAAGTTAGAACTCGTATGGTCCGCCAATTAGCAGATAGGTCTGGTCAATTTATCGCTGCGTCACAAACAATCGAATTACCCTGGTGGGCAGCATTGGGCATCGACCCCCTAGAAAACAGGTAGGCCGATGCCTTAACTTGCTTGTAAGCCGATTCAACTTTCGTCTTCGAGAACCGAGATCAAACTGCTCTGTTCTGCTATGCGGTCTTTCACATCAGCACGTCGTCCACGTCCTACTAGGTAGAGAACACCGAATAGTGAGAATGTTAGAACCAGCACACCAAATGGTAATGCCCAATCGCTAATGATTTCACCAGCTACATCAAGGAACGGCGAATCGCTGCTCAATTCATCTCCAACAATACGAATATTGTCAGATTCACTGACTTCTACGATTGTGTTTGAAGGGTCGACAACCACTACGACGTCGTGTGAGCCTGCAGAAACTGGGTAAAGCAGGTACAACTCGATTTCCTGGGCGTCTTCGCTAGCATCTGGAGCAAGTAATGCACCAACTGTTTGGCGCATTACGATTGAATCTTCAGGGCAGCCATTCTTGCGTATGTCCTGAATAACATCGTCGTCAGCATCGCTAAACTCACACAATACTACCTCTATGTTAGTTGCATGGACGTTTCCTGTGTTCTGTAGAACTACTCGAACTGGAATTGTCTTATCGACTTCGTTACTTGTTTCTGAAACTGAAACTTCGGAAATCACCAAGTTTGGAGCTCTCAGACGTAGTGTCAGAATGAACTCGTTGCTATCCAATAAATCGCCAGTCCATTCAGGACTGTCATCGTGATCGCCGTCATTCTCCATGTCGCCAGCCATACTAGTAACCTTCAATCCGATATATCGGGTATCCAGTTTC
>PAEE01000074.1 GCA_002701145.1 Methanobacteriota archaeon
TGGCTCGAGAATATTTCTAGTCATGCCATCTAGTTGGTAGAAGTCGTGAAGAAGAACAGACCTTGCTCCTTTAGGACCAATTAGGTGAACTGTGGCATTTAGAACCATCAAGTTTGGAGCAATATCTCCTTGATATGTAGCAACACACAATGTATTTTGATTCGGAATCACTCTACAATCTGAACCCGTACCGCAATCACACTTGTGGCACCAATCTATACTACTCCTCCATTCTTCAGTCTGGTTAAACCAGAAACATCGGGTATCCAAGCATAAATTTCCGCCCAAGGTAGCATTCCTTCGAATTAAAGAGGACGCAACTTTGCTTGCCGCTTCGGCAACTAATGGATGGACGCTGTCGCTTTCCGCAATGTTGCTTAGTCTAGCCATGCAACCAATCTCTGTCATTGATATTGTATCAATTCCTGCTATCTTAGTTAGCGAAATAACATGTGGCTTGGTATTGATGTGCCATTTGTAATTTGGAATCAGGTCGGTTCCACCTGCAATCCAATCAAATTCTTCACCTGAATTCAACAAATCTGCAGCGATGCCACATGCCTCTTCCACTGTGTTAGGAAGATGTAATTCAAAAGGAGGCATTAGCATTACTTACCATCCTCCATTTTCCTTTGCTCGATTTTGGTCCAAGCGCTACCTGCAAGTCCGAGACTCTCTAATTGATCTGAATCAGGTCTGACCGATATCTTCCAATCTCCATCCTGGTCTTCAGGTGGAATTGATGGGTCGAATCCAAATAACACTCCATTGATGTAAGGGTCTGTATCCTCAGACCTCTGTCGGCGTCCATCTCGGTCATTGTGTTCAGTAGAACGCTTTGCTATCTTTGCTTGAAGTTCTGAGAAATCGATTCTAGGAACTGGTAAATCTTGAGCATCAGCAATATCTTCTCGCTTCATTTTCTTAGAAATGGCTGCCCACACCTTATCTGGAGTTAACGGCAAATCATTGATTCTAATTCCAATTGCGTCGTAAACTGCGTTAACTACAGCTGGAAGAATTGGTAGAAGTGGGCCTTCTCCTGCCTCTTTAGCCCCGAATGGCCCTTCTGGGTCGCATGATTCGATAATAATCGGGGTGACATTAGGCATTTCATGTACACTTGGGATTTTGTAATCTAGTAAATTCGGGTTCTGTAGGTGCCCGGTCCGGCCATAGA
The DNA here is from genome assembly GCA_002701145.1 of Methanobacteriota archaeon. Taxonomy (GTDB): domain Archaea; phylum Thermoplasmatota; class Poseidoniia; order Poseidoniales; family Poseidoniaceae; genus MGIIa-K1. The sequence continues at coordinate 1,181 of PAEE01000074.1, forward strand.
CCATTTGTTCAGACAGAACTTGCCCCAATCCCATGTGACATGAGCCAATAATTTGACCTTCAACAGCCAGTGGATTCAGTGCTTTACCACAATCGTGTGCCGCCCATACATCTGTACACTTGATTAGACCAGTATCTACGTCGACTTCGACTTCTGCTACGTATGCTGAGAACGAATATGCTGGTGCAAGTCCTGCGGCAGCACCTTTGTGCACACCTCCCATTGGGGGAGTTCTATATGCTCCACTTGCAATTAATGCACCTTTGTCCTCTTGGGATTTATGAAGTGCTTGAAGATATGACATCCCAATTGCAGGATCCTTCTTATTGTAGATACGCCTGTCGTTTAGAACCAAATATTCTGCAGGAACATCCAATATTTCGCTCGCGGCATTCAATAATTGTTCACGGATTTCTAAAGCTGCTGTGATAGCAGCATTAGCATTCATGAAAGTTACACGGGATGAATAGGAACCAAGGTCGACTGGGCTGGTATCGCTTTCATGAGAACGTACGTGAATCATTTCCAATGGTAGAGCCAATACTTCGGCTACAACTTGGGCCACAGCCGTGGTAGAACCTTGTCCAATATCTGCAGCGCCTGTGTGAACGGTTACTCCTCCGTCCATGTCGATTTGAATATGAACCGTGGCGTGAGGGAACTTGTTTGGGTCCCAGTGTATTGGTAAACCAGAACCGGAGATGAAGAAACCACAACCGATCCCAATGCCTTTACCCAACGGTAATTGCCTAAACTTAGAATCCCAATCACTACCTTCACGAACTCTCTCTAATGCTTGACGCATTCCATTTGAAGTAATTCTGAAACCGGTAATCGTTTTAGAATGAGGAGGCAATAAATTTGCAAGACGTAAATCGATTGGGTCGACTTGTAATTTTTCAGCCAAGTCGTCCATACCCACTTCGATTGCACAACGAGTATTCACCGCACCATGGCCACGCATTGCGCCGCTTGCAGGTTTGTTTGTCCAAACACGAGCACCGGTATAGTGGAAAGAGCCTAATTCGTAAGGAGCGGTTGCTAATACTCCATTGTAGTAAGAAGTGACGTGCCCGAATGATGCAAATCCGCCGCCGTCTATCAGTGCATCAATTTCAAATCCAGAAATTCTTGCATCATCATCAGCAAACATCTGAACTTCAATATGAGATGGATGGCGGCCTCTATTTACCCAAAATACCTCTTCTCTGTCAAAGGTGATTCTGACTGGGCGGCCTGCTTTTCGGGCTAGAATAGCAGCACACATTTCGTGAGGGAATGGGTCGGATTTACCACCGAATCCACCACCTACAAATGTACGAATGACATTTACTTGGTGCATTGGAACATCCAAAACTGTCGCTAAAGCTCTGTGGGCATAGTGAGGAACTTGTTGTGGCGTGTATAATTGGAGGCGCCCATTAGGGTCCCAGTGAGCCACTACTGCATGAGGCTCAGTAAATCCGTGATTGACTCCCATAAACTTCCATTTGCCATGATGAGTCGCTCTTGCATGTTCTAATTTTGAGCGGTCACCAAATTCTTGGAATACTCTTTTCTGAACGTTGGTTGAACCGATGTGATATTGTCCACGCCAATGGATAGGGTCATCTACATCCAGCAAACCCTTTTTGGGGTCATGTACTGCATCTAACACCTCATATTCAACTTCGATTAGAGAAGCTGCTTCACGTGCTGTTGCTTCATCTATTGCTGCAACACAAGCGACAAGGTCGCCAACATGTCGTACTTTCTCGACAGCCATGGCGTGTTCATCTTTGGTTACTGGTAGAACTCCGAATCGTTGAGGAGCATCAGCACCCGTTGAAACTGCTAATACTCCAGGTAATGCTTCTGCTTTGGAGGTATCAATACTCTTTACCTTGGCATAGTGATGAGGGGAGCGAACGATTCTGCCAATTATTTCATTGGCTAATCGTACATCATCGCCATACCATGCTTGTCCTGTGACTTTGGCATTTCCATCAACAAGAGGTGTTCTCTTACCGACAGTAGTTCCTGTTCGGTACTTGTCATGGAGGTGATGCCCTGCAGGTTGGGCTTCTCTTCCGCCCTCTACTTCTGGAATGAAATCGAGATCTCTCTCCGCCATCTCAGGACGAGAACCTCCTGAACCCGGTGGATTGAAACTCATCTTACCGGCTACGCGTTTACCATCGACGCGCACATCTTTACTGCTCCCCGGTTGTTGAACATAGCCATCAGTCATCATATCACCTCGTTTGACTATTCAGGACCTGAAGGATGAGGGTCAGAATGCGCATCACTTGCCGGGTTTGCAGGTGATTCATCTCCGCGATGAATTGCAGCAGCGGCTTGTATAGATTGAATGATTTGTTGATAACCAGTGCATCGGCAAAGGTTTCCTTCAATCGCTGTAGCGATTTCAGAATCTGTAGGATTGGGGTTCTTGTCTAACAAGGCTTGTGAAGAAATCAAAAACCCGGGAGTGCAAAAACCACATTGAGAACCTCCGCATTCTGCGAAGCATTGCTGTATAGGGGCCAAATGTGCACCGTTGGACAAACCTTCAACGGATATGATTTCACTTCCTGCACACTCGTTTGCCATTGTCAAACATGAAAGACGAGGCTCTCCATCGATTAGGACTGCGCAGCACCCACAAGTACCCATGTCGCATCCTCGCTTGACTCCGAGGCATCCGACTTTGTCTCTTAGGACATCTAGTAGGATTGCGTTTGAAGGAGCAAGAATCTCTTGAGCACGCCCATTGACCTTAGCACGCCACACATTATTGGGCGCAATTGGTATCATTGAGACATGTTCTTCACCCACCATAAGATGCCACCTATCCATGGGANGGTGAATCACCCTTTCAGCATTGGCACGATTAGACATACATTTTCCTAACAAAAAATAGCACTTTTTGTAGGATTTTNCTTATTGTCTTTGAGATACTGANGTGAAATCTTCCATTCCCGGACTAGGNTCAATCCAATCATCATCACCCGGTAGNACTAGATTGTCGCCTATCTTCACTAAATCAAATGCTAATCTACTCTGCTCATCGCATAATTTNTCCCAGTCAAAAGCAGGATTGCGCCACATTACCCACAGCNTCATTCTTCTCCAAGCAATAGTTGCTTTTGATTGGAGTNTTANCTGTAGTTTNCCTGCCATNGGCATCCACCACANCAANAGNGGGAANACGGCATAACTNGGTACNGCGAAAAGGAATTCTAAGATCACACTATATTCTGCAAATTTCGCCAAGGGACTNCCATCTGAAGTTAGAGTCCATGTGAAAGCCCATGCNGTGATGGCCCACCATATAGGATAGGCTACAAATGAGATNTACAGCTTCATGGCNCCACGTCTAGANTGACTCANCTTTGAACCAATTAACTTGTCACCAGCAACCACCATCAATAATGGAGGGAGNGAGCCGATTATGGCGCTTATAGTGACAAAACCTAACATGAAAGACCATGCAAATAATAGCCACCAAATGGATATCATGAAACCTTTGTTTGTCACAGACTTTGGCCTAGAATCAATATACCTTGGTTTGAGACTGAATGATTCTANCTTCGACATATGCTCCTTGGTTCGANNCTCTANTAATTTGCAACTATCTGGGTTTTCTTTGGCAAACCATTCCCANGCNGCNCTAACTCTTCTAGCACCAAGTACCTCTTCNCCATAACTAACTCTCTGTTTCATTTCAGGATTNGTNCGAAANCNTTCNGCACGNATTATTGAACGGGCTTTCCAAATCAGGACCCGGTCTTGCCAATTTTCACTGGAATGTGACGCCCTAGATATCTCGCTTGAAATTATAGAACTCANTTCTTTGATTGAACCTGTAATTTCTATTGGCCTCTCTATCGTTAGTGCCACNCTTTCTCTGAAGTAATACTTGCGACTGTAATGAATTCCTATTGGNACAATTACNGGCTTATTATCNCCAGCTAATTCGGCTGAACGAAAGGCTATCTTTGCAGCACAATCTCGAATCTGATTAGGTTTAGGNGATTCATGTGANTCCCCTTCTGGAAATACTACGACATTAGCNCCATTTGCNACTTNAGTAGCGATTANNTCTAACTCGGTATCGTCGTTAATNATACCATCAAAATAAATTTGCTCTCCCGGAATCATGCCCTTGGTTAGCATTTTATCATACAAACCACCAGGATGCCATGAAACCATGACNGCNCCCCTNTCTTNAGGNAGNTTTTCTGTATCAATTACACTAATTTCACGGAACCAAGTAGACATCATAGTTCGGTTGAACCAATTCTGAAGCCCCATTANCCNCCCTATCAGACAGGGGGTTTTCACTTCTCGCCCGACTTAACACCAAACAAGAGGGTTCAAACAGTATTGCNNNGTCGCGCGGAGCGCGGTGAAGAGATGANNAACTACAAGCGNATTTTCTGTTTATTTGGCTTAGCAATATTATTGGCACCATTAGCGGTTGCAACAGTTCCTATTTCATCGCCNATTGTAGATGATGAAGAACCAATTGGATGGTGGACNGANACNACNGTTGACCGTAANCAGAACAANATNGGNGACATGGTAGAACTTCATATTGACAACCCAATTTTCTTAGATGAGGCAAACACTCTCCCNCTAATTATTGACTTCCATTATACTCCNGGNCAAGATGANATTGACATGTTGGANAGGAATGTAGACTANGAACATCAGTTCATTNTACACGGNATCGATGCATTAGCAGGTAGAGTTCCNGTTACNGAATTACTAACNCTTAGGGAACTACCTGGTGTTGTAATGATCGAACTAGATGGAATTCTTACAATCGCTAATGCAGATGCTAGGGCAGGACACGGAGTCGACATGACCTTCGAAGAAACTGGTTATGACGGCTCAGGAGCAACTGTGGCNATTATCGATACTGGATTAGATGGAAACCATACCAGTTTAGATGACCAAGATGATGACCCTNCGACCNACGACCCNAAGATTCTAGCATTCTATGANGCNGTAAATAATCCNGGNAATACNAACGGNACNGATTTNGCTTATGATGACCAAGGACACGGCTCTCATTGTGGAGGAACAACTGCNGGAACNGGNGCNCCTGANTACGTNCACGTAGGNATGGCACCNCAAGCACANCTAGTTGGNGTCAAAGTTCTCGATGCAGGNGGNTCAGGTTCTTTCGCNGGAGTAATGGCNGGTATGCAATGGACAATTGATACCATGCACAAATACAACACNAGAGCNGCTTCAATGAGCCTNGGTGGNCCNGGAGCNATCGAATGGACCTCTTCTGAGGAAGATAGCGTAAACCGTCAAGGAAATGAGATGGTGCGAGCAGGTATTGCTCTGTTNATNGCAGCAGGNAACAACGGNGTTAGTGCACAAATNGGAACTCCNGGTTCCGCTGANGATGCAATTACTGTAGGCGCTTTGGATAAAAATACCGCAATTGCAGTATACTCAAGTCAAGGCCCTACTGAAGAAGGACGCATTAAACCAAACCTCGCATACATGGGTAGCAGCATCATGTCTGTCGAGGCTAACTCCGTAGACCAATACACAGGAATGAGTGGTACCAGTATGGCCACACCAGGCGCTGCAGGAGTTGGAGCATTGATGCTTCAAGCAAATCCTAACTTATCTCCGTTTGATATGCGTAACATTATGCAAGAAACTGCTACTTACAGACAGTGCCACTACATGGGTGCAAACGAGCCATGTGCAGATGACTTGCTTCCTAAGAACCGACAAAATAACGTCTATGGCCACGGCCATGTTAACTCTCTCGAAGCGGTTTTAGAAGCAGCAGAATACCAACAACAGTGGACTTTCAACAGTAATATTTCACTTACTGTAACTAATTCCCTTAACATGAATGGACATGTCCACCTTGGACCAGGGGACTCGGTCAAAGTTGAAATTAGTCAAGGCCTAGATACAATCCAGTGGATGAGTAATGATTTGAGAGACTCTTGGTCCAATATTCACTCCTATGACCAAGGAAATTCTGTTTTGCTGAAGTATGAAGACATAGTTGAAGAACTCGAACACCTCCCTGGAACAACACTTGAAGGAAACCACACACTATCGATTAGAGGATTGGAAGGTACTACATCTAGCCCTCTAATCTCTATTGACATCATGCTGGGAGAAAATACTGGGCCAGTAGACCCTCCCTCAGAATCAAGTAATGTAGTATTGTATGGCTCAATTGCTGCTGCAATAATGCTTGCAATTATCCTCTTGGCTGTAATTCTAAAAGGCGAATATAAAGATGAATTGGCATCGAGTGAAGTAGCCGACGAAGAAGGCCCTGTAGATGCTGAAATTATCGAATAAAGCGTTTCTAAAAACGATTTACCGGCTCAACATTCAAAAGTCATTAGTTGTAAGTTAAGCCGATAAACATGGCTAATGCACCGTCTAGACCTCAAAGACCGACTGCTGCAAGAACACTATCTGCGAGGGTTGGAACCCTCAGCGCCACCCCAGTAGCACCCGCCGTTAAGATGGGGTCTGTTGGCGCCCCACCTGCTAATGCAGTGGACTTAGGATTACAGAAATTCGCACAATTAATTCTATTTGGAATTGCCATGGTCGCAATTTGGGCAGGATTACTGTCGATTGCTTTTGGAGAAGCCGGTGAGAATGCACAACGAAATTTCTTAATTCTAGGAATTGGAGGTTTAGTGTCTGGATTAATGGCTCTAACTTTGGTAGAATTTCAACGTAGAAAAGGAGGTCACGAATTAAAAAACGTTCACGACTACATGTTAGGAGTTTCATTTTTCTTCTTAGCAATAGGTGCTCTTTGGGGTGCAAGGTGGCTTGTTGGATTCCTTGCTGATCAAGATGTCACTTGGCTGATTAATGACGGTTATCCGGACCCATCAGCTGATGATTGGATACCCTCGGCAAATGCGGTTTATGTCCAAATGGCAGCCACTCTAGCCCTTGCATTAGCACAGACTGCATACCTATTACGCCTCAAGGGAGTTACAACATTCAGTTGGTCTGTAACCACTTTTACACCACTTGTAGTCGCTCTAATTGGATCTAGTATCTGGATGAACTGGTCACAAGATATTGTATCTTGGGAAATTGGAATCGCTATGGTTTCTTTGACGTCTTTATCGATGTGGTTGGCTCTACGAGCAAATAGTGGAATTATTTTCTCTGTTGTGGCTGTAACTTCTGGTTTAGTACCACTACTTTACGAATATAGTAATGATGAAGGTGGAGCCGGAGGAGCGATGTCTTTGATGGTTTTCATAATAGCAGTACAAGGAATTCTAGCAGCAGACAAGCGCCTTCGTCAGGATTTGATGCAATGGACTTCAGCGTTTTTGGTTGGAGAAGTAATTCTTGCAATGATAATTGCTAGAGAGGGCGACTACGAATTGATTCTTGGCCCGATTAGGCAATATGATTTAGGGGTATTAGAACCATATCTAACATTACAAGTAGGGTTATGGCTTGCTGTATTATTAGCGTATTTCCCTGCTACGCTTCAACGTCGTATCCCTTACATGCCGATAGGATTAGCCGCTTCACTATTCATCATTGAACCAAGTGCTGGACTAATACCGTGGATTGTAACAATTACAATGCTACCATATTTGTTAGTTATTTCCAAGGTTACTCGCACATGGGTTGCAAATATGACAATGATTGCTGCTGGATTCTCATTCTTTGTCCAGTCGCATTGGACAGGGGGCTTTGAACCAGGATGGTTAGAGGCTACAATTCTGATTGCAGTTCTTGTAAGCGGCGAGTTGGGACGTCAAAAAGGACATCTGGAAGATTGGGCGCATTTTGTAACCCTGGGCCTACTAGTTCTCTCTAAGTCGGTTCTATTTGGAGACGACCCTGTAGTTCCATGGGCCATCTTCCTATACGCAGTGGTTTCATCTTACATCATGATGGATAAAGCAGAGAAAAGTAGCGATAAGAAGATAGCTTTCGAAGCATCTGCTGCCGTTGGAGGTTCAATGTTTATTGCAGTTATACTATCATTGTACGATAGGCTAGATGTTACTTTACCATCCTCCATGGATGAAAGTCTTCAAGGATTCAACATCGCATTAGCATTGGTTGGCTTGATAATTTATGCATCAATGCGGAAATTCAAATCTGTAGAATTAGATTTAGGAGTAATACTAAATTGGGCAGATGTTAATCGAAAGAAAATGATGCCTGTGTTTGATAATGAAGCAAATGCGTGGGTGGTTCCTGATGCAGGAGATAGAGATTTGGAGCCAGAGAGTTACTCTTGGGGACCTCTTGGAAGAATGAGTTTGATTGGGCCGATGATCCTATTCACTGTCGCATTGACAGCAGTAGGATTTGAAAATTTAGCACAAAATATCATTTGGACTATTTTGCTAATTGTCCCAATTGGAATAATAATTTTAGAAGTTATCAGAGAGAAAGAAGCATCATCTACAGGTAGGATGATTGCAACATTCACTTTGATAGCTATTGCAGCTCCAATGTCCTATAGTCTGAATCACGGGAGAGCCGAAGTAGGTGGGATAGAATTACCATTCATCCTCTTCGATTTGATAATGCTTGCAGGTCCTTTAGGAATATCATTGATGCTTACAAAGAAAGGATTGAATGAAGAGTCTTTGAGCAGAAGTGCTGATTTTGCAACATTATTCGGATTACTGATTTTAGGATTGTTTGATACTAGTGGTGGATTATTGTTCATTCCACTATACTTACTAGTAATTAGTAGAGCAATGAAGCACAGAATGAATGTAATAATGTGTATTGCTCCAATTTCATTAATCTTATTTGGTGCAGAAATTGATGGAGACAGGTTTGTTTCAGATGGAGCAGTTGTTGGACAAATGCTATCCTGGATGGACATAATATCCTACAACCCTGCAGAAATTACTATCTTAGACCTAAGTAGATTCTCATTCATACTTATGGCAGGTACTAGTTTAGCTATTCTCGCTAAAGGTGTACTCGACAGGCAGCATCCATCAACTGTTAATGGATTAGATGAAACACCAATGACAGTACCTGCATTTTGGTTAGCACTAGGTATGTTCGGAGTAATTCCTGAAGCGAGTTGGTTGTTGCTTGCAATGACTATTCTCCTAGGAATGTACGCTTGGTTAACCGGTAGAATGGAAATTATTCCATGGGTGCCTGTTGCATCATTATTATCCTTCATGATTGGNTTCGAAGGTGATTCTAATTTCAANCACTTTGATGGTNTAGATTACTTAACTCACAGCTTGTTAGGTACAGGAATTATTTCTTTGATAATCAATCAAGCAAGNGCNAAGGGATGGCTATACAAGTGGGCTGATCAAGCAATCGATGATCNNAATTCGNTTGGNACNGTGTTCGACCTAGCATCGNTACAGGGAAGAGAGAAATTGACCAGCCTAATGCGGGTTTGGACAATTATTGGATTAACATTNTCTTGGACTGCTTTCAAGGGAATCGGCACAATGATTGGAGCAATTTGGGTGACTTATGACACATTTATCAACGGCCAAAAATATGCAATATTGGCAATGCCATTACTTCACGCATTTGCAGTGTGGAACATTCTAGATCAATTTAATCAGGACAGTTTGATCCAAGACATTCTTGTAGGTACAGTGNTNATGCTAAGTGGTATTTTGATGACTATGCTGGCTACTAAAACAGAGTTTGCTTGGAATCTGAACGTATTTGATTGGCTAGATGAAATCGAATATTATGGATGGATTGACAGAGTGGGACAACTTGCAATTGCTTACTTCTTAGTGGGTATTACTTGGGCAATTGGTGAAGCAGAATTAGAGGCAATGCTTTGGGCCATTTGGGCAATATTCTTGTCAGGTGTTGCAATTCAAGGATTCCGTGATGAAACCGAGACACCTTGGAGAAGAGGTATTGGTTCAATGGGATGCATTTTCTCACTATTCATGCTCTCCTGGGAATTTAATGACGANCTTTTCACCTANGTCACCTGGATGTTCATGGGAGTTGTTGCACTAGGATTTGGATTTGCATATATTGCACGAATGGGTGAAGTATCAACTATCTTCAGTGAANAATATACTGAAATTAAGGATGCAATTGTTGAGTCAATGAATGACGAGAGTGAAGATATTGTGATACCTGCACCTGTAACANAAGAGGAATCTGTTGAAGAAGAGGAAGAATNNGNNGAAGAAGAACCTGAAGAGGATTCTGAAGATATTGAAGAGGAAGTAGATGACGATGAACTCTTAGAGGTCTTGGAAGAAGTCAGTNCTACTATGCCTTTGTTAGAGAAGGAAATCNNAGAGGCAATCAGTNCTCCCNAACCNGTTNNAGCACCAATTCCAGTGCATTACAATTATGATTTNNAGTTGGATCCATCTGTACTAAATGCGATACAGAANTCTCTGGCANCNANNCCGCANGANGGCTTCCAACCNGTTGTATCNATTGCACCAAATGGAAACTTGAAGATCGACTTCNAGGAATTGTAATTATTCCTGCTCAGCAGGATAAGCGCCCCAGTAGGCTTCCCTAGCCGCTTGGTTAGCCTCCATACAGGAGTTGACATCACTGCTACGTGAAGGTAAGGTTGAGCTGCCATTCAAATGTTGAATCATTGGGTCGATATTNGACCAATTCAGTACACCCCAACCCACTTGCGTGCATGGTAAAATAGGGCTGATAGGNGTAGTTCCTCCACTTGGGTCCCAAGAATCTGAAGAAGGATACCATCCAGAAAGATTCAGNGCATTACGAATATCTGAATTAGTGATTTGAACATCTCCATCGACTAGGAANCCATCTCTGCCNCCGGANCCATTATCGCTGAATTCGGCTCTTAGTGAAGTCATTATNTGNCCTAAAAAGCCAGCAGTCCTAGGCGTTGCAAAAGAAGTTCCTGANGTCTCATGATAACCATCTACATCGTCATGNTTTGGCAATACTTGTGTCCAGTCAGAAGCCATNTCNGGATAAGANCCGGACATTGTCTCTTTTTGGTCNTCATCACCTTCAGCATANCCTGAAACTCCAATCGACCATGGAGGGCCTGCAGTAGCATCCTGAACCGCTGGTGANGGGGTATTGTCTGCTGCGCCNGTGTGAATCTTGTGATTTTCTACCACGGCTATTTTTGTAGCATCTTCAATTCCAGGNACGGGAAGGGAACCTATAGCTCCNAATGATGTTGTGATAACATCAACCATCGGATGATTACCAGCNGTNTTTACTGCATTTTCACTAAATCCTTCAACGAAGAAAATTATTGCATCNGGGTCAGCATCAATTACAGCACCGGTTACTGCAGTTCCATGACCNTCATTTGGGTCATCAAGAATCATAGTCGGTGTACCNCCATCNGGTGATTGCGCAAAGATTCTGGTACCAGGGAAGTATACAATATCGCTAGCAGTGATAGTATCCCAGCATGTTGCACGGTCTGCATCNACNCGNTCTTGATATGTTCCTTCCTGAGTTAGATTNCAGATTATAGTNGTCTGCATATCTTCNATAAACCAATCTGGCAAAATCTCATCGGTCTGGAAATGGTTGTGATAAGGATTAATTCCGGTGTCTATTGGAGCNATTACNGTGTATGGACGGAATTCAGTACTTTGATTGTCCTCGTTAGGGGTCAGTTCAAACTCTTCTTCTCCAAAACAACCTGCAAGACTAGCGCTGGCCATCAAAACGGCAAGCAATAGAGTTCGCAGCATGNTACCGCCTGATGGAACTCCTTGAATAATCATCCGCCATTATGAAACACTCGAATATAGTGGGAGTAATATGGCGGGAGAAATGGTTTGGATGGATTTAGAGATGACCGGTCTAGATCTAAAAACAGAATCNATCATTGAAATTGCAACTATCATTACNGATGGTGAATTGAATATCATCGCACAAGGTCCAAACCTTGCAATCNAGGTCGATGATGAATTACTNGATAACATGGATGANTGGAATACAACTCACCATACTTCATCGGGACTTGTAGANAGAGTTCGCAATGAAGGAGTTACTTTACAAGAAGCAATAACTCAGACCTGTGACTTTCTGAAAGAAAATATAGAAGCAGGCACTCCGCCTNTATGTGGCAACTCAATCCACAATGATAGGGCGTTTCTTGCAAAGGAAATGCCTGAGGTTTTAGAGTTGTTACACTATCGAATAATTGATGTTTCAACGATTAAAGAATTGTCAAATAGATGGTACCCAGATAATCCTAGACATCACAAAAAAGAAGCACATCGTGCATTAGATGATATTATCGAATCGATAGAGGAATTAAGGCACTACAGAGAAACTCTGTTCAAAGATTGATTCCTTTGTGCCCTGCCAATATTTCGGCTAGTACCGCTATTGCGATCTCTTCAGGACTCTCTGCACCGATGTCTAGGCCAATTGGACAATTGACTTGGTCTAAACTATCTTGAGATATTCCAGCATCAAGCGCCACTTTAGTGAATGATTTCCACTTCGATTTTGAGCCAATGACTCCTAATCGACCTGAATACCCTGCAAATAATAGCCCCAGTAGCCTTTCTTCGTCCTCTTTCCAATCATGACCTAGCAATAGAATATCGCTAAACCTAGAAAGTGATTCAGAGTTTTCATTCATCAAAAAATCCTTCGGACAAGAGTGATGTGTTTCAACCGCTCCATCCAAGCTAGCATAATCTGCCCTTGAATCCTGAACTGAAAACTGCCAATCTAATGGTAAACAAGCATCTGCGATTGCTTTAGCACAGTGACCTCCTCCCATTAGTAGAATATGTGGCATTGGAATCAGAACCTCCAAGGCGACTGTTACACGGCCGCCGCAAAGACTGTCCAGTGGCGTCACTTCATAGCCCTTGGCACCTTTATTCAGTCCATATGTGACTACTTCTCCCGATGGCTTGAGTGAAATTTGTAACAATTCTTTCAAACGAGAAATTACTTTCATTTCTAGTCCTGCACCGCCTACTGTGCCNACTATTGCAGAATCGCTCAGAGCTAATCTTGCTCCAACTTTACCTGGCACAGAGCCTGAAGTTGATACGACGCTCGCTATAGCGACTTTACGGTTCTTTGAAACCTCATCAAGGGCCCATTGCAATGTTCTCGCAGTCACTTAAGCCCCTCCAAATCGGCGGGTGTGTCGATATTCATATGTTCACCGGGGGCTGTAATCTTGACGATTTCCAACTGGTCTCTCAATGAATCGTTCTTATTGAGAGAAAGAACCTTTTCAACATCGCATAGCAATAATGGGTGACCACTTGGGGATGGCGAAGTATTACTATTGCAATCTAGTAAGGCTAAAATTGTCTTTTCATTCCACCCACATCTATCGACTGGAGATACGAATACCCTTCTAGGAGTTCGACCTAATTCACTCATCAGAGATATTAATCCAACTTGCAAAGAACCCGTTCTTCCATCTTCTGGCTTAGGATTTACAACAACGGTTGCCTCTTCACAAGAGAGCATTATGTCAATTTGTAATTCAGAACGTGTTACAACAATTATTGGATTGCAACCACATTCTTGGAATATACGTACAGAACGGGACACTAAAGACTCATCATTCCATTGAACCAAGGCCTTAGGTTGTCCCAATCTTGAGGATTCCCCCGCAGCCAAAATGATGGCTGGAATGCCTTTTGCCATTTTATCACAGGCCCTTTGTAATCTCACGACCGATAATCATGCGTTGTACTTGGCTACTTCCTTCATAGATCTGCATAACCTTAGCGCCACGCATTAATCGGGCGACAGGGTATTCTTCAGAATAGCCATATCCACCATAGACTTGAACGGCATCTGTTGCTACTTCCATGGCTGTGTCTGCTGCAAACCTCTTGGCATGTGCTGCAGATTCAGTATTAACGATACCAGCATCTGACTCTGATGCTGATTTCCAGGTNAGCATCCTAGAAGCTTCGATTTTGGTTTTCATATCTGCAAGCATGAATTGAATTGCTTGATGACGGTGAAGTGGCTTACCAAAGGTTTGGCGTTCACCAGAATACTGCAAGGCGTGCTCATATGCTGCACGAGCAAGTCCTGTTGCGTGTGCGGCAATATTCGGCCGGCTCATATCAAATGCTTTCATGGCGTTCATCCAGCCTCCGGATTCTGAGCCGCCGCACAAATTTTCAGCAGGAACTCGCATATCATCGAATGTAATAGAGCGTGTATCGGAACATCTCTGTCCCATATTATTCTCTTTCTTGCCCAAAGAAAGACCAGGGGTGTTTGCATCTACAATGAACCCAGACATTCCCTTGTAACCAGCATCGGGTGCTGTTTTTGCTAATACGAATAGCCAGTCTGCTTTACCTGCACCGGTAATCCACATTTTTGAACCATTGATGACATACTCATCACCGTCTTTAATCGCTAAAGTTTTGCAAGCAGCGACATCAGAACCAGCGCCTGGTTCGGTTATTGCATATGATGCGAGGGCACCATCTTCAGCAACCATTCGCAGGTACTTGTCTTTCTGTTCATGTGTAGCNCCAGTAATCAAAGGAGCACAGGCGAGACTTGTTGCATAAGCCGCAGTTGCAAACCCAGGGTCGCCCCAAGCCAATTCTTCATTGACAAGGACTTCTTCCATGGAACCCAACCCAGGTCCACCATAATCTTCAGAAATATGCAGATTCAATAATCCCATCTCATGTGCTGCGTTAATCGTATCTTTTGGATACTCAGAATTAGCATCCCAGTGCTCTGCATGAGGGCGTATCTCTTCCATAGCAAATTCTCTTGCTAGGTCTCGAAGCATCTCCTGCATCTCATCTAATTGGAAGTCGACCATGTTTGCCCCACAGGGCCATGGCGCATAAGCAGTACTATTCACATTAAATCGTCAAGTAACCTTGACGCTGTAATTCTATCAGTATTAAGAATATCAAATAAAACGCTATCAGAATCCCACCTTCTAATCTGCTAAACCTAAATCCAGTCCACATCATTGCAAGACACAATGAGACACCAACCAATGTTGCGGGAATGATTAGATGCATTGTCAAATCATATGATGCTTCAGTTATAGACATTGGAGATATCATTGCCGCAATACCAATCGAAAGTAGTGGGTCGGTAATGTTGGAGCCAATCAATGTACCAATTGCTACACCCTGACTCTTTCTTACTGCAACCATAGCCACTGTCAATTCAGGTAGAGAGGTTCCAAGACCAGACATCGTTGTACCTACGATTGCATGAGGAACATTCAATTTCTCAGCGATCAAACATGCGTATTGAACCAATTGATTTGCGGAATATACCGCCATAAAAAGACCGACAACTACCATCGTGAAATAAGCAGTGCCAGTCCAACTGAATTCCGTAGATTTTATTTCTTCAACCAACTCAAGTTCATCCGACCTTATCTTTTCAGTGTCATTCAGCAGCCACATGATATAGACAGCATAGATTAAGCAAAGAATTGCACCTTCAATTCGTGAAAGTTCTCCACCTTCCCAAAGTAAACCGGTTAGTAAAATGATAGACATTAGCATCAACAGACCGTCTCTGCGCAACCATGCTGGCCTAATATCGAGGGGCTTGAAAGCAACTACGATTCCCAAAACTAATGTTATTTGCACCAATACTGAACCATAGATATTGCCTATTGCCAAATCCATCAATGCTGGGTCGTTTTCTGCTGATGCTGATGCTGTTGCCGTAACAAGTATCTCTGGCAGTGACGTACCAATACTGACTATTGTCAGACCAATAACTACCTCCGCCATACCGGCCCTTCTAGCGAGACCCTTAGCACCTTCAACGAAGAAATCCGCAGATGTAATCAGTAACGCTAATGCAATTACTATCAAAATGATTAGAATTCCAATATTTGTCCAATCGTTTTTTGCGGTAATTGTTCCAAGAATTGCCAATGTTAGAAATAAAGCAAATGAAACTAAGAGGGCGTTCCACTGTAAAAGAGCGCCAATACCTTGCTCATTTACATCCTCCCCCATGAATTGGGGTTGCAACAACTATCCTTTAGGATTGCTCAGAATTAAAGCCAAATATCATGAATCGATTTGCACTGGAGTTGAATGTGTGGAGCCGCTACCTCTCCGAGTTTAGTGGCACATTTTTGTTGGTACTATTAGGATGTGGATCTGTCGCTTTAGGATGGAGCCACTTGGCTATCAGCATCACATTTGGAATAGCTGTATTCGTAGCAATTATGATTTTTCAACCAATTTCAGGAGCACACATCAATCCGGCTGTTTCGATAGCATTTGCGGCAAAGGGCGACCTGGAAACTGAAGCACTCCCCGGATACATCATCTCTCAATGCCTTGGTGCTTGGTTTGCAGCAATGATAGTGGTGGACGGGGCAACCACTCCTTCGGTATCGATACCACTAACTTGGGGTATTGAAATTATTATTACCTTACTTCTGATGTATTCTATTCACGTATTGGTACGCAGAGAATCCAGTTTGTTCACACTGGCTTTTGGTGTTGGATTAATGGTTGCAGTAATCTCGTTCTTTTTCGGAGAATTCACTGGTTCAAGTATGAANCCGGCTAGGACTTTAGGTCCAAACATAGTTACNGANAGTGGNAATTTAATTCTATATACCGTNGCNCCAGTAATAGGAGCAGTACTTTCAAACTTCATCCCTGAGCCACTTGACGAAGAGCTTTGATGACGTGTTCTAAACTAGGNACNGTATGGTTCTCAAGTGGAGGAGAGAACGGTACAGGCGTATCTAATGCTCCGATTACNAGCGGAGCTGATTCAAGAGCATAGAANGCTTCTTCCATNATCCTAGACTGCATTGAGTGNGCNATTCCNCCAAACCATTGACCTTCTTGNAAGATTACAAGACGGCCAGTTCGNGTTACACTTGNNACACATGTTTCAGCATCGAACGGAATCAGTGTTCTAACGTCAATTATCTCTACTTCTATGTCTTCTTTTGACAACTCATCGGCTGCTAATTTAGCAATATGCAACATAGCACCCCATGTTACCAAAGTGAGGTCTCTGCCACCTCTAACAACTCCGGCTTTACCGATTTTGAGTCTCTCTCCAGACTCAATCGCTTTCTTGACTGGTTCCGTGTTGACCTTTTGATTGATATTTTGCCCCCAGCCAGTAAGTCCTCCTCGAAGACCATACAGTCCTATGTGCTCTAGGAATAATACTGGATCATCTAGTGCAGCAGCCTCTCTTAACAGGTCATATGCATCTTGAGGAGTTCCTGGAGCTAATACAACAAGACCTGGGTCATTGGCATACCAAGACTCAATCATATTTGCATGGAAAGGACCGCTTCTGGTTTTTGCACCTAATGGAATCCTAACGGTCAGTGGCACATTTGCGCCCCAGCGCCAACGTAGCATTGCTGCATTATTCAGAAGAGCATTATGGGCAAGAGCCGCAAAACCGCCGAATTGAATCTCTGCCATCGGCCTCAGACCGGATAATGCTGCACCGGTTGCTGAATGGATAATTACGGCCTCACAGAGAGGCATATCGAGTAACTTGTCTTGATGTCCGTTCGCTTTCAAAGGAATATTCATTCCAAATGCACCTGCAACTTCCATATCCTCTCCCATGAAAATTGTCGAGTCTCCATATTGTTCAGCGATATCACACATAGCCTGTTGAATCGCTCTCGAGTATGTCCAACCACCTTTTTCTTCATACTCTAGTAAGCACTCACCTACATCAAGTACTGGGCTCGCTTCANTCCGGGTAACAGAGCCTGAAAGACGTTTCAAATGGTCTTCATGAGAATCGGCATCATGAAGAGAAGTTATGCCTATTGTGACAGTAGAAGGGTCTGCCCATTCCATTTCTTCAACATGCATTCTAGCAGAATCTACCAATTCCTGCTCTTCGGTTTCCATTTCAGATAATTCATCTTCAGTCACTCCTAAAGAAAGCAGAAGATTGCGATGAGTTGGTATTGGGTCCTTTGCTTCCCAGTAGGATAATAATTCCTTATCGACATATCCAGGTGGAGTTCCAGATGGTGCACCGAGGTACAGGTCGTCATGGTGATGGGCGTGGCCACAACCTCGCATAGTTTCAACATGAATTAGAGTTGGTCCTCCGCCAAATAATGCGAATTCACGAGCACAAGCAACCGATGCATGCCAAGATGCTGGGTCNGAACCATCTATTGTCCAAGATGGCATACCCATAGCGACTGCCTTATCTGCCCATAATTCAACATTCGATTGGTTAACAGGAGGAGTATCAAGTGCTATCTGGTTATTTTGCAAAATGTAGGAAATTGGCAAGCCGCGAGTTGCTGCTAGATTCAGAGCCTCCCACCATTCTCCCGAGGATGAGGAGCCTTCTCCGATACATGCTAGGTGAAATCTCTCTTCCTTTCTCTTCCATGCAGATAGAGCCATTCCAGTCATTGTTACTGAGGCGATTGGCAGTGGAGCGGTTGGAGGTAATACACCTCTGTGGAAACACCCTACATGCAGATCTCTACCACCCGCTCCTTCGATTCCACCATTCATTACCGAGTCTATTTTACCCATCTGAGCTGTCATAATGTCAGCAGGAGTATCTCCCATCGCCATACACAATCCAATATCTCTAATCATCGGAGCGATATAGTCGCCATCATAAGGNGAGCCAGGAGTGTTATCTCGGTTACGTTTTAGAGCAGTTGCGGCTGCTACGCATCCTTCTTGCCATGTTGAGCGGAATCCTTTGCCACCAAACTTCCCTCCATCTGGAGTATCCATTCCATCTGCAAATATTTCTTTCAGATGTAGATCAAGTCCTCTGGTTCTTGTCATCATACGCTGCCATTCCATCCGCATATCGGTAGTTATCGACATGTAGTGAGCAAGTCGGCGTAAACACAAGGAAACATCGACAATAAAACGGTCGCCTCTTCTACCAAGATGTAATTCAGTATCTCTTTGAGGGATGATTTCTCCTTCAGTCAGGCCTTTGACTTTCATCCTGCCTGTGAGTCCTTGCTTCAAGGCATCAACAAAACGACTAGAGAAATCATGCCAAGCCTCTCCATCAAAGGATGCTTCACCACGATGGACAAAGTCCCAAACAGCGCCTACAAGTTGCAAATGGCCATCATGTCGCTCTGCAGTGAAGCGAAGTAACTCTCCTTGAGCAGCATCTGCTGGTAAAGAGTTAGTGAACTGCAAAGGGGATTTTGCAATCCAATCTGTTCCACGAATCGGCGGTAATTGTCCTTGAGTCATGGTCCATCCCACTACGCCGAGTAGGCTTTTTCTTATCAGCCATGCCATTATGGCATATCATTAGATTCAAGGCGTTTTGACATTTCAGAATTGTAACAATCACTCAGTAGTTGCCGGTTTGTCAGAGTGATAATTAATCCAATCGCCATCGGAATTGCAAGAATTCCGAGTGTTATTCCCCACGAGTCAGTATAATCGTAAACAGGGCCGATCACCATTGGACCAACTATCGTTCCAGCAGCCCAAGCAGTACCAAAAGCACCGAATGCAAGACCTGCTCCACCTTTGCCATAAACTTGGGTTGTAGCAGCATCAACCATAGGTAACATCGGGACTTGGGCGGCGGATATGGCAAATTGGAATATTCCTAATATCACTATAATACAATATGCAGCAAGAACTGCATCAGCAATCGTGTGTGCAACATATCCCGCTGCAATCATAGTAATGGTCACTATACTCCATCCGAAAATCATGTACTTAACAGGCCCATTACGGTCGACTAATACTCCCCAAAGCCATCCACCTAAGCCTTGAGCAACAACCATTACCAGTAATACTGCGCCAATCCATGCAGCATTTAGGCCAAGATTATCCTTCAAGAATAATGGAACNCCTGCTTCTAGAGCNCCGGTTGCCAATGTTGTCATCATTACAAGCAAGCCTATTCTGAACAATACNGGGTTTTGAATGAACACTTTGAGNGGNACAGAACCTTGAGCGGGTTGACTTCCNTGACCNAATTCCTTAGTGGTAACATAGACTACNGGGATGATTAAAGCTGTAATNANNGCAAGACCAATGAAAGCATATTCGGGCCCGANTGTNTATGTGGCNCCNCCAACNACNGGNCCCATCANGCCACCAATNGTNGCCATNGCNATNAGCTTNCCNGACATTTCNCCAAANTTNGTNGGCCAAATATCNCTNGCTGCNGCAAANCCTGCNGTCAAAATTGCNGCCCCTGATGCGCCATGAATTAANCGAGCAATTGCTANAATGATGAAACCATCAACAGAAGTGACCTTCATGGCAACTAAGTAAAGCAATGACGCTATTGTTAATGCAAATAATGAAAATAATATNGTNCGACCTGCNCCTAGTCGGTCNGTAACCCTACCAGTGTAAGGNCCTAGNAGGAAAAGTGGAACAGCCCAAAGAGATACCAANGCNGTTGCTTCAGTGTTNGATAANGCAAATTCAGCCCTCCAAGAAGGGAGTATTGGTACGATGAAAGCATAACCGAGGAAGTCNACNAAGAAAGCNCATGATAGTGCCCAGAANGCCCANTTTTTNTCTGANTCACTCATCATTCCTCTTCCTCTCCTTCAGGAAGTGACGACAGAACATCACCTAGCATCTCAGTGATATCTTCAACACGGGTCAGTAATGTTAGGTCACTAACATTTCCAGGCCGACCCAAATCCCACATCAATTCATGTGCTGTTTCGGTGACTAATCGTGTAAACTCTAAGACTGCTGGGTCGATTACTACTTGATCATGGTCTGGAATAATTGCCACTAAGTCTGGTTTTTCGTCTAAAATACCATCCATTACATTCTCAATTTCCGAAGCGATTCCATCCGCTTGACCTTGAAGAATATCTTCCATCGTTCCGCCAGTAACCTTGCTAGTAGCTGATTTAGAACCTAATTTTGCACTCTTTTTGGCAGTGGGAAGGTTTGTGGCGATTTGACCACCTTCCTTCTGTTCTTCAGGCACATCCAAATCCTTCACGATATTGTTCAATGCTACTCTCAAGACATTGGACATCAACGATGGGTCAAGACCTTCATCTACATTGATCCCTTCCTCGCCAAGTTGGGTAAGAATCTCATTGATGAAATCAACATTGATTTTTTCGGGAGTTACTATGCCTTTCAGCATCGGGAGAGCCCATTGTCCATCGCTCATCACCATTGAAACATCAAAGGTTCCCGCTCCTCCTTTGCCGGCTGCATCTACGACATCAGCAGGAGGTGGAACGAATTGTTTCTTCGAATGCTTTTCCAATTGACTCAATAATTTGTTCATATCAACCGGCTTGGTGATTACTTCATTCACTCCGGCCCTCGCAGCAGACATCAAGTATTCCTCTGAATCAACCCTTGATAGAATTACAATTCTACATTTGAATGCAAACTCTGGGTCTGACATCAATCTTTGAGATGCATCGATTGCATCTCCTGATTTCCATTCACCGTCAATAAGGACGATTTCAGGCATTGTTGCAAGTGCCGTTCCTTCTGCCTGTCTTAAGGTCCCAGCCCTAGTAACTTCGTAACCAGCACGCTCTAAAGTACCAGCGAGAAGATTGCGCCGACCTTCATTTTCGTCGGCTACGATTAGTTTCGGCACAGACTAAGGCCCTACGATAAACACCTTGAAGGTTGACC
>PAEE01000075.1 GCA_002701145.1 Methanobacteriota archaeon
GGTTGAAGGTTCCACTCGTTGTAAAGTGTAAATGGTTCATCCTTAGAATCTCCAAACTCCATAACTTCTATTCCTAATTCAGAATTGAAATTGTATGAACTAAAACCAACAAAAGATGATAACAAAAAAATGCTAACCAGTATCCAACATCGACGCATGCCGTTCACTTATTCTCCTTATTGAAGAGGTTTTTGCCGGATTTAATTTGAGTAATCAAATTCATCTTTGTAAAATATGATGAGGTGCTCGACATCACCCTCATAGTTTTTCAATTCAGTTTTCAGTTGTTCTAATGTTGCTTCACCATGAACGATTGTAGCTGCTACTGGGCTTTTTGCCAAGTCCAATAATTTAGCTGTCAAGTTAGATGTTGAATTTGGTTCTGACCATCTCAAATTCGTGATTAACGGTCTTTCCCACTCCGGCTGCAAATTGACAGCCCTATTCTGTAACCAACAACATTTGGACAAGAAATCACTCATCAATCTGCTTCTAGTTATCACGCTAGCATCGTTCCAAAGAAGCCAATCAAGGTGATCTTTCATATCACCATTAACCAAAGTGACTTTGATTCCAAAATCAAATGTTCTTTCGATTCTTTTTATTGGTCTTAATTGACTAGGATTATCAATTAAGGATTGAACCCAGGTAGAATACTCGTCAATTGTCCATGAACTATGAGGAGGACAGGGTAGGTACGGCTCTCCGATTTCAGGATTGTCGAGATAATCCATGTACCTCTCCATCCAATCATCCCTATCGGGATGACCGGGCCATCTCGCAGGTAATTTGTACTTAATTTTCATCAATTGTTCAGCAGTTAATCTTCTTTCCATCATCAAAGAAGCCAGAAAATCCTCCACTCCAGTTTGCTCTAAATTGTTTGAAACTCTGAATACCTCTGCGATGATATCCCCGGTATGTGGCAAGTCTACAGACGGAATTAACCATTCACCCCTACCTATGTGCTCAATGCAAACATCATTAGAAGTGCTAAGAAGTAAATTCGAGTAAGCAAACCATGAAGGTACTACATCAGCGTGTTTCCTATCCAATATTATCAAACCTCCATCCCTAACGTTTCTAGCCAATTTCGGCATTATTTCACTGAAGGATGATGGTCCACTTCCTTGAGAAAAAGGTTCGAGCCAATCTACATACAAAATATCTACAAGTGGTAAATCAAGCATACCTTCAACTGCATCTTTTTGCCTATGGACAAGCATATTCTGATATCCGAGTCCAGGGTTCCTGTACGCTCTCCCACCGGTTAATGGATTTGCAATTCTTGAGAAGTATTCATGCCTAAGGCTATCTTCAATGAATGGCAAATCGTCTGGATACCTTGGACCTAATTCGTCACAAAATAGGATGAATGGTTCAGAGTTTTCAACCATTATTGACCACGAATTTATGTAATTCAAATCTGCTGCAGGATGACTTACAATCAACGGTCTGCCTTCCGCCTTGGGCATCGGAACAGAAGCAAATAATTCTCCATTTTTCCACATCATGTTACCACCTATACCCTCCTAGGGTGTCCAAAAGGAACCACTCTGAATATCCTCTTAGTCTGCCTATCAAGCCTTGAGTACTGCTTTGCTTTGCTCACTCCAAAGAAACCTCTTTTCGCCGTGTCATAGATTTGATTCCTATGCAAAGTAACGATATGGGAAGTACACAATTTGCCATTTCCATCTGGATCAGATGGGGGGTCAACTGAATAGAAACTTACCAAAAATAAATCATCATAAGCAATTAATTCATCAATATAGTAATCCAACCTTCTCAAATCTTGGTTACAATATGCTAACTGGAATCCATACGGTTCTAGAGCTTTTGACCAAGAGTGAGGTGATTGTGAATTGATAATTGGTTTGAAATCGTCAGGACCGACATCTGCCCCTGTACTTCTAGCAATCATTGCCAAAGTAGTGGGTACACAGGTCGGACCACTCTGTAAAATGTGATTCAATTCGACATTTTGGAAATGCGGGCCTGCTGGCTCGTCACTGCTTTCTTCATCCCAAAGAGGAGCTGAAGGGTTGGGTTTCCAAATCACAGTCATTCCCATTCCTCCTTGAAACCCTTGCAGTATTTCGGCTCTTCATCATCACATGTTTGAACAGTATAATCCACACAGATTGGACATTCACAAACCGCGTCATTCCATTCTTTATATTCTTCAATTCTGAAATGGTTATACTGATTCTGGAGTTTGAAGAAATTTCTAACCAAATCCAGTAAATCATCTACCTTTCCATCTTTTTTCTCACTTTTCTTTTCATTATTTTTTTTACTCATTTTTCCACCTCACAAATACATCCAATCATCAGGCCTACCATTTGGCCATTTTCTGTCATATTCTTCATTGAATTTTCTTCTATCAACTTCTTGTTGATGTAAAATATCCCAAATATCTTCATCTTCAAGCAATTGATTTATCATCAAAGAAATCGATTCAATAAATGTGTCACCTGAAGGGAATATATGAGTGCTGTATGCCTCATATTCCTTTAACTCAAGACTACTCATATGCTCAGGGAAGCTTTGGAAACCTAGGCCATCGTATTCGCTACCCGTTTCTATTTTCCAAGATGCAGATGATGCTTCTAGATTAGCCATATAATCTCCCAAAATATATTTATTTCTGACGCCTCTTTTGAGATTAGAAAGTCCAATTTCATGAGAACTCAGGCTGTTTGGAGCCAGCCACCTAGAGAACTCAAGACTTGCATCGAAAGTAAACTTAGATCCATGCTTACCGATAATCGTAAATGTGTTCTCAGAAATTGAGATTGAGTCACTTTCGCAAATAGACTTCGCAAAATTAATCCATACACTCTTCTGAGCTGAAGTTAAATCCCCTTCAGACTTCATCGACATAGAGATTTCTTCAATGTCTTCAGGCCATAGCCAGTCAGAACTACTCTCTCTGTTATATTCCTCGAATGCAGAAATTATGAATTCAAACGAATCTAAATCTAATTCCCATTTCATATGCTCCCAAGGGTTGTAATCACTTGCTTCAGTCAAATCTAGACCTCCTTGAATAATCAGGCCTGTCTTCATGACATGTTGTGCATGTAGTATTGGCACAAGGCCAGGAGTAATCATTCGCGATAGAATTAATCATTCCTCTAAGCTTCATTTTCTGCCAAAATGGTCTTGAGCAATTCCATGTGTCTACCCATATGTGAATTTGTGGAAATGCTAATCTTATGTCTGAAATCATCTGACTACCAAAACCACATTTCCTATCTTCTGGATTGTAAACCATCACATTGAGAATCTGGACATCATTGTCATTGATGTAAATCCAGCAATTACTCGTTGGCATTCTACCATTGTAAATCCAACAATTTTCATACCTGGGGTGTTTCCAAAAACCTGAAACACCATTCATTGAAACAACCCTAGGGTTTGTTTCAGTCTCTTCTTTTTCATTTTTTATTTTCATTTTTATTTTCATATTATCACCTTTGAATTGGCCAGGGTACCGGGATTCGAACCCGGGTTGACAGTTCCGCAAACTGACTTGATATCCACTACAACATACCCTGAAAAAGTATCAAGCCAGTGAGGGTGCCCGGATTCGAACCGGGATCAAGAGGTTCGAAACCACTTATGCTATCCACTACACCACACCCCCTTCTGGCTTGATTTACGTTCTTTTTGAACGCGAAACCTACTTCGGAAAGATTGCCTAAACTAGGCTTAATCGAAATTCTCCATTTGGAGGCTTCTGTATTACAGTTGGATTGGTTAACGCTCATAAGACCGAACTCGACGACGATGTCGACCCAACCTAGTGAAAATTTGTATTTGCATAGTACCACCATTTCCCCGCTGCATAATACCCTAATCAGTCATTAGTTAAAAAGGTATTGGTGTTTTATACCAATTATTGGCATGGAATTATGCAATAGCCGCATAATAGTGTCACAAACTCTTTTACTTAATGTTAATTTAATTAAGTATAAAATAGCATTACGGCCTTATTTTGTTATTTTTTGATGATTAATGGGAAAATTTGATAACAAAAAACAACAAAACTTACTTTTTGATGATTTTTTAATCAGAATTAAGAACTGACAGCAAGACCATCGAACATGAGTTTCCGAATTGGATTCATGTGTGCTACATTATTCATTGCTTCCTTGGCTGGAACTGAANCAATAACAATTCAATAATTTGTCCAAAGAAAAGTACAACCCATTAAGTGCTAACCCCAATAGAACAGGCTATGGAAGTCTCTAGGGAATTCATTCGAAAATTCACTTTCGTCGCTGGACCATTAGTTTTGATCAGTTACGCATTCGCTCTTTCTCGCTTGGATGATTGGGACTCATTATGGGGAGGAGTTCCAGAAACCTGGATTACGTACATCGTCCCATTCATGTTCATTGCTGCAATTGGATACATGATGTACTGGTGGGTTGCATTATTCAAACTCGATGTTGCGGTATTCGAATCTCTTAGATGGCCATGGAGTGAATCGGATGGTAATGGTGGCATGAGGTTGTTACTCGCATATGCTCTATTCTTGATTCCATCAATGCTNTGGATTGACAGTACGATTTTCCACATGAATAATTCATACTCTTGGACACCAATTTTGGTTATTGGAATCCTAGCATTGGCGTCTGTTGGAAATATAATGTTAGGACTCCTTGCATATGGAGCTATGCAAGACGGAGTAGACGGTTCAAAAATAATGCTACTTGGTTCGGTATTCCTTGGAATCCAAGTCATACTTAATGACCTGATTATTTGGTCTGCTAAGTTCCCTTGGTAATCATAAAGAGAAATAGTCCAAGATAAGTATGAAAATTATCGACAACCAAAGGTCCGTTGTCTGAGGCCTTTTCAGGTTTAGGACAAGACCTTCGGTCATGTCCTTCCTGTCTGCAAATACCGCATTTCCTAGCTATGAGGTTCACTCTTTGTCTGAGAAATCGGGTTTACGTTTGTTCAGAAAAGCATCTATTCCTTCTGCGAATGCAGATGTGGTTCCTGCTGCTTCAATCAATGTTCTCTCATGCTTTAGATGAGTTTCAAGGTCATTGACATTTTGAGTGAGTAAGAGATGCTTGGTTGCTTCTTTGGTATGACTACCCCATTGCGACCAAGTGTTAGCAACTTCGACCGCTCTTTCAATTAGGGAATCTTCTGAAACTACTTCATCGATGGCACCTTTGGCAAATGCTTCTTCAGCGCTCCAAACTTCATTTTCAAAGAAAAACTTCCTCGCTACTTGCTCACCAACAAGTCTTGGTAATAGCCAGGTAGTTCCACCATCTGGGGAAAGCCCGATACCGGAATATGAAGCAGCCATCTTACCGCCTGGGCTTGCTATTCTTGCATCACATGCAAGTGCCAGTCCAAGTCCCCCTCCTGCTGAAGCACCATTTAGGGCGGCTACGAAAATTGTCTCTGAAGTTCGCATCTTCAAGAGAAGAGGGTGCAGTATGCCAGTGAGATATCTGATCAGTTCCACACTATTGCCTTCATCTATCGACTTTTGGAATGCTACAAGGTCTGCACCTGCGGAAAAGAATCGCCCTTCACCTGTAATGACAATTGCTTTGCATCCTATGTGTTCCAAAATTACGTCCCTAATTTTAGGAATAAATTCTCTACTGAAGGATTGGGTGGCTGAGCCTCCAGTCAACTGGATTACAGTAACGCCGTCTTTTTGGCTTACATTCATAGAATCACAACTTCACATTGACGTTCTTTACCTTGGTATAGAAATTGAGGGCATCCTTCGATTGCTCGATTCCAATACCAGATTTCTTCCAGCCGGTGAAGGCTGTTTGAGGGAAAGTTATCGGGTACTCATTGATACTGACCATACCAGACTCAACATCTCTTGCAAAGCGATGAGCACGAGATAGGTCGTTTGTCCAAATTCCATTCAATAATCCAAATGGTGTATTATTNGCTANTGCAAGTGCTTCTGAATCCTCACTAAACTTGGTTACTGCAAGAACAGGCCCGAATAATTCNTCTTGGAATAGTAGATTATCAGCAGACACTCCNGTGACTACTGTNGCTTCCATGAATGCTCCTTCACGGTCTAATGCGTTTCCACCGCANACTACTTCTCCACCTTGCTCNAATCCCTTNGCAAGCATGTTTAGTACATCATCACGATGAGTTGTATGGACCATACTNCCCATACGAACTCCTTCTTCCATTCCTGGCCCAACTGGCCACTTGGAAATCTCAGCGACTACTGCTTCTACCAATTCATCGTGAACATCTTCGTGAACAATGAGTCGNGAACCAGCCCAACACATCTGTCCTGCATTCATGAATATACCAAAGCAGATNGCCTTNGCACANTGNCGNAAATTAGCATCNGAGAATACAATATTTGCACCCTTTCCACCGAGNTCAAGNGTTACGGGNGTTAGGTTCTCACTGGCCTTAGCCATAACTGCCTGACCGGTTGGAACTCCACCNGTCAAAACTACTCCATCAACTCCAGAGTGNCCTGCTAGAGCGTCTCCAATTANGCCACCAGAGCCTGTGATTACNTGTAAGTACNNCAGNNGGNANGCCNACTTCTGCATCTTCCATNGCCTTAGCCCANGCNAGNAGNGANAGNGGNGTCCAAGATGCTGGCTTAGCGATTACAGTACAACCCGCTGCTANAGCGGGTGCGATAGAACGNATTGCAAGTTGTAGCGGNAAATTCCACGGCACAATATGTGCNGTNACTCCAAGAGGTTGTCTCAAAGTNTAATTCAGACGGTTTCCAGGNACTGGGATNGTGCTTCCTTCAATTTTATCAGATAACCCTGCAAAGTATTCCAAAGTCCAAGCGCCATAACGGATTTCGCTTAGGGCTTCACGGAATGTTTTACCATTATTCGAAGATTCCAATGCGGCTAAACTCTTTGCATTTGCATAAGTTGCTGCAGCCATTTTTTGTAAAACTCTACCTCTTTGTGCAGGGTCCATTGCCGCCCAATCTTTCGATTGTAATGCCGCTCTTGAAGCAGAAACTGACTTCTCGACATCTCCAATTGTAGCTTTAGGAGTTTTTGCGATTACTTCACCGGTAGCAGGATTCAAAACATCAGCAGTAGCACCATCTTCAGCATCACACCACTCGCCAGCAATCAACATCTGTTCGCTCGTCATAGTGAGGGCGAGAAGGAACTGCCTCAAAGCCTCTCCCATCTAGGGTTGTCTTGATTAGCCAGCAGGAACAGCAAGGTCTGATGGCGAAGAGGATAGGTATCGCTGAAGCGACGACGACTAAAGTTACGGGACGACCTCCTATTCTAGTCCTAATCGCTGGAGCCACTGGCGTAGGCAAGTCAACTACTGCAGTTAAAATTGCAAATGAGCACTCATTTGCAAGACTTCTTTCAACAGATGCAATTAGAGAAATAATGCGAGTAGTAGACACTTCACAGTCACCTGCACTACANCGCTCCTCGTTCTCNCGAGGCGAATCNGGTGATGCGGTTCTTGATTGGCAGGATACGTGTAAAGCGGTAGAGGCAGGAGTTTTGGCAACCATTGAAAGAGCTCGTAGAGAAGGTATTGACCTTATCTTAGAAGGTGTGCATATTGAGCCAAGTGCAAGACTACTGCGGTCTTGGCGAGATGCAGGTGGAATCGCCATAGGAATTGTAATGCATGTCGAAGATATATCCCAGCACACAAGTTTCCTCAAACAAAGAGAAAGTCATTCATTTAGNAATGCAGATNGATACATCTCATCACTACCACGCATCAGAACGATTCAAGACTCTCTGAAAGAAAAAGCAAGACTTGCTGATTGGAATACTTTGGACCCAACAAGAGTCAAGGATACATTGGAACGGGTTGACCATTGGTTTGACCTGGCTTGGAACGAGTGGCGAAAATCCAACTGATCAAGCATCTAAATCAATTTCAAAAGAAATGGTTCTGGTCAACATTGAGTTGNGGTCTGCNGCTCCTAATTCTGTACTAACAGATACNATTCCATCTGATTCGATTACTGTTATGTTGAGTAATTTCAACTCGACACCGCGGATTTCACCATGATGAAGCACATCATCATGAAGTGAATTAATTGATTTTTCAACACTTTCAAGTTCGGATAAACCAGCATCATACCAAATCTGAGCACGTGCTTCGGTTAGAGCAGGTAGATTGTCAGCAATATCACCTGACGCTTGGATTGNATCATCTCCTGCCGTATCATGAGGCATTGAAATGCCGGCCATCTTTACTCCAAAGATTGCCATTGATAACAATGACATCATCAAGACTATACCTGTCGCCAACAACATTTGACCACGGTCATTCTTGCTACTGTTACGCATCAAGCACCACGCTCCCACAAGTCAAGACTTATTGTCCANAGNTGNCCNTCTACTGCNACTAAACCGTGTGCAGTCACTGTATTNGAGCCAGGNTTAGCGGTCTCNCCATATGGCTGAGANGTTGCAGANTCTTTTGCTAGCCAGCAATTAGCTTCCACTCCNGTTGCAAGATAATTCTGAACNAACTCACATGCTTCATCTTTATCNCCTGANGCAAGAAGTTCTGCTANCCTAGAGTCGTANTTNGNNTCTTCAGAACTTGTACCTAGACCGAGGTTAATCGCATCCTCTCCGGCAAATTGCATCTCAGCATCCATNGAAATACTGGGNTCATCAGGAACATGAACTGTGATTAGAAATGCAGCAGTCATAAAAAATAACCAAAACAAAGTCAACATCTCTAGGATGTGAATTTGCGCATTTTCATCATTTTGCANTTNAACACCTCATGGTGAGAAGGTTCCTGCTGAAGGTTTCAGAGCAGGCAGGGTAGTAACACCAATCAGNTCAGGAGTGAATACAATGAGATTGAAACAAACCATTGANANAAGTATCATCATTCCNGAATGTTTCATNCCACTACTAAATCTTCCATTAGCCATCAAACCAGCCATTGAACCATTTCCTAANGCTTGCATCGTAACTCCATAATAGAAAATTGTCAGGAAGAAGAGTGGTTCGATATTTCGGATAACCATGTTTCCTAATTGTTGACCGCCCCCTGCAGCATCATCACTACTCGGTTCTGAGTTCGAACCTGCAATAGCTGGAATGAAAACTTTAGCCAGTACAACAATAACACCTAGGAATACACCATAAGAAGTCCAGATAACCGAAATATATGATGAAATTGTACGTTTTCTTTCACCTTCAAGGAACTTGATTTCGCGACTGTCATTTGCCGCTGTAACAAGAATATCGGAGATTTTACCACCCGCACGATTCGCTTCAGAGATTAACGATATAGCACGCATTACAAGTGGAGTACCTACTCTTACTGCGAACATCTCGATAACATCCCCGAACGAAACACCCCATGATAGTTGGTCACTCATTTTTTTGACTTCGTCATTCAGGGCACCGTATTCACTGGTAGCCAGCGTTTGAACTGCCACAGTCATAGACAGACCTCCCTTCCAATATTCAGCCAAGTCTCTTAAGAAATCAGGGAATTTTTCTTCCATTCGATTAATTTTAGTTTTTACGCGATCCCAATAAAAGGATGCTGGCCAGAAGGTAACGAAGAAACCTAGGCCAAAGAAATTGAGGAAAATCGTTGGTCTGAGTGATAATCCGCCCAAGTTAACTTCAGGTCCTATCCATTGAGATTGATTATTCATGTACTCGGGCACGCCGTCGAA
>PAEE01000076.1 GCA_002701145.1 Methanobacteriota archaeon
CAGTGGATAACCCGAATAGCGGTGGATTCTTTGGAGGTGGCGCTAATTCTGATGTCACTTGGACTCTAGTAAACCCTAGCGATGAAGAAATTGCATCCAACAGTGGAACGGTTGGAGAAGGGCAATCACAGACATGGGACTATACGTCCAGAGATACTGTTGAAGGTATATGGAAATTGAATGTTGAAGTTGCAGAAAATGGTGACGATGTAAGTGTCAGTAACGATGTTACTATTGCATATCCTGAAGGTTCTGAAGACTCAGTCAACCCTCGTACAGAGTGAAAGTAAAGTGAAAGTAAACTGCATCCTTGCAGTGACTCATTTTTGATGCATGGGTTCAATAGATACCACTTTCAAGNCCATANTAAGGACTCCTTCTTGCCTTGATATACTTAGGCTGGACAGTTCGCTTCATGGCAGCAAAGAGCAAGTCGAGTAAGCAGAAAGAAGAAGAAGCCCCTGATGCAGAGGTTATCACAATGGAAGAGGAACTAGAGCCTGAGGCGACAATCGAAGACCTTCCAGGCGTAGGCCCAGCAACCGCAGAGAAGTTGCGTGAAGCTGGTTTTGATGAATTACTAGCACTAGCAGTAATGAGCCCNGGTGACCTTGCAGAACAAGCCGAACTAGGTGAGGCNGTNGCAGGTAAGATAATTCAAGCCGCTAAGAAAATGGCTAACATTGGAGGATTCGTATCAGGTTCCGCTCTNCTTGAGAGAAGGCGNGAAGTTCAGAAACTATCCAGCATGGTACAATCGATTGATGATTTACTAGCAGGTGGATTTGAAACTCAATCTCTTGTAGAAGTATACGGAGAATTTGGNTCAGGTAAAACCCAGATCGGTCACCAACTAGCAGTCAACTGCACAATGCCGGTTGAGCAAGGTGGATTTGATGGAGATGTATTCTACATCGATACTGAAGACACATTCCGTCCTGAGAGGATTACTCAAATGGCACGTGGCCATGGACTAGACCCAGAAGCTGTGCTTGAGAGAATACATGTTGCTCGAGCATACAACTCCGCTCACCAAATGCTTCTCGCTGAAGAAATTAAGAGAATGAGTAGAGGAATCAATGTCAAGATGATTATTGTCGACTCNCTGACAAGTCACTTCAGAGCTGANTTCGTTGGACGTGGCATGCTTGCTAACCGCCAGCAGAAACTCAACAGGCATCTCAAAGACCTCAAGCAATTAGCTGATGTCAACAATGCGNTGGTCCTAGTTACCAACCAAGTAATGAGCAAGCCNGATGCTATGTGGGGAGATCCAACCAAGCCAATTGGNGGACACGTTCTAGCACACGCATCTACATTCAGACTATACCTTCGCAAGGCAAANGGCGGACGCAGAATCGCTCGCCTAGTAGACTCTCCAAACCTTCCNGATGGAGAATGTGTATACCAGGTCTGTGAAGACGGTCTCCGTGATTGAATAGCACTTCAACAATCGGCTTCTCACCCCTAAGGGGTGGCGGCACATTCAAGGTAGGTGGAAAGAGGATGAAGCGTCATGCGTCACCTCATAGAGCGTGTTCTCGAACTTGCTGAAGAAGAAGAAGGGCCTTCAATTAGGCCAACTAGTGTTGAAGANATGGACTCNAATGATGCTGAACTTAGAAGCTTGTTAGAGTCNCTTCAACCTAGNATTCGAGTGTANGGNGCNGGTGGTGCAGGATGCAACGCNGTTAGCCGTTTGCATGANGAAGGATTGTTCGAAAACCGCTTTGTTACAGGGCATGCAATCAATACNGATGCACAAGCATTGTTGATGAGNCCGCTAGAAAACAAAGTTCTGATCGGAAGAACNGCACGTGGCAGAGGAGCAGGNGGAGACCCAACTAAGGGNGAAGCAGCTGCACTNGAAAGCGAGAACAATCTCCGAAGAATTACCGATGACACTCAACTNGCAATNATTACTGCAGGAATGGGCGGTGGTTCAGGAACAGGAGCNGCTGGCCACATNGCTAGACTTGCNAAAGAGCAAGGAGCGCTAACGGTTGCNGTAGTCACATATCCATTCAACTCTGAAGGAACCCTNCGAAAGCAGAATGCAGAATGGGGACTTGAAAGNTTGCGAGAATACTGTGANACAATTCTAGTGATTCCTAATGAACGCCTACTAGAGATTGAAGGTGTTAGAGACCTACCTCTNGCAAGTGCATTTAGAGTAGGTGACGAATTATTAGTTCGTGCAATNACTGGNGTAACTGAACTCCTAACAACTGATGGAATGGTTAACCTNGACTTTGANGACCTCAAGGCTGTTATCAATTCNGGTTCTGGAGTTGCTATGATTGGATTGGGCTCCGCNAGTGGACCTGGAAGAGCAGAAGCTGCTACTCTTGAGGCNCTACATTCACCACTTCTCGATTTAGATGTGTCCGATGCTAGAGGCGCTCTAATCAATGTTGTAGGTGGACCTAACCTAACTCTTGGAGAAGCAGAAAAGTGTGCNCAANTAATCCAAGGAAAGGTTTCTGAAAATGCCAGAATTATCTGGGGTGCTGCTGTCGATGAAAGTCTCGGCGAAGATATTCGAGTAATGTTAGTTCTGACCGGAGTTAGGTCAGAACAAATTCATGGTGCAAGTGAGAACAGACAATTACGTGCCCTCAAATCACGTAATATCGAGTTTGTAAACTGATCAGTCTTTGGCTGCGAGTATAGCTAAACCAAGTACCAGTGCAACCGCTATTCCTCCAATTGCTAACTTGAAATTGTTNGGAGAAGAAGATAACTCTGGAGCCTCAACCTCACCTGTATAATCTGGACCTGGAACCGCTATTGATTGAGAATTCCATTCATCCCCTGAAGCCTCATCATTCCCATTTACTGCATTGCCATGAATAACNAATGTTGCTAATTTATCTGTTTCTTCNGGTGCAATCCAAACTGCNTTCCATACCCTTCTATCGTTAATCTCTGAAGTGTGAGTATATCCATTTGAGTCATCTGNTAGTANNTGCCAACCTTCGCCAACCATTTCNCCATGAGANACCAAAATCCNGAANCCACCTTGAANCTCATTCATCTCNANNGGAGATTCTATTGTCAGGGTGACGTTGTATTCTTGTGAGGAATTGTACATTTCAGGTAGACCTGAAAGAGNTACTGTTGTCGAATCATCAGAACCTCCATGACACAAGCAACCATTATCGCCACGGTCATCGGCTCCTGTNGGAAAAGCATAACTTTGTCCGGCCAAGACAAGAATAAACAGTAATGTCAATACTTGCCTCACATTTCATCCTACAAGCCGCTCATCTTCAATGTTAATCATCAAATGTGAATGGGTGATTCTTCGTTATTTCATGAATGAACCAATACATGATTTCAATAACTATTGCGCTTTAGGTACTTTTGTTGAATAGTATGTTACCGTTTGAGACGACTGATATGCCAGAAGAAGACGAAGAGGACATTGACCCGTTCGCTGAACTTGAAATTGGCACAAGCACGCCTTCTGTTAGCAAGAGTGACCCTCTAGCTGCATTTGAGGAAGATGATGACCCGCTATCAGCATTTACCGATGATGACGAACAAGATTTTGAGGACATAGTAATCTCTTTTGATGACGATGAAGCACCTGCAATCGAACAGACTCCTGTTGGCAATAGCGCCGAAGCAACCTACAAACTTCTACTAGAAACCGTTTGGATTGACGATATTCTAGACCCTTCCGAAGTAGAATTATTGGCTCGTAAAAGAGGCGAGTTAGGACTTTCTTTTGAGAGGCATTTACAATTGGTCAGAGGAATTATCGGAGGCTAATTCAATGGCACCTACTCCTTTTGAGCATGGCTTAGCCTTGGCTTGGTCAGATGGCGCTCTGTCTAGAGATGGCGCCATAATGCTGGAAAACTTACAGGAGCAACTGGGAATCACTGANAGTGAAAGGGCCGAGCAAGANCAATCTTGGATGGTTGAAATTTCTAAAACTGAAAGNAGATCTTTCGGAGACGGCGACCAAATTCTACGCGAATGGCTTGAGGGNTTAAACGACCGNGATAGNCTAGCTCCTGCCGCNCGCTCNATGGGTCGAGCTGCCCTAGATGTNGGGTTGTCAAAGAAAGGTTGGAAAGAAGCANTTCAGTTCGCAAGTGGGCTAGGNCTNGGAGAAGAATTAGCCGCTGGTGTTTGGNTAGAGAAAGATGCTGAGCCACTAAATGGATGGCCTCCTGCATTGGACCCTCTTGCAATTATNCTGGGACTGGTAATTTCAGTTCCAAGTATTGCTGNACAAAAGGATACTAAATTTACNTCTGGACCTGCATTTGTTTCGATAGACCATCCNGATGCAAACCCNNCATTCCTTTCGTGGATGCCAAACCTNTTGCCTATCGATTCTGAAGGCTGCGAATGGGGCTGGGATAATGATACTGAGATAGAATCAGATATGCCATCTAAGCCGATGGTNTATTCTCAAACCGTTCTNTTAGCNTGGGTCAGAAGATTGGTNGCAATGCGAANAGATAGNGGNGAAGGTGGNCTTTCGGGCCTNCCAGAGAACTGTCGCTTAATGCCCTCATCTACNGAATTAAAGAGTGAAGGAAATGTCATGANTCTCTCGATGATTGTTGATTTNGGAGACGGTGGNTTGGTCAGGCCTTGGGCATCNGTAAAGGTCGAAGGCGAGCCTAGCATTGTGCCTGCTCCTGANGGAATTTCAGAGAATTGGGTTATGATTCATGATGCTCTAGCAGGCTTACTTATCACAGGCCTTGAAACATTACCAAGACAGTTGTTACTCGCCAGTGGATGCCAAGTTAGTATCCAAGCCCCAAGACTGGATGGTCAGTGGGTTGTTCACAATATTGACTGATTATATTATTCAGAATGTATTACTACATCTGAAGTGATTATACAATCACGACGAATACTATTCGANACTCCACAATGTTTCTCATGAGATTTTTCTACAACTCTTTGGACGAGTTTTAGAGGAACGTTACCTTTGATGTGGTACACTAAATGCATGGAAGTGAAATGNCGAGTTGATTCTTCAGAACGGGTTGCATCCATCTCTACCCAGGCATCACTAAATTTACGGTCTTTCAAACCGAGAATGACGTCGACTAAAGAGCATGCTCCGACCATTTGCAATGTGATTTGCATAGGACTCGGCCCATCATCCCATTCCATCTCAATTTTTTGGCCATTGGAATTAATTCCGACCATGTTTTTGGCCCCAGTCCATTCAACACGTCCTTGCATATCTCCCCCACATAGTGCTTAGAAATGAAACCACCGTTGACCGCTGTGTTGATGAAGTGGCTCAAGTTGGCCCGGCATGAGCACCATGTCAGGCACACCAATCACCATGGAAGATGGAAAGTTAATCGTACCAAATGATCCAGTCATACATTATATCGAAGGTGACGGTATTGGAGTGGACATAACCCCTGTAATGATGGAGGTTGTAGATGCGGCTGTATCAAAGGCGTATTCGGGTGACAAAGCGATTACTTGGGTGGAAACTCTTGCTGGTGAAAAGGCATTCAACAATACTGGAGAATGGCTACCTGAAGAAACACTGGATGCAATGCGCTCTGGATTGGTTTCGATAAAAGGACCCCTAACAACTCCAGTCGGTGGAGGAATCCGCTCACTCAATGTTGCGCTTAGACAGAAACTAGACCTGTTTGCATGTGTAAGACCTGTACGCTGGTATGAAGGAACACCATCTCCAGTAAGGTCTCCTGAAAATGTCGACATGATTATCTTCAGAGAAAACAGTGAAGATGTATATGCAGGAATAGAATGGGAAGCTGGCTCTGAAGAAGTTGCTAAAGTAATGGATTTCTTAATCAATGAAATGGGAGTTGACAAAATTAGATTCCCTAACACCTCGGGACTTGGTATCAAGCCTATCAGTCAAGAAGGAACTGCTCGTATTGTTAGAGCAGCAATGCAATATGCAATCGATAATGACAGAGATAGTGTAACAATAGTTCACAAAGGAAACATCATGAAATTTACAGAAGGTGGATTCAGAGATTGGGGATACCAATTGGCAAAGGATGAATTTGGAGCAACAGAACTCGACGGTGGCCCATGGTGTACCTTCACTAATCCAAAGACTGGCAATACAATAACTGTGAAGGACGTAATTGCTGATGCTATGCTACAACAGATTCTCACCCGCCCTGCAGAATATGGAGTCTTGACAACCATGAACCTGAATGGCGACTACATCTCTGATGCATTAGCTGCACAAGTAGGTGGAATTGGAATNGCNCCTGGTGCAAATATCAACTATGATACTGGAATCTCNATNTTTGAAGCAACTCACGGAACTGCTCCAAAATATGCTGGACAGAATAAGGTAAACCCNGGTTCACTAATNCTATCNGCTGAAATGATGCTACGACACATGGGTTGGGGCGAAGCTGCTGACTTGATTGTATCAGGTATGGAAGGAGCAATCTCTGCAAAGACTGTTACTTACGACTTTGAAAGATTGATGGACGATGCTGAATTACTNTCTTGCTCTGCATTTGGTAAGGCAATGATTTCTCACATGTGAGAATNTAGCACAACGCATCCAANNGATTAGCGTAGCCAAGAGTTGAGGTCTCGGCTATTTGCAACTACTCCGAATCCGAATCTCTCTTCGATTCCTCGTGCTACAAGNGTGAAATCNGAATCTCTTGTAGCGATTAGAATACTGCCAATCTCTCCAAGTGGGCGATTAGCCATTGCAGTTGCCAAGCACATCAGGTTCTGATCTGCTGTTTCAGGATAGATGTCGAGTTTACCGATAACCGTACGCATTGGCTCCCCACTCATTCTCTTCATGGTGGTAATTTCGTCATATACCTCGGTGTGGTCTACGAAGAATTGCTTGAATGCACNTCGAATCTCTTCATCNTCTGCTTCATCTTCAAGATGTAAATCCATTGGTTTCCAAGTGGAGAAATCGTTGACAATCGAACTGACNATCTCACTAAGAATTTCAGGANTCAGTATACTTTCAAGGGTTTCTGAATCGACGAGGGTGTCTACGAATNGANTTCTAATTCGGTCTANGTCTCCTGCAATAANCGTTAATTCATGTCNGACNACCTTAGGTAGCCACAACTGAATNACTCCTTGCTGTGCACGATGTTTGAGGATTCGATGGAATCGACCTCTTCCTCCAATGTCAAGAGATGCTTCTGCATTAATTCCTAATTTGCCGGAGATTCTGTGCTGCAATTCATCGATCAGAATATTTGTATCAACGATTACTAAAGGACTCAACGCCAAATTTCGTAAGTATGAACGTTGCTTGATTGGAAGATTGTGCCTGTGGGTTGCGAACAGACTACGCTCTGCATCACCAAGTCTCTTGATATCTAGAATNGANAACCGTCCAGAGTTCTGNGCCCTCTCNAATAGCATCAATCCTTCNAGCGGCTTTTCTGCNGAAGCTTCGAGAGCGATTTCGTAGATTTCTTCACCTGACGGGTCATGCATCATAGCNTGTGAATAACGATTCTCAAAGGTGTGTCGATTGCGNCTTCTTTCNCGCTGAAGTGTGTTCAANGCNGCCTTGACTCTACCAGAGAACGGNTCANGAGGNAGTGGTCTNGGGTGAGATGAAGGATAATTNCGNAGCACGTCTAATTCTTCTTCAGAATGCTTGACTCTCTCAACNAGTTGNGTTTTNCCTTGCTGGTCTTCTTGANTTACCATTTCTGTTCTCTTAACGAAACTCTTCAGCAATCTTGTNGCCTCNTCGGAATTACGCTTACTTGCAGCGATATNTGATACGTTAAGATAGAGTTGGAATCTCTTGGTNAGTGCAGATTTCAGAGCAGGTTCTTGTTCCAAAAGTGCTACNGCTTCAGACCACTGTTCGGCATGCGCTAGNTGAATGAGGGCTTTACGNTGAAGTAAGATTCTGTGCTCATAATCAAAGTCGGCATGGTCTCCTGCCTTGCGATAATCTCTAGCNGCGTTCAGTTCCTCGCCGTTNCCNACATGAACTGCCGCNCGTGCGAGAGTGTGCCAAGGAGATTGAGGATCGTTCTCTTGATACCATGANACGAGATTTGCTAAACCGATATCATACTCCAGAACTANGTGTCGCACTGCATGCATCATAGGCATTGCAGTTACTTCACCAGAAAGTAAACCATCGAGTAACTCNATNACNCCNGANGCTTTGCCAGTCTGCAATAGCCAGGATGCTCGATTTAGCCTTAGNGTGTCNATAACCGCATCGAATAATCTAGATTCAACATCGCTCAATTTTGCACTTNCAACACTCTTGGCTAGAGTGTCNATTACTTTGGAATCGGCTAAGCCNTCNCCTCCNTCTTTCAGTGCTTGACGGCAATGGTTGAATGCCTTNATTCCATTTTTNTCAAGCGTATCAACTATCCAATTATCATCGGATTGNGCTGCTCCATCAAGCATCAAAATCAATCCTCTACTGGCTGACGAGAAGGCACTNGGCACCTCTGCTTGGTCNACGGTAGAAAGAGCATTGCGCCTTGCTTTNCGAATGGTTTCAAAATTCCAGCCCTTGGTTCTTGCAGGAAGTAAATGTGCAACCAATAGTGTCGAGTAAGGATTGTCNNTGCAGCGTTGTTCATCAACTAACAGCACTTGGGCAAGGCGTGTCAAATCGAGGCTACGAGTGAAAAGGTCAATCGATGAATCGATGCCAACGGATGCACCNATATCATGGAGTCTNCGNGCCGCTGCTCCACGAAGTGTAAGTCCTACTTCNTCNTCGATAGTGATNTTGGAAAGTGACTCCGGTGCGAGGTTTTCAATCTGTGAAGCNAGCCAAGTGAAGGCNTCATCCCCTAANTTCTTGACNAGTGGCATCAATACACTCATGTCCGCATCCGACTCNACGGATAGAGAAGTNAGTAATTCAAGAGCTANNTCTGANGNGCCTTCCTTTACCAAGGCCGCTAACCTCCACCAAGTAAGAGTCTCTTTCTGCTGAGGGGTTGATGCAACATCTAATCCTTCAGCCAGTTCTTCACTGGTTAATTTTGAGGCTTCTTCAGGCATTAAATCCCAAGCAGCCTTCTTTCTTGCCAAGGAGAGTTCATCATCACCTGATAGTGAACGAGAGTTCTGCCAATCGCTAGGATTACCTGCACGGAGTTGTACCAAATCNGTNAGNGCATCGGCTAAATCNGAATCGCTCTTTGCAAGTNCTTTCAATGAATCNGTTGCATCATTCNCTANATNAATATTCAANAATACACTGATNATNCTNGCNTCTCCTTCGAGTNCNTCGAGGCCTTTAATGTCACGAAGTCCNCTCTTGCCATTGAGTTGTGCTCNGGCTTTCTGNAATGCCATTTTGACNGTTGCATTAGTCACACTAGAGTCAAGTTTNGNNAGAGACTGAGAAAGNGATTTNGACTTTGANGGGTCAATCCAGCCAGCACCCAAATCGAANGAATCGTCTTCTTGTTCGGCNACNTCAGANTGNGGGAATGCTGCNAATTGTGCNAGGATAGGTGTNGACTCTGCCATCTTTGCCCAGACNGGGTGNACTCCTTTTGACGAAACTTGTTCACGTAAATCATCGACTACNGCGTCCGANGACTCTTCCCAATCATCCGCGAATAGAGTTTTGCGAATCAACAATACTGCAAGTCGGAAAGCAGGAGATGATGATCCATCATCCAACAACACTTCACTGGATTCAGGAAGCCACTCCATAGGTCCACTGCTAGCACCTCTGCCCCCACGACGACCACGTGGTGAGCGGCGACCTCGCATCATGTTTGATGGTTGGCCGTCCTCATCTTCGCCAGGAACCTGCAATTCATTCAATGCAATAAGAAGAAGAGATTTCCATGGTTTATCCAACATTCTCCATTCAGGAGTCTTAGCAACTATGCGTTGGCGAGTTGCAGGAGGGAGGTTTTCCTTCATTCCAGATTTTAGGCAAGCGGCGAGGTTATTTTCCTGTAGCATCACTCACCCCTCCGGGGTGAGCCCCTAAGCCGGACGCCTTTAGAGCCACCGGCTACCCAATACATTCCAAACAACCATCATGTGGGACCGTCTGAAGGTGAATTAATGGACGTGCTCCGGACCGTTATCCTGTTGCTGCACCCCATCACGGCGGTAGCAATACTTGCTTGGATGTGGTGGCAATATGGCTGGAAGCGCAAAAGCCGGGAACTGAAAGGTGAAACCCGCCGAGAGGCGTTGGAACGCCACGAAAAGGTGGGTGAGCGAATACTTCAGGCGGCAATTCTTACGGTTTTTATCGCCTTTTTTGCAAGGTGGTATACCGGTCTTGGATTAATTCCAGATAGCCTGCACGGATTTACCGGACCAATTGGAATTATTTTGCTTTGGATAACTGCACGATGGGGCCGAATTTCACGTAAGGATAAGATTGCTAAAAGAAAGCACGGAAGAGCTGCGGATTTGTTAATCGCGCTGATGATTTTCCATTCATTCCTCGGATTCCTTAACATTTTCAATGTTCTTTGAGCCTCCAAGCCATGCAGGAGACCACCAATTCCACTTACCCATCAATCTCATTGTTGCTGGAACTACAAGTGCCCGAACGATTGTCGCATCGATTAGAATTGCCAAAGCAAGACCCAGTCCTATCTGTTTCAATATTACAACAGATGAAAGGCCGAATGCACTGAATACGACAACCATAATTGCTGCTGCACCGGTGATCAGTCTTCCAGTCCTTTGCAATCCATTTGCAACCGCTAAGGTATTGTCACCGGTCCTCTCCCACTCTTCATGTATTCTCGATAGCATTAGAACTTCATAATCCATCGATAACCCGAAGACAATACAGAACATAATCACAGGATTAGTAGCCTCTATCGGTTGAGGGGTAAAGTTCAGCAAATCCGCACCATATCCCCATTGGAATACGAATACTAACATTCCAAACGAAGCCGAAATGGATAGAATATTCATCACAATTGCTTTGATTGGAATGATTATACTGCGCACTTGAATGAAGATTAGAATTATTGTTGAGATGAAAATAAATGCCAACGCTATCGGTAAATTATCTGCGATTGCATCTAGCGTATCTAGGCTGTATGCTGCGAAGCCTGCAACCAGTAGAGCGCCATCGTCTCCGATTACTAAATCGTCGATTAAAGAGCCTCTGTCATCGCGAATATCACTAACAAATTCTCTACTGTCCGCACCCGTAATTGGTCCATCTAATGAGAATACGAAAAACGTGGTACTGTTTGCCAAAAACAACTGACGACTATATTCTCGAGTCGCATTCATCTGAGGAGACAATTCGTCGCTACTCCAGAAGTCTACGACTTCATCTTCAGACATACCAGGGATAGGGCCCAAAGCATAACCAAAACCATCGATTACTCGGGAGTCATTGACTTGGTCACTCGCCCACCGATACATCATNCGAATGTTGTTTTCCTCAAGCGGGTCTTCACCATCAAAGTCGAGGACAATCAATGCAGAGTTGGCTGCACTTTCNGGCCATTTGTCATCTAAGTGTTCGAATCCAACACGGGTTTCATCATCAGGAGGTAGAGCGTCTCTAGANGCCATAGAAAACTCCGCTTGGAAGAATGGTAATCCTGCTCCAAGAAGAATTACCAATGTAGGAATCAATACCGTCCAAGGGCGTTCCATTACAGTCTTCGCAATCCTCGACCANATTCCATCTTCAGCATCATTTTCCGTCTTGAATGAGAACGGTAATTTCCATCCGTCGCTTACTCTAGAACCGAGCATTGCAAGTATAGAAGGAAGAACAACCAATGAATAAATCATGGCAACCGATACTGCCAATGTACCGCCAATNCCGAGGCTTGGAATTCCCGTATTTTCAAAGAATAACATTCCCATTAGGCCAATTCCAACCGTGACTCCACTGAAGAATACCGCTTTACCGGCAGTTGCTACAGTCATGGCTGTTGAGGTCCGAATATCGTGACCGCGGTTCATTTCTTCACGGAACCGATTTACCATGAATAAGGAATAATCTATCGATACCCCTATTCCAATTAAAGAAATAATATTCACAGCATATTGAGTTACGTCCGTGACATTCGATAACCAAATGGTGATCCCCATTGCTGAAAGCACGGTCAAGAATGCAATCCCAATTGGCAATAATGCTGCAATTATTGTTCCNAAAACAATTAACAAAATNATTAGAGATANTGGACCNGAAACAAGTTCTGCCGTAATNAAATCNTCTTGGATTCTCTTATCGAAAATTACGTCGATNGCAACCCCGCCTGTTCGCCAGGTCTCAAAANCCTCATCGTCNATTTCCACATCTTCCCAATTNTCNGCNTACAATTCCTTAGCTTCGGAACGTTCCAAATTAATGGTTACAACATTCAAAGCCCAGAAGCCATCACTATCTTCGTGAATGAATTCGCCTCTTTCATCATCGGTTTTTTCCCAAGAGTATTCGATGATTACATCATCTAGGCTAGCAAAATCACTCAATGCTTCGGTAACAGCATCTTGCCATTCGCTAGATGTGTCATCTAAAGTCGGGTGGAATACAAGGTAAGTGAAGGANTGAGAGCCTTCTTCTGAGGAAAAGGCGTCATCATACATCTTACCGGCATTCATTGATTCGAGGTCTCCCTCTCCCCAAGATTCTGCCCAATTTGGACCCATTGTCATCAATGAAGCCATTGCGAGACATGCAAGGATTCCGATGACCAAGACTTTCTTTCTNTGGTCATAAGTAAACTCNCCCAGCTTGTAAAAGGAGCGCCCTTCAAGCATTTTGGGGTCGGTTACACCTTCCATGGCCGTCCGCTAGAAACATAGTATTTCATTTGATGTCTTAATCTGTGTAATATTTTTCCACAAATAAGGAGCATATTTTTTCAACGAAGCATCTGGTTTTCTCTATTCTTCCAAAGGTTTAGCCACTGTTCAAGATTGTGTTCTTTGTCTCCTGAAATCAATTTCCTTTTGCTCCCATCAGATGGTTGTATTCGGCAACCACAGGCGTTTGCATGGCCGCCGCCAGTCTCATCCAGTAGTGTTGCAAGTTTAGATAGGTCATACGGATTTTCTTGCCCTCTGAACGAATTGGCGTAGAAAGATGCGCCTAAAGCAGGATGGTTTGCATCCTCGATACTTCCATCCATGAAACCATGAAT
This sequence comes from Methanobacteriota archaeon, assembly GCA_002701145.1. Taxonomy (GTDB): domain Archaea; phylum Thermoplasmatota; class Poseidoniia; order Poseidoniales; family Poseidoniaceae; genus MGIIa-K1. Next base: position 13,116 of record PAEE01000076.1, read on the forward strand.
GACACAACAAGCATAGGCTTCATCTCCAGCTAATGCTGTGATCAGGTAACCATTGCTTCGAACTCCTGTTTCGCTCAAATCACAGATCGCTAGACCATCAACAATAACCGTTTTTTCCTTGACTAATTTAGACTGACTTTCTCGCTCAGCACCCAATAAGTCTAGGCGCGCTGCGTGGCTTGCTAGGATGTCCTCAAGACTTACTCCTGTTGCAAATTGGTCTAATACGACTTGCAAATGATTAGGGTCAGATAATGACAGCGAGCGAGAAAGGCGTATCACTGGCCCATCTTCAGTGAATTCTTCAAGGGTAATTCCGCCAGAATCGAGAGCGTCAACAATCGGCATTATCTCTTCTAAATGTGATAAGTCGAGTTGATTTTTCATCAAATCATACGCAGCTCTTGCTGCAGACGGGGTGTCACGCCAGTGGCAAACTCCGCCATCTTTTTCAAAAATCTCCTGCTCTTTGGGGGATGGCCTATTGGTTAGGTGATGGTCCAAGTATAATCCACAATCTGGATGAAATGGTAAATCGCAAATAGCCGTACTACGGTCTATTAAGTGGTCGAGACTACCTCCTCGCAATAAGGCTGGATGAGCAAAATGAACCTCGATATCAGGGTTGCTAGCCTTGAGAACTGCTGCTGCCATCAAGCCGTCTAAATCCGAGTCTGCAACGACACGGACAATCCCGTCTAAAGGCGACATGATTTTGGCGAGAGAGACCAAGACATCAATGTATAGGGCGATTTAGAAGCGATGGGGCTATCAATAGGGAGTTGAGCCACATAACCATGGAGACCTCTTGTGGAGTCGTCTTAGTGAACTATGGTTCAATTCTACTCCTACAATATCCTCAAGGTCACTGGGATTTTCCTAAAGGTCATATCGAGAATGAAGATGCTGACAGAAAGGCTACTGCTGCAAGGGAGTTAGCCGAAGAAACGGGAATAAATGACATTCAATTTATCGATGGTTTTGAGTACAGAACCGCCTATGATTTCCGACACAAGGGCAAGAGAATTGACAAACAGGTTTTCTGGTATATCGCAGAAACAGAAACTATGGCTGTCAAGATTAGCCATGAGCATACTGAGCATCTATGGCTAGAATGGGAAAGCGCAATGCAGCAACTAACTCACCATGAAAGTCAAGGTGTACTTGCNGCGGCAAATGCCCACATGAAATCAATCGGCCGTGACTGATTAGCGNTTTGCATTTTGGCGNCGGGTCATTCCCGCNGTGCCAGNTTCNCTTTTACCCTTAGGAATCCACAAACTCTCATCTTCTCCNAANCTGGAAGATACCCATCGCGTAAGAACGAATACCCAATCTGATAAACGATTTACATATTGCAACGAAATGGGCCTTATTCCATCCTTCATAGCAACCATAGAACGCTCTAATCTTCGAATAACTGTCCTAGCCAGATGCATNGNTGCAATCGGCCCTGAACCAGATGGAAGGATGAAACTCTCTAGAGGTTGTAGCTCTTCGTTCCAAGCATCCATCTCTTCACATAATCTATCGGAATCCTCCTGGTCAATCAATTGCATATATTCTGGAATTTGATCAGGTNGGCAGGCAAGTTCTGCACCCAAATCGAATAACTCGCTTTGAAGGCGGCCGATTGCTGAATTACAGACATCTTTGACTCGTCGAGTTGTTACTCTATTTCCTCCATCGGAATGTGTATCCGATAAGCGATTGGATTCCATCAAGACAAGACCGAGTAAAGCGTTGACTTCGTCGCATGTACCGACTACCTCAATACGAGCATCGCTCTTAGGAACTCTACTGCCATCGACTAGTGAAGTTTCACCGGAATCTCCGCCCCCGGTGTGCACCTTTGTGATTCGGACCATGTCTACCCGAAGTCATGCTTCAACAAGAGGTCTGCGGCCGTTGATGCCGGTATCTAAGGGGTGCCACCATTCGATATCATCTTCGCCTTGACACCAAGAATACAATACAAGATAGCCGTCTACTACTCCGTGCCATTCTAAATGCCCAGGGTCGAAGCCTGCTATTCTAGCACCCATATCCTCTAACGAATCCCCGATAGCCTGCCATTCTTTCACCAAGCCCCCGAGTTGATCTGCGACCTCGACAACATGCTCATGGTGAGGTGATAAGTCTTCGACTAAGACCTCTAGT
>PAEE01000077.1 GCA_002701145.1 Methanobacteriota archaeon
AATCGAAGATGCTGCTCAAGCACACGGAGCGTTACTTGAAGGGAAAATGGCAGGGGCGATTGGAGATATTGCCTGTTTCTCCTTTTTCCCTTCCAAGAATATGGCTGTCGGAGGCGAAGGCGGGATGGTAACCACTACTCGTCCAGAACTTGCTGAGCGTTTGAAACGCCTGGTCGATCATGGCCGGGACGATACCTTGGAATCCGTTGAGTTGGGCACGAATTTACGAATGAGTGAAGTCAATGCCGCAGTAGGTAGAGTTCAGTTGAAACATATCGATAGTTGGATTTCCAAAAGAAGGGAAAACTCAGATGAGTTAAACCATTCAACAAAGATCCGTGAGAATAGTCAGCACGCTTGGCACCAATTGTGCATTTTGTCAGACGAACCCACTTCAGTAATCTCTTATTTTGATAGTAAAGGAATTGATGCAAGAGTCCACTACCCAATACCGTGCAACCGCCACCAAGTTTATTCTGAACACTTCCAGCATGAAATCAGTTTACCTAATTGCGATTTGATTGCTCATAAATTGGTCGCAGTTCCAGTCCACCCTTCTCTGAGCGGCGAGGAATTACAAAGAATCAAGGATGCATTGCATCATTCAACATTCTAGCCAGTGCTGCATTAGACCACCCTCTGATGCCAGTCAATTCCAAACCGGTCCAAGACGGAATAATCACAGGTTGGCTTTCACTTTCCAACTCAACTTCAGCGATGATTAACCCTTCTAGGGGTGATTCGAATTCATCAACCTCCCACAACAAACCGTCTTCGCCATCCCAAAGGTATCGTGTTTTAGTTACGCTTGGCAACCCTTCGAGTGAAAGAGAATCGAACAAATCTTTCGAAAGCGGCCATTCAAACTCTGTAGCAGTTGCTCCAGTTCTTGAGCCCTTTGCAGTTAGAATAGCTTCTCCGTCTTGTAATCTAATTCTCCAGGTTTTTATGTTCACTAATTCATCTTCTCCCTTAGCCAAATTATGCCCATTCCAAACAATATTGCCCTCATCTAACGTAACTCCGGTTAGATAGCATTGGAATATCGATAGAGCCCTCTCTCCGCGCCAAGGCTTTTCTCCACGACCATCTATGAAGAATCGCCGCTCAATTTCTATACCCATCAATTCTCATCCTCTATCTTCTGAGATCTCGCCTTAGCCATAACCTCTTCATCAAGGAACCAAAATGTTGGGGTTTCGTCCAGGTGCTTATCCCAGTGCTGTACAGTTCTTGCCCACATTTCCGTGTCTGCATTTTTACTGCAATATTCCAGTATCCAATCCATTTGACTTTGCATCTCTGCATCATCAGGGCTGTTACGCTTGAGATTTTCCGCAGTCATTGCCATGTTCATCATGAACATTGGCGATAGAGCGTAGGTCCAAAACGGATTTCTTTCAAAATCCACACTTCTTTGAGCTGTCCATAATGAAAACACTCTGTCGTAAAGATAGCCTACGCACAGAACGATTAGAACCAAAGTGAAGAATATGCTGAGCAATCCAATGTATGTGGCAGGAATTCCCAATACTGAATTGGTAAAGCATATTCCAGAGTCGCACCCTGCCGAGAATCTCCAGCTAACATATGGCCACAAAATCAAGGTAAGGGTAGAACCCAATAATCCCATCGAAATTATCGATTGAGATTGTTGCATACGCCAATATTGGCGCATTACCCATTTCTTGAAAGGGCTGATTTCCGAACTCGTCATAATAACCTCGTCGACACTGCTCATTGATATTTTAATGGGTCCAAAGTACCACTCATGTTACCAATGTTACATTATATATTAACCGCCAGCGACATATATGCGTCAGAATTTCACAACATCAACATTGGCGATTTTTTTAGTTCTGCTAATGGGTATGTCTGGATGTACTGGGGTGTTTGATGGCTCTGGTGATGAAGAGGAACAAATCATTCTCAATCCAGACTTGGGCGAACAAACCAAGCGGTCCATTGGCTCTCCAAACCTCCTGACTTATTCAGATTGCAACGATTTAGAAGAATCTCTAAAATTGAGTATCGAGGAAGAAACTAGAACCAGTTTAATTCAAGCTATAGACGAGGTCTATTATTGGGGCGGAGGTTGGATGGAAGATGACATGGTCATGGAATCTTCAGATGGAGGCACATCTCCGTCAACAAGCCCACAACCCCGCACAGAAGGCTCGGATTTTTCAGGAACTAATAATCAAGAGCAAGGAGTCGATGAAGCAGATTTCGTAAAGACTGATGGATACCACATATATTTCCTTGACAACGGTTTACTACACATAATGGATATTCCTGAATTTGGAGAAATAGAGCATGCTTCTTCAACTGAAATAGAAGGCAATCCTGTTGCTATGATGCTTAATGATGATAGATTAGTAGTGGTTTCTACAATCTATAGTTGGAGCATCAACCAAGAAGATCCACTTGCAGAGGCGATGGGCTGGGGTGGCGAATGGAATAGTTGGAGAACCAGTACTTTGACTAAATTCACAGTCTACAATGTATCGAACAGCTCAGATCCAGTCGAGAATCGAGAATTATACATTGAGGGAAATTACATGACTGCGAGAGAAGTTGATGGAACTGTACGAACCGTCACCCATACCTGGATGAATATTCCCGACCTACGCACTTGGCTTGAGTATCCGGATAATTATTGGGATTACGATTATGATGGCGAAGAGCGTAAAGTGATTCGACAACAAGCAGCAGCAGCAGCAATAAGCCATAATCAAAAAGTGCTGGAAGAAATTAGTTTGGAAGATATTTTACCACAAGTTCACGAAAGAATTGGCAACCAGATAATCACTCACCACATGAATGGCGACGATTGCTCGGACTTCGCAGCACCGGAGGCGGCCCTTAACCGAGGATATACTAGCATCTTTACAATCGATTTAGTCTCTGAGGATTTAAATTTTGAAGCAGACCATATTGTTGGTAACTGGCCCCTTGTTTATTCTTCACAAGACACTTTGATAATCACTGAAAACGCTTGGGACTGGTGGTGGTTCTGGGGCAATGATGGAATTGATGAAGCAACTAATATTCATTCATTCGATATTAGTGAATCAGGGGAGACAAAATATTCCGGTTCCGGTAGGGTTGAGGGCACAATCCAAGATCAATTTTCAATCTCAGAACACGAAGATGTGGTTCGAGTTGCTACCACAACAGGTCAATGGGGGCGCTGGTGGATGGAAAATCCAGAGCCGATGGANTCTCACGTCATCACCCTGTCTCTGACAGAAAACANCACNACGGGGCAGTCCAATCTACTAGAGATTGGCCGNGTAGATGGTATCGCATACAATGAAACAATCTGGTCNGCAAGGTTTGTTGAAGATAGAGCTTACATCGTAACTTTCCAAAATATGGACCCNCTGTGGACAATTGATCTCAGCGACCAAAGCAACCCTCGAATAATGGGCGAGTTGGAAGTTCCAGGAGTCTCAACCTACATCCATCCACTTTCTGATGAAGCAATCCTCACAATTGGTTTGGGTCCTGCAGATGAAGAAACGGGCCTAGGTCTTGATTGGGGCCACACCAGACTTTCTTTGTTTAATGTCTCAAATTTCTCAGACCCACAATTGACTCAGACGCTGTCGTTATCCCCTGTGGAAAACCCTGACGAGGGATGGTCATGGGCTTGGTCAGAAGCAACATGGGAGCACAAAGCATTCCAATATTGGGAGCCTAAGGGTATGCTTGCAATCCCGATGAATACATATCGATATGACTACTATTATGATGATGCAGGTCATTATCACTATGACTATGATTGGGTTAGTAAATTGATGATAGTAAACGTAACCGAAAGCGGTTTAGAATTGCATGGTGAAGTAAACCACTCCCAATTCTATGAGACTGATGAAAACCACTGGTGGTCTTCATACAATATCCGTAGGTCAATCTTCATGGGCGATTATATCTATGCAATTTCTCATGGCGGAATATCGGTTACCCACCTCGATTCTTTGGAAGAAACAGACTCTCATCAGTTCACATTTAGTAACAGCAACAGCGAAGGTGAGACCTCAAGCGAGGTAACAGTTGAGGACAAGGATGAAAGTTAGTCGCAAAGTAGACCAGTCATGCTCAATGTAGCGATACTAGGATGTGGTCGCTGGGGGCGAAACCATCTTCGTACCTTGTCTGATTTACGGGACGATGGACTAGTTGGCCAAATAACGGTGGTGGACACTTCAGAGTCCGCTAGAGATTCCGCCCACTTAGCAGATTGCGTAAGCGAAGATATGGANGGTGTTGAAGCCGACCTCGTTATCATCGCCACCCCTTCTAATCTTCATGCTGACCAAGCAAGAGATTTGATGTCTAGGGGCTATCATGTATTGGTTGAGAAACCACTTGGGTGTTGCGAGGCAGAGGCAGCGCAAGTTTTGGCGAGCGCTCATGAGAATGGTCGCGTAATGGGTGTAGGGTTGTTACTGAGATTCCATCCTGCAGTTGCACTTGCAAAAAAGATGCTAAGGAGTGGAGAGTTGGGGCGATTAGAAACTTTACGTTTCGTTAGAAGAACCACTAGGGAGGGGCCTGAAAACGGCAACGTAATCGAGGCACTAGGCGTTCATGCAATAGATCTCATGTGCCATATTATGAGCGAATCTGAGCCGAGCGCAGTTCACGTAGAGGGTAATTTCCAAGAGTCTAGAATCGCATTGGAATTCCCTCATGGAATCGAGGCGATAATAGATATTGCTTGGAACTCAAGCGTCGAGAGGAGAAGCGTAACCTTGGTTGGCTCTAACGCAAGCCTAAATTTCGATTTAGATATCCACGACAAGGCCGTATTGATTTCAGGTGAAGAAAAGACAGTAATTCCGTGTCAATCAAGCCATTCTCCTTTAGAAGCCGAACTCCGACACATTTTGGCAGGCATCGAGGCCCATAAAGCGGGTGAAGTTTGGACTACTGTGCCCGACTTTGGAGCTGCATTACGCGGAGTTAGATGGACTGAAAGAGCGGTTCGGGCTATGCCAATTCTAAGGCCACATTGAAGAATCGGAAACGTCTGGACACATCATGGCGGGTAGCGCAGCAGCCGAAGATTCCGAACCACTCTTCGTTTTGGAGCCACTTCCTGAATTATCTGATGTCATTAGTTCCGTATCGGGTGCGAACCCACTAATCCTACTTTTTTCAGCGGGAGCAATTCTATACTGTTTAGTGAAATTCAGCGATCCAATGGTTAAGATTTCTACCAGTTCGATTCTAAATCTTGGAGTTAACTTCTATGTTACAGAATCGTTATTTTATTCGATGATTTTTACCAGCGTATTCATTCTAGGATTCTTCCTTGTAATGGCTGCTATGAACTGGGATGAGATCCAAGCATCTCTAGGTATGGATAAAGCAAGGATTCTATCGATTAGTAGTTTCATATTGTCCACCTGGATTTTAGTCGTATTAGGCAAAGCGATTGGTATGCCCACTGGCTCAGGAATAGTAGTCTGCGCATCCACTACTGCATTTTTGTGGTGGACATATTATTCATTAGAACCTTCAACAAGATAATTGCGAAGTGTCAAGGACTATGCACGCACGCATACATGCGATGGCAACCTTCTCTAGTCACCCAGAGCTTCCAGAGATTCTCGAGACTCTACTCGAGAGCGATGTCCATACATTATTTTTGAAGGCCGATTGTCCACCTAGAACTAAGGCTGGCGGAATTGGTAATCTTAGACTTGCAGACGTGGAAGGCGCTGATGATGGCGGATGGGACACAATTCGTTTGGAGTCTTTACAGGAAGAAATAATCGGTTTGATAGATGAAAATAGAGATCGTTCAGATTGTTTTCTAGAGATAGACCGTAAAGGCTGTCAGGTAATACAGCTAGGGGATTTGCGAATTTCTTGTGCATGGCCGCCTTTTGCAGATGCAAGAGAAATTACAATTGTTAGGCCAGTAGCAAAACTTTCCATAGGCGATTACGATATTGACCCACAGTTAATTTCTCGACTATCAGACCACCATAGAGGTGTATTCATCTGTGGCAGGCCAGGTTCTGGTAAGACTACTCTCGCCCAAGCAATAGCCGAATATCTTGACGAAGATGTTGGTGCAATGGTGAAGACGATGGAAGCGCCGAGGGATTTACAGTTGGCCAATAGAATTACTCAGTACGCCCCTCTGGAAGGCGACTTAGAAAAAACAGCCGAGATTATTTTCTTAGTCCGTCCNGACTTTGTAATTTTTGATGAAGTCCGCCGTGCTAGAGATTTCGAGATTTTCGCAGATGTTAGATTGGCTGGAGTTGGATTACTTGGTGTAACTCACGCTAATTCGGCNNTGGAAGCGATTCAGCGCCTAATCGGGAAAGTTGAACTTGGATTGGTTAGNCAAGTTCTCGATACAATTCTCCATGTGGAAGCTGGACAAATNCANCAGGTTCTAGAGTTACGAATGACAGTAAAGNCCCCTAGTGGNATGCANGAAGAATTAGCCCGTCCNGTNATCGAAGTCGTNGAGTTCCCTAGTGGTAAAATTACACATGAAATGTTCGCNTTCGGNTCTGAGATTGCNGTAGTTCCTGTAGATGGAGTGAGTTCGAGCAATGGCATTTCACCCATAGCCGCATTAGCTAGAGATCAACTGGTTCACAAAATACGTCAATGGGTGGGTGTTCAGTGTGGTGTGAAAATCACAGGTTCTAATTCAGCAGAAATATATGCTCCCAAAGGCATGGTATCTACATTGATCGGCAAAGGCGGAGAGAACATCCGCTCTTTACAGGATGAATTGGGCGGGATCAGGCTATCTGTCTCGCCGTTTTCAGAAATGCCAGACGACGTTCAAGTAATGAGTGAAGACCCATACGAAGTCCAAGATAGACGTTCACGTGAATCTAGGGCGTGGGAACATTCTCGCAAAGGTGGTCGCAAATCGAAAGGAAGGCGCCGTTGAAGCAAAACGTTCCGACACCCTCATCAATAATTAATTTCCATGTAGGGCTATGCCCACTTTACTAGCACTTGTAATTGGGGCGAGCGCACTCACCGCTGTAGCCGATTGGGCGGGATGGCATTTCGTTTGGAGATTCGAGGCTGCGCCCGGGGTAGAAACTCCGAGAAAACATAGTCTTACGAGCATATTTTTGTCGTACTATTTGCCTTTCATGCCAACTTTAGCAATCCTATTAGGTCCTGCTAAATTAGGAATTTATAACGAAGGATTTACTCAAGTTGCTGCAATATTATTATTCTCTATGATGGGAATTATCACGGGCGGCGTTGCTGCTAGTGCTTGGGGTGTTAGACGCCGCCACTTCGAAGAAAAGGACTCACGTGATTTAATTGACCAGCACGATAACCTACCTAGTCATGCATTGGAACATCTTGTTTGGACGACAATAATGTTAGCAATATGTTCCATATATTGGTTCTACTTACTCATCTTCTGAAAAGATGGATTGATGAAGGCGCGCCAACCCCCCTCGTCTAATGGCACAATCACCAGATGGCACTGGAACGGCCCCAGTTAGGATTACTAAATCCTCAACTTCGGTCACCAGTGGCTTAGGTGTAACCCAAAAATTGGTAGGAGCAGCAATTGCTTTTGGCAATGTTCTGATAGGAACATTTGGTCCTAACGGACTGGATAAAATGCTCTACAAAACAAATGGAGAAGCGGCTGTTACC
>PAEE01000019.1 GCA_002701145.1 Methanobacteriota archaeon
AGTGTGTAGTTGCCACCACCAGGAGTAATCAGCCGGTCCTTCAAATCCGCCGATAGAATTGGTGAAGTTGCCGAATGAACCCTCGGTGATGTTGTAAGAGATGTTGTTCATGCCGAGTAGATGCATTGTGAAATCGCTAGCAGTGGTGTTTTCAGATAGCATATCATGCTCTTCTTCTAGTGTAACGTTGGAGTTATCTGGGTAGACTAGAACTAGATTGTGATGCATTTCTTCATGGTCATCGTGGTCATCATGGTCATCGTGGTCACCATCATCTTCCCAAGATGCCCAGAATTCGTCCCATGAAAGGCTACTGTCGTTGTTAGTATCAAACATTTCTAGAACTTGTTCAGGAGTTATCTCTTCGTCGTGGTCATCGTGTCCGTCGTGGTCTTCTTCCATCCACATGTGGCCTGCAGCTTCACAATCTTCCTCATCAGTGTATTCGTAATGAGTTTCGTGAGTCACAGGGTCGTGGCATGTTCCAGCTTCCCAGTGGCCATCGTGTCCATCTTCGTCACCGTGGTCATCATGTCCTTCTTCGTCACCATGGTCATCGTGTCCATCTTCGTCACCGTGAGCGCCGTGGTCGTGGTTTGCATGACCTCCAAGCATCTTTAGAACAGCCATGTTGAACTCTTCATCGTGGTGCTTGCTTTCGAATTCAATTACATATTCGCCTTCTTCTAGGTGGAAGATTTGGATTACTGAATCTGTAGGGCATCCTTCTGGATTGCTAATTGTTTCTTCTGCTTCGGTGTGAGCATGTCCTTCGTGTCCATCATGGTCATCATGTCCGTCGTGGTCATCGTGGTCATCTTCGTCACCGTGGTCATCGTGGCCATCTTCGTCACCGTGATCATCGTGGTCATCATGTTCTGCAGCCTCAATAGAATGTGCAACTGGTTCAGCATGAATTTCGTTCATCTCATCATGATTTAATGATAAATACAGGCTTTCGTAAGGACCAGCGGTCATCAATTCACAAAGGTCGTTAATCAACATCGATTCGTAATCCAGGTCGATTTCTCCAGTTGGTAATGCGTGTGTCATACCGTATGTTGGAGCATCGTCTCCTAATCCCTCTAGCGTAGCTTCCGCCCATGGCTCAAGACCCAATCCGTGATACAGGAATAGATCGGCCTCTTGTAGCCTAACCATGTCTTCTAACGAAGGCTCATAGTCGTGTACAGGAATATTGTCTTGGCTCATCATTTGAACATTAACTGTATCTCCAGTTATTGCTGAAACAAGTTGGCCAACGTGGTAAGTGGAAACCATAACAGTTCCATACTGACCTTCCAACTCTCCATTATCGTCATCATCGTAGTTCAAACATCCAGCCAGGCTAGAAGTAATCAAAACAAAACTCACAAGCAGTGCCTTATGCCAATTGGTGCGCATGGCCTTGCGCTTGCTAATAACTATTTAATAAAAACTAATAAATAACTCCTATCAAATTATTAATACAGGCGCGCCATAGGCGTGTTATGAGCGCAATTATTTCATTCAGTTCGGATAGTGACTTTAGTAATAGTTTAGAAGATTTAATCGAAAAATCAGGTTACAAAAATCGAAGTAGATTCATGCGTGATGCAGTACTGTATTTTTCAGAATACAAGCAAAGAGGAGATCTTTCTCAAATGGCTGATGATGAAGTACTAGAGGGTCATTTAGTAATTTATTATCAACATGGAATCGAGAAAAAATTGTTGGACATTAGGCATTCCAATGAGCTTGATATTACGACTTACAACCATAGTTGCCTCAAGCATAGCCACAGTTGTGTAGACTTTATGCAAGCGATAGGCACCGCGGCAAAATTCCGTAAAGTTATGGCGCAGTTAAACGATACTGCCTCGGTCGACAAAGTTACATTCATCAGTGCTCCAATGAGAGAAGAAGGTTGCTGCTGAAACTGTGGATGGTTTTTGAACTCTGAAACCCATAATGAATAATTTGTGAGTAAACTTGTTATTCAAGAACTCATTGGAAGTCCCCATGTCAAATGTTAGTCAGAGTCTTTTGCTGATTCTAATTTTGATAACTCTGCCGCTTTCTGGATGCACTGAACCCGAATACGAGAAAGAAGAGAGAGATGCAGTAAATCTAGTTGATATTGAGAGTCCTTGTTCGGTGCCCTCAGAGCTAATTATTCAATCTACGACTAAAGTTATTGTAAACGGCGAAGAGAGGTATTTCAGATTGACAGCGCCGAGTTCAGATGCTGGAACAAAATTACCTTTGATTCTCGCTTTCCATGGCGGCGGCGGCGCGGATGAAGACTTCCAACAACAAGATGAGTTTGACCAATTAGCAGAGCAAGATAAATTCATTATGGCTTATGTTATTGCAGAAGATGATAGAAGTGCTTCGGAAGGAGAATGGTTCTTGAACACGGCAGCTACATCAAGAGACGATAATGATTTTTCAGAAGAAATAGTGGATGAATTATCCAAAACATATTGTGTTGATGAGGACAGGTTGTATGCAATTGGATACTCTCTTGGATCAATGTTCACCTATGAAATCGCATGTCAACTAAACGATAGATTCGCTGCAGTTGCTTCTTTTGCTGGTACAATGCCAGTTGAGCCCGAAACTTGTAACTTGATGGGAAGCATGGCTGTGATGCACATTCACGGAAAATTAGATTGGATTATTGAATACGATGAAGATTGGGATTGGAAAGATGGTGAACACGAAGGGGTGGGAACCATGAGTAACATTCCAGGAATGATTGATTATTGGGCTGAAAAGTCAAATTGTCAAGATTATGATTCTCACTATCACCAAGACATTGAACACATTACTCACAGCAGTTGTACAGGAGACGTTCGCATTGAGCACTACGGTTTGGAATTTGGCGGTCATTCTTGGCCAGATAGTATTGACGGAACTGATACATACAACTTAATTTGGGACTTTTTGAATGATTTTACAAACTGAATTGCCCATAAAGGAATCCAGCAAACTTTTGGTTTATTCTTTAAGTGAGTTGTACAACTCTAAATCCATCTTATTTTTGCCTTCGATATCTAATTCGCTCGAAGGTTGATACTTTACCTTTCTTAGGTAATTTAGCAAGCGCACCCACCTGAATTTAGCGAACAAAATCGCAGCCCTTTTTTTGTCACCAAATGTTGGGTGTGTTGTATCACTTTCTTTTGTCCAACCCAATTGGTTTAGCGCGTCCATGCCTTGTTCAGCAATTATGACGTAATCAAAAAGTGCGATGTTTGATTTTGCAGATATAAGGTCTAAGTCGCCTCTTGCAAAAATACGAGTATAGTACTCAGGTGAAGAATGAAGGTGCCCTTCATTGAAGTATTCTTGATATGACTTGGCTTTAGTCCACATCCAATAGTGGTCATAATTGTAATTTGAAATTATACGGTTTATTGGATTCCTCAGACACGTAAGTAGTTCAACTCTCTCATCCTTAGCGAGGGTTTCAAAATCAACTCCGCCCCATTCACAGGCGACGAAGGTTACGCCTTGGGCCTGACATTCATCAACGAAAGATGTCAAATCTTCAGAATTCATGTCCCACAATGGAATTACTTCGCCATTTCGAACGGGATTTCCGTTCTCATGAAGTGGCCAAAATGACTCTCCGTTGGCCATTGCCCGCCTGATAACATAAGTTCCAGCTGCTTTGTGCAGATGTTGGAACCAGACCAGACGATATCCTGCCATCACACAATGCTCTAGATTCACACCTTTGACGGTTGCGAGAGGGAAAGGGACATGGACAACCGCCTACACCCGCTCTATCATGGGAGATGTACGCATAGAGGCAGACACCATGGGTGAGCTGGAAGTTCCGGCTGACATGTACTATGGTTGTCAGACTGCGAGGTCGTTAATCAATTTCGATATTGGTGACGATAAAATGCCGCGTGGTGTCATTCGTGCATTTGGCATCCTCAAGCAAGCTGCTGCAAAGGTTAATTCTGATCTAGGGCAACTGGATTCTAATGTTTCAAAATTGATAATTGCGGCTGCAGAAGAAGTAATCAATGGAGAATTAGATGACCATTTCCCGCTACGTGTCTGGCAGACAGGTTCTGGCACTCAGTCGAATATGAACTCGAATGAAGTAATCGCAAATAGAGCAATCGAGATTGCAGGAGGAGTTCTTGGCTCGAAAGAACCAGTCCATCCAAACGACCACGTCAACAGGGCGCAATCGTCCAACGATACATTTCCAACAGCCATGCATATTGCTAGCGCTGAAGCATTCACTCTAAGCCTGCTACCCAATCTAATCAAATTACGAGATGCCCTGGAAGTCAAATCATCAGAATGGTCCGATATTGTGAAAATTGGCCGCACCCATCTCATGGATGCAGTGCCGCTCACCTTGGGCCAAGAAGCAAGCGGATGGGTTTCTCAACTAGACGCCGATATCCGAAGAATAGAGTTCGCACTCGAGGACTTACATGAGTTGGCATTGGGTGGAACGGCGGTTGGAACTGGACTCAATACTCACCCCGAATTCGCTAACAGAGTTGCATCTGCAATCGCTCTGAAAACGAGTTTGCCATTTGTTTCCGCACCAAACAAATTCGCTCAATTAGCAGCACATGACGCCGTTGTTTCGGCTAGCGGTTCATTGAACACATTGGCTGTAAGCCTAATGAAAATTGCAAACGATATTCGTTGGTTAGGCTCCGGTCCTCGTTGTGGTTTTGGTGAATTGTCACTACCTGCGAATGAACCTGGGTCTTCTATTATGCCGGGTAAAGTAAACCCAACTCAGTCTGAAGCGATGACGATGGTTTGTTGTCAAGTGATGGGTAACCATACTGCGATTACAATTGGAGGAAGCCAGGGTAATTTCGAATTGAATGTCTTCAAGCCAATGATGATTCACAACTTGTTGCACAGTGTTCAGATTCTATCGGACTCGATGAGAGCTTTCACAGAAAAATGCGTTATTGGACTAACTCCTAATAGAGATGCGATCCAAAATCACTTGGAAAATTCACTAATGTTGGTTACAGCATTAAACAATCACATAGGGTATGACAAAGCCGCAAAGATTGCAAAAAAGGCTCACGAAGAAGGCACTACCCTGCGACATGCAGCACTAGAATTGAATTATCTAACAAATGAAGAATTTGACCAGTGGGTAAGGCCAGAAGAAATGACCGGCTCGAAGTAAACACTGTTGAAACTAAGGCGCGAAGAATAATTGCGCCCTCAAGAGTCATAAGCGGAACGCACTGGCACCCGTTTACCTGTGAAAGCAGGATGGGAGAACTGGCAGGGGGGTTTCATCCGGGTGGGATATCCGCCCCCCTGCCAGCCTCCGCTGGTGGCTGCCGGGTCGTCGTCACCTTCCTTCACTCCGAAGAGTGGATTCCAGATCGTTGACATTCTTGTTTCCAAGATGCCTTCTTCCCAGCTGCCGGGACCTGTTCGCCTTCCACCGAAGTGGTTAGTTCCCAGGGTGGTCTCAGTCCACAGAACCCGAGAGTTCTGATTCCTTTCAACCGGTGTTGGTTTCCGCATTTCGCACCGAAGTGCTCGTGTTTCCGCCAACGGTGGCCAATCCGTTATTGGTGAGTTTCCCGAAAGTCACTCTCCAATCCGGTCTTTGACCTCGGAGGTCCGTCTCTGTTCTTTCCGAAGAAATCACAGCGCGGTTTCCGTCCGTGGTAGGTCCGTTTCCAGTTCTGCTTCCCGAAGGTTGCTTCCCTGGTTCGGTTTCCGCCCGATGGTATCAAGCCGAAGCTTTCTACCTAGCCGTTTGTTGTAGCCGAAGTTGTCCCGAAGAACTGTTACTGCTACTCCTCCCGACTGATTGCACAGTAGTTGGTACCTCTGCAACCGAAGTTGCAGCCCTCCCTGTACCACATTTCCCGAAGGTCCTGTGGCCATCCTTCACCGAAGTTCCAGATCGTCCTGTGGGCAAGGGGACTTACCAAACCCGAAAGCTTAGTCTCTCCCTGATTGCCTCACTTGCCTTGTCTCCAAGGTTTGTGACCAACACTTTGCTCGGTTTGAGCAGGCCGGTTGGCAAGGGTCCCGGAAGACTTCCGAAGAGGTCCTCCACCACTCCTTGAGGAGCGGCAAGATTCATGTGAGTGGCGGAAGCAAATAAACTTTACGCTTTTTTCGGCCCTTTTCCAGCGGAAACGGGGGTCTGCGGCGATACTTTCCACTGCATCCACTGGAGAAAAAAGCCAAGAAATAACATTATTCTCGCAAGGAACGGAGCCTCGCAGCCAGGGCAGATCTCCTACCATCTGAAGCTGAGGATTTCTCACTTGAGCGGCGTTCAAACAAATCCTTCTCCCAAATTAAAATCTGACCATCTTCAAATCCGAATGCTATTCGATTTGCACTTGATGTTGAAACCCGAGGGACTGCTGTTTTTGCTGAAGCAATCAAATCGCCAGTGGCGCCTCTAACTTCGACGGAGCCTGAAGCGTTTGATTTTCGTCCACACCAGTTGAGCCCTTCAAAACTTGAAGACTGAGTAGTAATCTGTTCGCCACCAGATGTCCAAATCTCTTGGGATTCGGCGTCTCGTGAAACTAAATCGCCCGATTCTAAGGCTACAGTGAAACCAGCCTCTGTACAATGTAGTGATTCTATTGAAGAATTTTCTTTGGAAATCGTAGTGCCATCTAAGGATGAAATTGTGCCATCTGCATGCCCGAATAATACGCGCTTTCCACCGTAGCCGCCACAGGTTACAGGAGATTCAGTTGCTAAATCCTGGTGAGTTTCACCAATTAGTACCCCACACTTAGGACGCCCTAGGCCAACTATCAACTCATCACTTGTATGAATAAACCATGGCCTCTCGTCCATTCTNTCAACTTGAATTANTTCNCCNTCAAGGCTAAATCTCCANATTGCACTNTCCATAAANTCNCCATGNTCTATGTCATAAACACTAGACGTNGCAATGATTTGGCCNTTCATGAATGTTAACATATCNGCAGAACCTTCCAAAGGATGGCTCCATTGNATTTCGCCATCGAGTAAGCAAGTNACATGTAAACCAGAAGTTACAACNACCAAATTATCGACTATCNAAATCGATTCTATACGGTCNTTACATTGAGCGCTCCACAATATTGCCCCCTCGTGGTCCCATTTCTTCAGGGCACCATTCCATCCGCCCGCGATAACAGAAGCATCTTCGCAGATGTAAACTGAGCTTACAGGCTGGCCAATATCTCGGATCATCCAAGCCGCCTGAATTAGATCCATGACTCCGCTAAAGGGCGGATGGTGAATAGTGTGTCGGCATCAAGCGTCGAGAATGATTGACTTGCGGGGCACGGTAAATGTGAGAGCGAATGCCATTGTTGAAAACAGACAGGCACTCCAGTAATGTCCTGCTGTAAAGAATACCAACACACAAGAAGTTTGAATCATACCTCTAGAACTCTTTTTTATTCCAACAAATGCAAATCCTGATGCGATTAGAGAGAGCCCTATCATTGCCCAGCCGGCCATAATGTAGAGCCCTGCTGCGGATTCATCGATAAGTGGAAATTCCATTTCTTCATCGAAATAACTGATTATCCTCAAACAGGACCCGTCTGAATAATTCCCNGTACAATCAACGTCNGAAAACGATTCGGTTGGNGGGATGTCAAAGTCAATTGAAGTGTATCCCTTGGCCTCGAAGAANGATGGAGGATTCAAAATGAGTCTATGCCGGACTGCATCATGCTGGCCATCTTCATTCATTCTGGTAATTTCGATTGAGGTTAGACCAGGCGTTGCTCCTGAAAACTCGAATTGCCCATTTGAATCTGTTTGCGTGGTGAAAGGCACTCCGAGTATTCCATCGGCATTCTTACGTTCTAGAATTACTGTCGCGTTGACCAATGGCTCTCCTTCGGAATAAACCGTTCCTTCGAACTCTGCTGAATCAAATTCGGCTCCTTGTGCCATACCGTTTATCCATTCATGCGGCCTTACTAAACCAGATTCGGGCGAAATGAAATCGAGCCCGTTCGCAAGCCCTAGACCACAAATAACGAAAACAAAGATTCCAATCATTCGCAATACTGGGTGGCCGTCTGAACTCTTAATCTCGAAAACGGTACCGCTGGATTGGAAAAGCGGTTCCTCCTCGGGAAGGCTTTCAACATCCTCCAGAAGTTCGGACATAGTAATCACTAGGATGGGTCCTACTTGATAGATATGCGTCCATCTGATTTGGCAATTAGTCTTTGTAATTCTCCAAATCCACACCAAAGCGTTAGTTCCAAGCCGTCTTTTTCAGTAACTATTCCAAGGTCATAGATTTGGCTAACGAAAGATTCCGCTTCGCGCTCACCNGGNTTTCCNGTTGATACTACAAGNGTTGTTTTCGGACCGTATAGTGAGAACATAATCGACTCGCGTAAATCATCCAGACCTTCTCCGCTATGGGAGGATATTACCATAGCATCATCCATGCCCATCATTCTAACAACCTCTTGGGCTGCTTCGATATCGCCCCCAGCATCACTCTTGGTTAGTACCACTTTCATCCTGATGCTGTCTTCTTTGCTTCGATCTAAGACCTCTCTTCGTGAAGTTGATAGTTTCCTTTGTAATTCATCTACATCATCACTACTGTCNGCCAGTAAGAGAAGAAGGTCACAATTTAGAGATTCGTCAAGCGTTGCGTGAAATGCGTCCAGCAAATCTGATGGTAACTCATCGATGAACCCGATGGTGTCGGCGAGTAGTATTCGTGGACTCATTTCCATCCTGCCGACCGTGGTTTCTAAGGTTGAGAATAACTTATCTTCAACCAATACTTTTTTTCCAGATAATGCAAGGAAAAGAGAGGACTTGCCCGCNTTAGTATATCCTGCTAAGCCGACTGTCCTNGCCCCGCCCTTACTTCTTTGTCTACGCCTCTCTTTGCGAGCCAAAGCATGTTTNGCTTGCTTCTTGCGTAACTGAGTTAATTCTCTTGAAACGGTTGTTAGAACCCCTTGTATTGCTTGCTTACCGCCTGCTCCAAATCCTGCGCGTTCTCCAGTAGTTTGTTGGTTTGCCAATTCTCTTAGCACCGTTCTATCGGCTTGTAATTGTGCGATTCTAACCTGAGTTCTAGCTTCGACACTCCCTGCATGTGAAATGAATAATGAAAGAAGGAGGCGAACTCTGTCCCAGACTTCTACCTGGAGAGTCTCGTGGATATTCACTAATTGACGCGGAGTGGAGTTTGAGTGAATGATTACTAAATCAACGCCATGCCAAGGATGGCCTTCTACTGCACTAGATATTTCATCAGCAGTATCTTGTAAACGGCCTTTTCCAAAAAATGTCCGAGGGTCATCTCGTCCTTTTTGGAATTGGACATCAACCACTTCTATTCCCATCGTTTCAGCCAAGGCTACTAATTCTCTTGGATTGCCATCGCGATAAAGGAGGATTGCTTTTCGGCCTTCGTGATTCGTTCTCGCCTCTCCTAAAGCCACCCCTCCGGTCCCGGCAAGAACTTGGATTGGCTCATCCATGAACCTGTGAAGGGGTGTGGTTGAAAGAGTCATTCCAAGATAGTAACTCTCATGGAGGGGAGACGCTAGTTAGCATCATGGCCGAGAGTTACTCCACCTCATTAGAATGGAAGGGCTCAGGCGAAATCGGAAAACGTCTTGCTGAATTAATTCCGTCGGGAATAGATTTCGAATTAGTCGACGAGGGCGATTCCGCTAAACTAATTGTGAATGTTGTTTCTGATAATTTAGAGGCCCTTAGAATGAGCGTTGACTCACTACTGACATTGTTTTCCGACCAAGATCAGTGAAGGTCGAGAATCACCGGTGCATGGTCGCTGACTTCAAGTCCGCCTTGTCTATCGATGGTAACTGACTTTAATCGCTCTAAAGCAGCCTGATTCCCTAACAAGTAATCAATTCTCCAACCCCTATCCTTGGCTCTTGCTTGACCACGATTGGACCACCAGGAGAATGTTTTCTCATCTGGGCCCACGTGCTCTCGAAATAAATCATGCCAACCTTCACTCAGTAAATCACTGAACCATTGACGCTCGTGAGGTAAAAATCCACTTGATTTCATATTTCCTTTAGGATTCCAAATGTCATTTTCAGTATGTGCAATGTTCAAATCGCCAGCGACTATTACTGTGTGTTCAGATTTTAGAAGTGGATGAATAAAATCTCTCCATTGTGCCATCCAGGTCTCTTTGTATCTCTGTCTTTCTTCCTTAGATGACCCGCTCGGAAGATATGTGTTTACTAAAATCAAATCATCGTGTTTTGTAACAAGAACTCTTCCTTCTGAATCATCGGGGTCTAACTGGCCTTGCATACCCCTNCCTTGCTCTTTCATTTCGACTTTAGATAAAGTTGCGANNCCCGAGTANCCCTTTTTTTGAGCAGGNTGTAGAATCATCTCATATCCTTCAGGNACACTCCAATCCTTAGGGAGTTGCTCTTCTANACANCGTACTTCNTGNAGCATCCAAACATCGGCTTCGATCTTATCGAAGAATTTGTCAATACCTTTGCGAATCGCNGCTCTNATTCCNTTGACATTCCAAGTGACTATCCGCATATATTNCCCACTCACGATACGGTCTTTGAAATGATTCCATCAGAAAGTAGGCCNCTAGAATCGGTAAGGGTNATCGATTCATTTGTTCGCTTAGTTATGATGTGAGANCGCCAGCCTGANACNCTTTCATCGAGTAAATCTTCTATTGCTTTAATTCCCCCTGTNAGGGATATGCAAGANAGGTGAGACATCCCTGGAGCTTTACGAGAGTGGATTGCTGCAAGGTCTATGATNGCCACATCATCCTTAATCAGNCCGTGTAATCCTTTGAGAGGGATNTTATCCAAAACCAGATCAAGTGTTGANACNTTTACTGNNTCTCCTTTTGNGTCACCATTNCACATTTTAACTTCATCAGCCTCTATTTTCAGCCCCTCAGAAGTCATAACTCCTCCTTCGAATTGTTCTACAATATTCATTCCGGTTTGAATAGGCACTCCNACCTCTTCTANGGTTGATGCTAAGCGACCTATTAGTCCAGCCCAGCCCTCTCCGACCACGCATAGTTTNCCCTTCATGAGAGCTGTTCTTCTTTCGGGAATTTCTTGCCCCCANCCTGAAATTAAACGTGCGGCAGCATCCCTAATTGGGTCTTGTCCGAGTTTGACTTGTAGCATTTGTTTTGGATTATTTAGGGGCTGAAGCATNCCNTGCCCNACAATAAAAATTTTGTTAGCCCTTAGAGGGCGCAGNGANGGTTTNATNCGGCTCACTTTTTTTACCATNGAATGAAGTTNACCTCCTTTNAGAAGTAGGTGTGGNCCGAATTCNAACTGNTGCCCATGGGATTCTTCGCTAGTGCCCCTGCCACCGATTCTCTTTCGTTTTTCAAGGATAAATACCTGGTTTCCATCTAGATGTTCGCGAACAGCNGTAACCAATCCGAGAATGCCNGCGCCTACTACGAGAACCCTCTTCATGTNTATAGCCAATAAGTGCATAACCATGAAGTCCTCGGACCTCTAGCGCTAAATATGGCAGTCAAAACAAGACCCCCTCATGATAGGGGCGCCGTTTTATGGGACCCTTCGTCTGGCCCCAGTCGTATGCTCACNTCTAGCATAGATCGCTGGACCAGTTCCTTACTGGCCGATGATGGCGTTGATATGCCATTTATGGGTGGAAGCGANTCAATTACNGCAACAATTGTTGCGAAAAGTGACGGAATACTAGCCGGATGTGCCGCAGTAGACCANATGCTACAGATTTGGGCTGGAGGATTNCAGATATCTTGGTCGCATGGAGAAGGAAGAAGCATTNCCTCAGGCGATGAAATTGCTGTAATAAAAGGTGACAAAGAGGCAGTGTTAGCGATGGAAAGAACCGTCCTTAACTTACTAGGNCAGCTTTCCGGTATTGCTACAGAATCCAAAAAATGGTCATCTAAAGCACCCGGACAAATCGCGTGTACTCGCAAAACTATCTGGGGATTACTAGACAAGTGGGCAGTTCATTTGGGNGGNGGTTTAACTCACAGGCTTTCAAAGCANGATGCTCGGATGATTAAAGAAAACGACTTAGCATCTATGTATCCNGACNTAGAGGGNAATGGAGCGAGAATTTCTCGATATTTATCTGAAGTCGATATTNCNGAATGTGGTGCTTTCTTAGAAATTGAAGTACGCGAAGAAAAAGAAGCGATTATGGCTGCTTTTACGTGGTCTGAAAAAAGAATGATCGACGGTTGTGACCGNTTGGTAATCATGTTAGANAATTTTGGTCCTGAGCGNTGNAAAGCAGTNGCAGACGAACTGTCTGAAATGGGANTAAGNGAGCACGTTGTCCTTGAAGCGAGTGGGGGAATTGT
This sequence comes from Methanobacteriota archaeon, assembly GCA_002701145.1. Taxonomy (GTDB): domain Archaea; phylum Thermoplasmatota; class Poseidoniia; order Poseidoniales; family Poseidoniaceae; genus MGIIa-K1. Next base: position 12,359 of record PAEE01000019.1, read on the forward strand.
CCTCANNGANTTGGAAGAATGGAGAGAATGTGGATTAGATGTTCTTTCNACCAGTACAATTAATCGTGGAACTGAACCTTTAGATTTGTCAATGTTAGTAGAAACAATATGAGGATTAATTATGAGTGAAGAAGTTGTAGACCCGAGCCACCCACGTTACCAATCNCTNATGATGCGTAAACGTATTTCTGAAGCAGGAGTAAAAGGNATGCTAGCCGATTCTGCATTAATCGCTCACGGNAGAGGAGAGGCTTTTGATTACCTACTCGGTGAGCAAACCATTCCTTCCGCACTAGAGGCTACAAGAGAAGTAGCCGCTAGATTNGTTNGGGCNAANAANCCTGTNTTATCTCTAAATGGAAANGCAATCGCTTTAGCTGCTAGAGAATTTTTGACCATAGCAAGCCAGTTAGGNTGCCCAATNGAAATTAATATTTTTTACCGAACGCCNCAAAGAATGGGNGCATTGTTGGCTCACCTNAAATTGTTAAATTCAGATTTAGGTTTAGATGTNGAAATCTTAGGAGGAATACCTGATGCCAAAATACCGGGCCTTGAAGGTCCAAGGGCTGCTTGCCAAAAAGACGGTATCTTAGAAGCAGATGCTATTCTAGTTCCNCTTGAAGATGGTGACAGGTGTGAGGCTCTAGTCGCTATGGGTAAAGATGTATTAGTTATTGATTTGAACCCGCTATCTCGTTCAGCAAGAAGGGGAACTGTTGCGGTAGTTGATGAGGTTTCACGCGTTGCNACTAATCTTATTCAACTGATTCCGGAAAAGCCAGAAATTACAAATTGGGATAATGACAAGGCTCTACAAAGTGCNCTTGACCACATCGTTGGAGATATGTCCAACAAATTTGAATCATAATTCGCTTAATCTAGTAGATAGGCGGTTTGCGATTGATTCTCCAACGTCACTGCAGGTTGCAGTGCCGCCAAGATCGTAGGTAAGTGAACGACCATCTCGCAGATGGTCCGCTACGCTTTCGTCTATTAATTTCGCAATTTGAGTTAATTCGTCCTCGCCGTTCTTTCGGCCTAGCCAATCNAGCATCATCTGAATTGAGTTAATGCTTGCAATAGGGTTTACCTTATTCTGNCCNGCNTGNTTAGGNGCNCTGCCATGAACTGGTTCGAAAAATGCGTGACTGTCGCCTATGTTTCCTGAAGCAGCCATNCCCATTCCTCCTTGAAGAACCGCNCCTANATCTGTAGCAATATCTCCAAACATATTGGACGAAACTACTACGTCATAATATTCNGGAGTGCGGGTTAACCATTGCATAAATGCATCAATNTANCCGTGGTCNGTTTCGATTCCAGGNTAGGATTGGGCNACATTATCGAAAACCTTCCTGAACAGTTGGCANCCACGAGTNACATTGCTTTTNTCGATACATGAAACTCTTGACACTCCATCAGAGGGNGCNCCATTACGGGTTTGNGNAATTTCGAATCCCATNCGAACCAANCGCTCNGTACCTGCTGCAGAAATTGGNCTCGGGTCATAAGCAACTTCGCCTTCAAGACCAGGGAANGTCATCTCNGGNGGNATGTATTCATCTCGACCTAGAGCTCTNTCAGCACTTCTTCTGAGTAATGAATGATACAGGCCTTCTGTATTNTCTCTAAGNATGGTCATATCAACCAATCCTGGCTCCCAGATTTGAGTAAANCGNCCATGGACTTTGTGAGGTACTCCTTCGTAGAGTTTTATTGGCCTTACATTAGCATACAAATCCAAGCCNGACCTCATTCCAAGAATGACTGAACCTCCGGCTAAATCGCCGTTAGGCAGTCTTGCACCTGGGTGGCCAATAGCACCTAAATAGATAGCATCGGCCTCGTCGCGGCAGAATGCAAACGAGCCTTCAGCCCATTCTTCTCCTGTTTCTTTGTAGTTTTGTCCACCACAAGGAATCACTACTTGTTCGAACCCATGATTAGTATGAGCCTGTACNGTATCGAGGATCCTCATNGCCTCAATTGCCACTTCTCTTCCTGTTCCATCCCCGGGTAGGATTGCGATGCGGTGGTCGCTCATATCCCCTGCCATAAGTCGCCCCTACATGAANGCGCNCCCATGCAAACTTTGGCCGNGANTCAAGGTTTGTTNCCACTGGAAGNTGTTGTAANACAATATATCCGCGCAGTACNNCACTACTCCAATCGAAGTATACCTCTNCATGNATGGTGTACCTTTATGGAGCGCCACANCACCCCTTTCCAGCATGGCTGAGGATTCGCGCGATAAGTCCGAAAGAAAATTGCGAATCGACCAAATGCCAATTGCTGTAAAACGCTTGGCAGACCTCATGCTAGGGATAGATGCTAACTTCGATATTGAAGATTGGCTTATTCAAAAGGCGAATGAGGATATCGCGTTAATTCAATCAGACCTCGAAAGAGAAAAAATACAAGTTGAACAGAGATTGCATCGACTTGAAGCGATTGCAAAGAGATTGAANCCNGAAGACATGCGAGANGTNCCNCAAGGGCAAACNAACCTTTTCGATTGCTTTGATATTCCANTNCCTCTGAAACATCTNACCAANAGAATTGAAGAANTTGTCTATGAAGANCCTCATCCNGCTGGNACTTTCATNAATCTGNTACCAGACAATCAATGCGANGACCCTTTACTTGCNGTAACNGCTCAGATGATGCTTATTATCGCTCAAGAAAAGGTAGGGAGTGGAGCAAGTTGGGTTGGTGTTTCGGATTTGTATTCCCCTCTGTTAAGCAATGGAATTGCTCCTGAAGAGTGCGATGAAGCTTTAGATCACCTGTTGATGAATGGTCAAATTCACGAAATTGATGATGATTGTTTCATTCCAGACGAGTGAGTTCCCGGGGGCCCATGGACACCCAACCTCCCATCAATATAGGGCGGAGTCTGAATCTAATACATGGGAATAGGAAGATCTGCTATTGTAGGGGTTGCAGCTTGGGCGCTGATGGCTTTAGTAAGGGCGCCACACGATGTTGCACTAGGCGTAGGAATTTTTTCGGCNTTTATTACTGAATCNATGATTCAGTCGAATACAAGAGGGCATCTAAAGCATAAGGCATCTAATCTACAAAATGAGCTGAATATCGCAATTGGTCAAATTGTNGACATGAAACGAGCACTAGAGGTAACTACAACTGACCTAAGGGATGCACTGGAAGANCTACACCGCAGAGACGCAATAGGTAGTCCTGCTGCAAGAGAACTTCTAGCNAGGCAAGAAGAAGCGATNAAAGTGCAAAAGNTTGCTTTAGACAGATCNACTGACCGCTCTTTCGAAACCNTAGANTCNCTTGANAGNATGATTGTNTCTCAGGGNCAACAAACAACACGCGTNCAAGAAGTNCTTTCNATGGTTTTAGAAAAACTAGCNCTAGAGCCTCGGCAGCACATCAATATGCGTGATTCTGTACTCACGCAGGAGAANAATTCAACACCTNCAATGACTGACGACATCATGNGCCTNCTNGGCTGATGTGGTTTTATGCACGATTCGATTCGCGAATTATCGCAACTTAAATTTCGAAAAACNGCATANTCNGNGTGTNTGATTCTTGGCATTCTTGGCATNACTTTTGGAATAATAATGAGTTTTGGAATTCAGGAGCCTCTGGCTGTTGGCATTCATTTGTTCGTTCTTCTTAGCGGGGTTATATTCACCTCTCTTGCGTTAATTCTAGTCAAAAATGAAGAGGTTTTTGCGCAGAAGTACGACATGACTCATTTATTGGACATCGATGATGCTGAGGAGCGATATGAAGCGTATTTACAACACCTATCTGATTGGATTGCTACCGATATTGAGGAAATTAACCCAACTAGGACAAGAGGTAATGACCCTTCAGGACCAGATTGGGGTAAAACGGATTTCAAACTTGGACATGAGCCNGTTAGACGCGATGCGGTGGTTGAAGATGAGAAATANTCTGGAATGGAGGGGGATTTGACGTCTGGAGAAAAAATGGTCGAAGAGGCGAATCGCGAATANGCAGATCTATCTCAAAAAAGNTGGGAANAGGCTGAAGCGAATGACCCGGACTTNGTAGAGTACGGAGTTGANCGTTTAGGNGACTTAGTNAGNACGGACTATTTTGAAAAGAATGCNGAAGATGGGTCTTTTTCTAAAGTTGCAAATAAAGATNCGACACCCAGTGATTCAATAAGCGCAGCCAACGAGGACCGTTAGATGAAGGCCATCATAGTAGCAGGAGGTCATGGAAGTAGACTGCTACCCATGACTAACTTTACTCACAAAACATTGCTTCCATTATGCGGNAGACCAATTATCGATTANGCAATGGCCACGATTCGCAATGCNGGCATTGATGAAATTACAATAATTGGCAANCGATTTATTGACAAAATAAGAGAACATGTGGGAAGCGGAGTAAATTACGTTTTGGAAGAAGAGCCTCGCGGAGTTGCTGCAGCGCTACAATTAGCAAGAGAAGGTAATGAAAATTGCCCGTTGATTATTTGGTTCTCTGACAATATTACAAATATTGAATTAAAGCCTGAGATCGATGGGTTCTCAAATGGTGCGCTATTACTAACTAGAGAAGTTGAAAATCCGCAAGATTTTGGAGTCGCTGTTTTTGAAAACGGTGTAATTATTGATGTAGTTGAAAAACCAAATAATCCACCTAGCAATTTGGCAGTAGGCGGGATATATGTCTTCGATGAAACATTTTGGGCTCGCCTTGATGAGGTTCAGGATTTACCGGATTTTTCTATCTCGGATGTTACTAAACAATACATCAAAGAAGGTAATGCGAGGACTNTTTCNGTTGGAGAAAATACATGGATAGACTGCGGAACACCTGAAAGCCTGTTACGTGCAGGGCAGATGGTAGAGCAGGGNATTTTTACAATCAAGGGGGCGTTTTGATGAAAATTGGAATAATTGGAGCAGGGATGGTAGGAGGCGCAATAGAGCACTGCTTTTCTGAGCATCATGAGCTGTTTATTCACGACCCCGTAAGAGGTACTGCGTTGGAGCATGTCACCTCTAATTGTGAGATGGCNTACATCGCCGTACCAACTCCGTCTAACAAAGACGGTACTTGTGACACCAGCATAGTTGAAGAAATCCTTTCCGAATTNCCTGATAATTTCATTGCAGTTATCAAAAGTACAGTCATACCTGGAACAACTGAGAAACTTCAGCAAAAATATCCAAACCTGAAACTTGCATATTCTCCAGAGTTTTTGGTTGAAAGAACACGTTTAGAAGACTTTGCTAATCAAAGGATTCTTGTTATTGGAACGCAACACACAGAAGTTGCAAATTTAATTCTACAACAACACAAACAAGCAGGAGTATTAGTTGAAGATAATGTATTCAACATAAGCAGTACAGAAGCTGAAATGGTGAAGTACACAAAGAATAATTTCTACGCCATGAAAGTTATTTTCGCCAATCAAATGCACGATATTTGTCAGAAGTTGGGAATTGAATGGAGCGCTATTAGTGAAATCATCACTACTCCTCAAGACCAGCCGATTGGCGATTCGCATCTCGAACCGATTATGGGATTAATGCGAGGTTTTGGAGGGAAGTGCTTGCCTAAAGACACCTTAGCATTGAAGGAACTCGCGCAAAGTTTGGGCGTCAAATATTCACTATTAGATGCGATTCAAAGTGACAATCAAAGATTGAGGAATATCGCTACAGGAAAACCATCAGATGTTGTAACGGAGGACGATTGATGGATTTACCAGAACATGGCACGTTCCGCAGATATGTGGTTACTGCTATGATGAATTTTGCAGCATTCTATGCTCTTTGGGAATTTTTCCTATTCGTTTTACCAGACGGAAGTTATTGGCCAACTGTTTCCTGGGCTATTGCTTGGATTTTGGGCTCTTTACAGGCACATTGGACTCACCGTATCTGGACTTTTGATTCACACCGTGACATCAAATGGACAATACCGGCAACGATGGCTCTCTACACCATTGGAGGCGTTGGCTCAACTGCTTGTTACTACATCGGTACCGTATCATGGGGGTTCAACGAACGAATTATTTTCTTAATAAATTCAAGTTTATGGGGGTTCCTGAATTATTTGGGCCAAAGAGAGATTGCTTTCAAAGAAGTCAATATTTCTCACCCTTCATGAAGCGGAAAAACGATTTCAAAAAGCCAACTCTAGGTTTTTGTTCTAAACCCAATCTCCAATTCAGTTCTCCTGCTTGATCGTAACTTATTAGTTCGTCATAACCGCCAATCCATTCATTGTTAATGAAAATCTGCGGGATTGTTTTAGCCCCTCTGGTTCTTATTGAAAACTCAGCATCTGTTTTCTTCGATTTACCTAATTTCTTCTCCGTGTAGGTTATCCCTTTGCTGTCCAAGAAATGTTTGGCTCTGACGCAAGCGCTACAGCCTTTGTTGGTGTAAATATCCACTTCGGCCATGCAGGTGGGTCTATTCAGTTCCATTTGAATCGCTCTATTCTTGCGAGGCATTGAAGTCATACGACTGATACGCCGTGAACATGCTGCCCGACACCATCCATAAATTGCCGCAAGCAGAAAGGTTCGCTTACGCCAAATTACTGGCCCATATTACTCGAATTGATAACGAATTGACTGTGGAAGAAATGTCAATGTTTGAACAGAGATTGGGAACTGCATTACTCTCTCCAAAACAGCGCGATTTAATTCGCGCTGCTCTGAAGAACCCTCCTTCCTTAGAAGAGTGTTTAGATAATCTCGGACAAGAAGCTGGTAGGTTGGCTCTTAGAGACGCGGTTTTGATGGCCGCATCGGATGGAACTGTAGATGAAGATGAGCGNGATGCATTGGAAGAAATCGCTGAATATTTAGAACTACAACCTGATGCAGTAAACAGATTGTTAGCATGGACAGTCGAAGGATACGCCTGGATGCAATCAGGTTATGACCTTCTTAATGACCTATCAAGGTGATTTGTCTGCTTCCTGATGCTGCGCTATCGCTTGCTGAAGAGCAGCGCCGCAAAATTGCATGTATTCTAGTTCTTGTTGCTGCTGCCGATGGAGCACTAGTTAGAGAAGAGATCTCTGCTATCGAGGCTGCTATGGGTGCAATGATGCTGCACCCAGAAAGTCGTGAAGAAGTTCGGCAATTGTTAACTCAGCCTCCTGACTTGGAATCCGTAATTGATGGGATGGAGCCTTCTGCGATTAGAATCGCCTTACGCGATTCAGCTTTGTTAGCATCAGTAGATGGGGATTATGATGATTCAGAATTGTGGGCGTTGCGTAGAATATGCGATGCCGGAGGTTTGTCTGAACATGAATTGTCGATGATTCTTGACTGGGTTTCTGATTCATGGAAATTAAGCGCAAGTGGCCGTTCAATTATTTCGACGCCTATGCCTGGGGACGATGAAATTCTCTGAATTTTATCTTAATAATCAAAATAATATTTTCCTTGTTTTTGGAAAATCATGGAAATTGCAGAATAGGAAACCTACCAGAGTAAATTAAAATTGATGGATGATGGTCTGANGTTTCCGGATTCAAGAAAAATGGCGAATTCCCCCCCATGCTTTATTATCAGTACCTACCTCGAAGCAATCAGCGCAATTTGTGCTTTCGAATATTNGTGAGGAATTAAAGATGGGAATTCATCCAAAAATAGGAATTACGGGCCTGCCAAGGTCTGGTAAATCTGCAGTTCTAGCCAAAGTGCTTGAGATGCTTGAAGACGAGCGTCGGCGAGAGATAAATGCTAGAGGTGGCGATGGAGACAATACCGACATTATTGGAGGTATGAGAACTGAACCTCTGGTTGAAAATTCAGAGCGAGTCGGATACAAGGTGATCAATATCACCACAGGAGAAGAGGCGGTTATGGCTCACAAAGGAATNGATAGTAGGCTTAGGGTTCTAGGATATGGAATTGACACTGAAGCGCTAGAAAGTGTNGCAATNCCTGCTATTGAACACGCNAGAGATTATTCTGAAGTANTTGTNATCGATGAAATTGGAAAGTTTGCAGTTGAATCTGANGGATTCGTGAAAGTTGTCCGTTCAGCTCTAGAGGTTGACAAACCAACNCTTCTCGCTCTGCACAAGAAAAGCAGACATCCGCTATTGCAAGACGTCAGGCGCAGAGACGATGCTCGTATTCTAGAGGTCACTCCGGTAAATCGTGCATTGTTACCTTACAAAATTCACAAATTGATGCGTGAAACCTATTGAATTAGGCGTTGGGTTCATGCCCTATCATGAGTTGGGCAAGGTATGACCCCTGCAATCAGAGCCCAAAGGTTACTCCTTGGGACAGGCTTGGGTTTGCTTTTAGCAAGCGGAATGGCGCTCATTTCTGGAGTCATTTCTATCGAAGAGCCAGATATTGGTTTTATTTTCCCTTTAATCGGAATTATTCTATTGGCTCTAGCGGGGCCAACTGGGAAAGGTCAAGGCCCGCTTGGGAGTCTTTTTCCAAATGAAAATACTGAATCTATGACTATGCGAATAGAGGCAGAATTAATGTCCACTAAGCGCGACGACGATGTAGGTAATGCTTGGGCCAAGCTCGAGCATACGATGCTATCAAAGGAATTGGAGGAAGAGTGATGAATTACAACCTCCCTCCTGATGAAGGAAAGAAAAAGAAGGATTTGTACTGGAATGTTTGCATCGTTCTAGGCATTATTGCCATAATTGCATTCATCGTAGATGCTAATCAAGGTATGAATGAGGCTCGCGGTGAATATATCACAAATTCAGCCGGCGATAGCATGTATGAATGCGCTGACGGCGATATTCTTTTTGACCCTGAGGAGTCACTTGAAAATAACGGCAATAGGGATTGTATCGATGGTTCAGATGAGAGAAATGATAATTCTGGATTTGCAGATATATGTGGAGGGTTGATGTGTTGCTGTTCACTGATTTTTGCAATAAGTGCTCTAAGTACCAAAAATGACACACAAAGAGTTGTTGTTGTTCAGCAACAACCACAATATGTTCCTGTAGTTCAACAAGTAATCCAACAACCAAAGCCCACTCCAAAACAGCCCGACATGTTGGCTATAACTAAACAGATGTGGATGGTTGAAGCCAAGAACCTTGAACTAGCTAGAAATTGGGAAGCGGCTGCAGATGCTTATCAGAAAGCAGGAATGTACGAACAGGCTGGCAATATCCGCAAAGAACATCTTGAACAGAAGCAACCAGTAGTACAGATTGGACATGTTGGAAATACTGTACTAAACGACTCGGTTATGATTAGCGATAATAGCCAACTGACTTGCAAAAGTTGTGGAAGTAATGTCGATCCTACATGGAAAATTTGCCCGCATTGTTCAAATCCGTTATGAGAAAGGTTTGATTCCTTTAACCACTTGCAGTAGATTAGAGGGATACTCATGAGTGACATTCCAGAAGGCCAATACTACACTAAAGAACACGAATGGATCAGGGTTGAGGGAGACGAAGTTGTCATCGGGATTACCGATCACGCACAAGATGCTCTGACAGATATTGTCTACATTGAATTACCAGACGCTGGTGAGATGTGTGAAGAAATGGGCGAGTTTGCAAT
>PAEE01000078.1 GCA_002701145.1 Methanobacteriota archaeon
TCGCATCTATTCTATGATGAAAGCGGTTGAAATAGAGTCTAAATGACCCTTTGTTAGCCCCGAATAACGGAAGCAAAGTACCTAATTATGTAACTAAGACGGGGAATGTTGGGTTCGCCTTATAGCATAGCCAAACAATATGCAAGCATGTCCGATGATACAAACACTGGCGCAGCCACGGTCCAGCGCCTTGCTGGAAGAGACCTCAATCAAGATGGAAGAGTCGTAAATTTAGTGATTTGTGGAAACTCAAGATTTTACGATTATGAGTGGTTGGAAGAACAATTAGAACAATGGATAAAATGGAACGCATATCCAGATTTGATAATCATTGGTGGCGCAAGTGGAGTTGATTACCTCTCTGAAAGATGGGCTAATAATCACGCTATACCAATGGCTATTTTCTCAGAAGCATGGAATGAGCCCAGAAAGGGACTACAAGATACTGGTAGACCTGAAGCAGCACCAACCTTAGGTGACAAAATGCTAGAACATGCTACACACGTATTGGCATTCCCCGGACCAAAATCAAAGTGGACTACCATCATGATTAGACGTGCGCGTGAAAAAGGACTCAATGCGGTTGAGATTCCAACTCCACCTGAGGGTGAAGCCTGATCAGTAGACGTCACGAAGGTAACGCTTCTCTTCTTTCATCATTGTCTTTTCAATGAAATAAGTCGCATCTTCGTCTGACATTCCACCATGTTCTTTGGCAATATCGATTAAGGCACGATGAACGTCTTTTGCCATGTAGGTCTTATCGCCACAGATGTAGAAATATGCTCCTCTTTCAAACCATTCCCAGATTCTTGCACCGTGCTCTTTGAGTCTGTGTTGAACATAGATTTTTTCTGCTTGGTCACGGGACCAAGCTGTTGTAAATTCGTATAGGTGCCCTTCATCTAGCCAAGACTCGATCGACTCCTTGTAGTAGAATTCAGTCTTTTCAGACTGGTCGCCAAAGAACAACCAGTTCTTTCCACTACCACCATCGTATATGCGCTGCTCCATGAAAGCTCTGAAAGGAGCAATTCCGGTACCCGGCCCGACCATGATAATGTCGGTGGATGTATCTGCAGGTAGGACGAACGATTTGGTTGGAGACATGAATACTCCAACATCTGTCTCGTTTACTTCGACTTCATCTGCTAGGTAAACTGTACAAAGTCCACCTCTGTCACGACCATGATGAGAATACCTTACAATTCCTACTGTGAGTTCAACAAATCCTGGATGTGCATCATGGCTACTTGCAATTGAATACAGCCGAGGTTTTAGTTTGTCAGCAAGTTCAAGGAACTCTTCAGCAGAATAATTTACGTCGAAATCTCTCAACACATCAATGTAGTCACGGGACCAGATATAATCCTCCATTGCTTTGGGGTCTGAAGCAAGTGTATCAACTCTACCAACAGGGTCGTCCCCTGGAATCGAAGGTAATAATTCGGATTGAAGAGGAGCATCTCCGCCCATCCAATTTGGACCAGAACCTGCAACTGGTTCCCTATAACTTTCAATTAGTTTGACAGTAATCCTCATCCCACTAGATGTTACTTTCTCGGAAAGCGAGTTCACGAATTTCTTGTTTACACGATGGATTTCAAAGTCTTTCTTCAATGCCTCTCTAAGTGTAACCTCCCCACTACGAGTGGATACTATTTGCGACTCATCCCAACCTGCAGTTTCAATTAGTAAATTGACGGTTTCTTCTGGATTCTCCGAAAGAACGCCCAAAGCATCTCCTACCTTGTAATCCAAACCCGAATCTCCTAAGTCGAAGACTACGTGCCTAGTCTCTTTTCTAGAACCTTCTCCGTTTAGAACATAACATTCTGTAATTTTAGACATGTATGGGTTTTTTGCACTCCATGCAGATTTTTCTTTATTTTCAGACATGTTGGTGACATCCTATTGGCGCGGGCATCGAAACACCCACACTCGCTATGATTCGGCGACCTGAACCGGATAGATGAATGTTAGGTGCGATGGTGTCTTAGAGTTGAAGCACTTGCACGCACTATGGTCCTCGTGGAATTACTCGGAAGCGGCAATGCTTTCTTGCCATCAGGAAGGCTCCACTCATTCTTGGCAATAGACAAACACATTGTCGTGGATTGCCCACCTACAGCATTAGCGAGTTTGCGAAAAGCAGGAATAAGTCCGGCAGATATTGACACTATTTTGATAACCCACGTGCACGGAGACCATGTGTTTGGATTTCCATTCTTTCTCCTAGAAAGAAAATATATTTCTGACCGTGAAGGCTTGAAGGAATTAACAGTCGCTGGCTCTAGTGGTGTCAAAGAAAGGTTAACTCATTTATGCAATTTAGCTTACCCTGGCTCCCTTGAAGAGATTCTTGAAACAATAAATTGGGTAGATGTGCCAAATGTAGAAGGATGGAACATGGAGAGATTCGAAGTTCTTCATGATCCAGAAGTAGACCCTCATGGATGGATGATGACTAATGATGAAGGATGGTCAATGATCCATTCTGGAGATTCTGGGCCTTTTGAAGATTTGTGGGACCGCATTGGAAGATGTAGTTTTGCTGTTGTCGAAATGGGAGTACCTGAATGGGTGAAAACAGAACACCATCACAAACCAAGTGATATCACCAAATTAGCCAACAAATACCCTAATACAAAAATGGTGATAACTCATACATTTATTGATTCAGATTACCAGATTATTACGAAAGAGGTTCCTGATTTCCCCCCCAATGTAATACACGGAGAGGATGGAATGGAATTTGAGATAAACTCTGACGGTCAAGTTTTGTAATTATAAAATTGCTAAAAGTAACATCAAACGCCGTTCAACATTTAGGTAGGATATAAAGTAAGCATCGTTGTCACTTCTTTGAGAATTGTCAAGCTTTTAAAAATTATAATTTCAACTAATTATTTCGGTTTAGAATTCTGCCGACAAAGAATCTAGATCGAAATGTGGAAAAATTCACTTCCGGCGTAAAGAAAAAAAATTACCTTCACAGTGAAGTCTTTTAATAGGTAATGAAATAAAATTCAACTTCCTTTTTATACCCCCAATTGAATTGCAATAAGTGAGCAAAACCTCACTATCGATTCGGGTTTCGGGACTACCCTTATATGGTGGACTCGGACTCCCTTAAGGCATCACGCATGATGTAGGCCGGCTCAACAACGTGTATGATAAAAACAAGGAGGTGTTATTTTTTGAAGCGAAATATTTTCGATGGAATTCTCAATCAAAAAACTCTCTTTGTCCAGAAGGAAGTACTGCGCCACACTCACCAGCCTAAGTCCCTACCTCACAGGGACTATGAAAGGGACCAACTTTCATTCAATTTGGTTGAGGCTTTGAAGGGNGATATACCCTCGAACATGATACTGTATGGAGTAACCGGCGCAGGTAAAACAGCAGTCACAAAGTATGTCTGCGACCAACTCCAACGTAAGGGAGAATCTATTGGTAGATTTGTACATCCAGTTATGGTTAATTGTCGACAAATCGACACACAATATCGTGTTTTATCACACCTGGGCAATGCTCTGCTTGAGGAACATGAAATTGATGATATCCCGTTTACAGGATGGCCGACAGACAGAGTATTCTCGGAATTAGTAAGAAGGATGAATGAAAGAGGCGGAGTTTACGTCTTGGTTCTTGATGAAATAGACCATCTGGTAAAGAAAGCAGGAGATGACCTTCTTTACAACCTTACAAATCTTAACGCTGAACTCAATAATGCTAGGGCTTGTGTTATTGGAATCTCAAACGATTTGAAGTTTACAGATTTCCTAGATCCAAGAGTAAGAAGTAGGCTTGGACAGCAAGACATTGTTTTCAATCCATACAATGCTGAACAATTACAAGACATTCTGCGCTCACGAGCAAGTATCGGAATCGCTGAAGGTGCGATCGGTGCAGGAGTAATCGAATTGTGTGCGGCNTTAGCTGCTCAAGAACATGGAGATGCTAGATGTGCGCTTGACCTATTGCGAGTTTCTACTGAAAAGGCTGAACAGGAAGGCCTGGAAGTTGTTGAACAAAATCACGTAAGGATTGCACAAGCTCAAATTGAATCTGACCAAGTAACACCTGTGATTCGTACTTTACCTACACAGCAGAAATTAGTTTTAGCGTCTGTTCTGATTAATGAAAAGAACGGACTAAGGAATATTCAGACTGGAGAAGTATACCATATTTACAAACAAGCNTGTACTCATATTGGTCAGCAGTTCCTAACAGCAAGACGTATTTCTGGAATNATTTCAAATCTAGACATGCTTGGATTAGTTACAGCAAAAACAATTTCAAGAGGAAGATATGGNCGCAGTAAAGAAATCAATTCTTGCATTCCAACTAACATCGACCCATGTGATGTNATGGCNAAGGCAGAGGCGATTCTNACCGAGGTTTTCTCCGCNAAATACCGCCACCAGAGTCAACTCTGAGTTTGNTGCAAGCCCCTTCGGGGCTATGCCAACCCTCTTAACCGCGTCCAAGGTGGCACGGCGCATGAGCAAAGAAAGTGAGAATGCAGAGGACAGTTTGTTCCGAATTATAACAAACCCTTCCAAGACTCTTGCTAACTGGTATTTTTGGCTAGGTAGTCTTGGATTATTCCTAGCAATACTAAACTTGATTGGAGAAATTCATCCAAATTATCGAGTATCATGGGGCGGTCTTCTAACTTTCGAGGCTTGGAATAACACATTTGAACACAAAGATACTGCTGCTGCATTCGTTGCTAGCGATGCGATATTCATTACAATTTGCGGATTGTTTACATTTGCTGGAGCAAGATCTCTAGTCGGAGATGAACATTGGGGAGTATGGATTAGTTCAATGGCAACCAGTGAATGGTACAAAGATCTGGTCGAGCCAGGAGAAGGCGGATGGTCTCTTGTTCTAGGAACATGGTCTATGCTTGCAAGTATTGTAACATACTTCTATTGGGGAATTATGCACACTGCTTGGATTGACCCGGGAATTTATTCTTGGTCAATTGTGTTGATGGGCGCAGGTTTAGTCATGCGCATGCTATCTTCGATTGAAGATGAAGAGTGATTAGTGACCATTTCGACGCAATAAAGCGTCTAAATAACCTAGTAAGATTCCTTGCCACAGCACTATTGACCATGAAGTTAGTACGAAGATTGCACGTAGTCTCTTCTTGGGCAAATCACTTCGTATGTAGGATGAAAGCCAAAACAAAGGAAGTAAGCAAATCAGTAGTACTTCACGCGTCAAGGCCAAGTAAAATGATTCTAGATTCTGTTCATCTAAATTGAGTACATTGTTCACATATAGTGAAACGCCAAACGAACCTAATGCCAGTAAAGGTACCATCCAAAGAACAATCCATGAAGANCCAATGAAGTCATGTTTCACTCCTTTGTATCTGCGATGTATTCGAACGTGAGCCCTAGCATCCCTCTTACGCTTTTTCAAGAAACGTTTGAGACCTGTTTCTGGAATATGATTGACAACTGCATTTGGGGTGTAAACTATTATTCCACCATCTTGAATCAGTTTTAGTGAGACTTCCATGTCTTCTGCATGATACCAAGATGGGTCGAATCCNCCAACCTCAAGAAGCCTTTTGCGATTAAACATTGAACATGGCCCGTTAGCTAATTTGGTAATTCTAGGTCTTGACCGGTATTTCGATTCGATTTCAATCGACCTTATNTTTGAAATTGTATCTTTGGCTTGCCCGAATACAGTTCTACCTGTTACCGCCACAACTTCTTCGTCCTCTCGTGAAACTGAAGATTCCAACATACGCTGTATCCAATCAGCCTCAGGCCTCACATCAATATCGGTGATTGCGAACCATTCTCCTTTGGCTGCTTGTAATGCAGCCATCCTTCCGGCTGAAAGCCCCAGTGGTTTTTGATTGATTACTGTCACATTTTCATGTGTATCCCATTGCTTAACCTTCTCTTCGCTACCATCGGTTGAACCATCATCGACTAGAATTATTTCTAGCGGACTGTGACTTTGCTGCACGAGTGATTCCATGCACCCGTCAATCCAATCGACACCATTTCTCACACATACTGCGACTGAAATTAAGGTCAATTCCTCACCTCAAAGCAAGATAGTAATCTTCTACAGTGCTCTTTAGCATCCATATCTGTAATCCTAAGGACTACGCCTTTGCCAGGTTGACCATAGACAACATTGGTGCCTAAAGGCGCTAATAGATGGATAATCATGGGTGCCAAATCTTCTTCCCCATCGACTTCAATGCAGGTTGTTTGGTCGTTGTGCAATGCTGCGCTGATTGAATCGATTAGTGATGGAGTTATTTCGCCAGCAGGGTTAGAAGCATTCAACAAAATATCAAATCCGGAGAGATCTACTTTTTCGAGTAACTCTTTTCTCTTGGTCATACCATCAACCAATGCGATATCTGGCACGACTCCAATATCTAGCAAAGTAGCGACACTAACATCACCGACTGCAACTAATCCGCCTGGTGCTATATTTTCCATGGCAGCAGACATAGCAACTTCAGGAACATCTTCCGGTCCTAAGAAAAGTTCCCCAGATGGCTTCTTCAATTCAGAATCTAATCCTGAATGGAAGATGTAGGTTTGAGATTTTTGTGATTCATTGAGCCAAAGCTTACCTTCNGTATCTATNATTCCTGCACGTATTCTCGTGCTTGAAATTATNCCACCNACCTCATCTANAGCATGAGGTGCTTCAATTATTTCTAANGGNATCAAACCATTTTTCAAACGAATTTCATTAATTANTTGACAATTNCCCAAAGTTTCNGGAGTGCAAATAATGCTATCACAATCNTCACGAAATGGNGCAGGNCCCATACTGTCTTCTAATTCATGAGTAGTGATTCTTTCACCAGCCCATGACAAAATAGATTCTCTACGGTCTTCAAATGATTCAAGGAATGGTGATTTGTTAGCCGACATTGCATCGTTTGTAATCCATACTTCGACTAATTCTGCAACATCTAAAGCAGTATTGAGTAAGGTCTTATGGCCATCGTGGAATCTGTCAAAGGTGCCGCCAACTAAGCAGCGCTCCAACTTCGCCATACAATCGACTGGCTTTGTATGGCTATTCAATGAATCGCAAAGAAAGCTGTGCCCCGACCCGTAACAGCCCCTGTCATTGTCTCCTCGGAGGCTTGACCCAGGGTCAGGGCGTATCTGTGCAGCCGGTTGGTTGTCTCACTCTCATTCTCTCGTCCAGCGAGGACCCATTACCGACCACATTGTCCATCGGTTTGCATCAGAGGTCATTCTCCGAGGAGTCACCCTGGTCTTCGTCGATGGCACGTGACCACATCATTGGTATCGCAGTTCATTGGACTGAAAGCCCTCCGTGCGATGTTGCATGTGCGGTCATTTGAGTCTCAGAGCACCTCATTGTTGAAGGCGCCGGTGCAAAGCAAGATGTACATCGGGGTTGAAATCACTGGCTGCAGAAAGAGAAGGGACCTGCTTTTGGAATAACCAGCCTGCTAGTGGGTGTGTCCTCCCACATGGAGGATTACGACCTTCTTCTGCAGCACTTATTCCTTCAAGGACATCCATGAGGGCATCTTTCCCAACCCCATCTGGCATGTGATGAACCAAAACTAAATCTTCTGAAGTCAATCCTTGCTGATACAAAATTGCTGGCCATGGTAAATCGATCATCGATAAGGCCGTCCTACCGATTGATGAAGCTAAACAAGTTGGCAGCCACGATGATGAGTTTTCAAGCCAAAGTGAATAATGAACATCCTCCATTATCGCCAATATCTCATCACGACTAAATTGTGTATTTTGTAAGAGTAAAAGGTGTTGTGGACAGGCGGTTGCTAGAATTTCGACATCATTATTATTCCAGTTTTTGCGAAGTACCTCACCAAGTCTAAGAGGTTGGGAAAGCCATGCTGAGGCTACATCGATTTCTTGCTCCATCCATTCTCTGCTAAGTAAGATTGCTGTTGCGATTGCTGGATGTGAAGTATCGGCAGAGAGCATTTGTAATGGGTTAGACCTGAAACGTTTGACTAGTTTACTTAACGCATCATCATTTACTAAGGCCATTTCACAAAGTGAGTTATTGTCAAACATATCTAAGTCTGCGAGTTCAGCCCAGATGGGGTCTAGCATTCCACCAATACGCCTCCAACGTGAAGCATGATAAGAATCAGGAGTTGCAATCCATGATGCTAGAGGGTAATTATTTTCATGCCTATCAGCCCATTGCTCATCGCCAACTGCCAATTGTGTAGATTGCCAAATCGCTTCTAATTCAGAAGTTGCATCATTCACTTGAGTCTGTTCGCCGCGAATCAATTCACTTGGAGACGCAGGAGGTATCCAATTATTCGGTGCAGATATATCTCGGTCAACCCGAATTGGTAATAACAATCTTCTCGGCATTTCTAAATTGAATTTACCATTACCTTCGACTGATGTTAAAATAAATGGTAAACCCAAATCAGCCGATTCACAAATTACAACTCTACAGCGGCTATCACTCGTGAACTGAGACAACAAATCCTCTTTCATAGGCCAACGCCAATCTAGAACTATTGACTTTTGAACTTCTGCCAATGCATAACGAACGATGGCCTCTCCACCTCTTTGAGAAACTGAACGGGTATCGATAAAATCTCCACACACATCTACCCACTTGCGGCCAGGAAAGTCGTTTAGGACTCTGCGGGTAAGAGCATTTGATGAGAATGAAGTGATATCTGAAAGAAGACGGTTGTATCGCTCTTCTATCGAATCTTGCCCAAGTCGTGGATGAATTAACTTAAGCCAATGTCTTAGTAATTCTTTGGGCAAAGGAGTTTGGTCTTTCGATAACAAATCGCCATCCGCAATTGTAAACGCATTTGCAGACGTGGTTCTAATTATCTGTGAACGGTCAACTCTTCTTCCAAGTCGAGCATGGACTCCCCCTCTTGGACGAACTTGGGGTCCTGAATTTCCAGCTCTTCCGATTATCAGATCACCGTCCCGTAATGCTGGAGGCAATTCTGGCCATAGGCCATCAGGCAATGCGGAAAACCAACTCCCAACTCCTAAAGGCCATGGTTTAGACTCATCTAAGATACGTGCACGAACAATTCCCATAACTTTCGGCCTTTCCATCCATGCCGTTAATGTCATTGGACTAGGTTCGTTTGGGGCTTGTGCACGACGTTTTGAATCAAGTTCCCACCAGACAGGTCCTTCTCCTCTTTGAACTGCCCAGCGCCAAGTGCCAGACTCCCCCCCATTTCCACTGGAATATTCCACTACTCCACTTTCCTCATTCATCGGCCTTTCAGGTAGCCCAAGTAGGGGTCCAGCAGTCTTAGATGCGTAACCAAGAAGTAACATCGAGCCTTCTCTCGCCAATACAATACCTGCAGCACCAGGAGGTGGAGGCCACCTTACCAGTTCTCCCATCCTTGCTAGGCCATCTGATTCTAATCGAGCTACGCCTTGTGATGTTAAGCGGTATCTTGAACCGCGAAGATTCTGATCATCTCTAACGACGTACCCCGAATCTCGTAATTTTTTCAGTGCTGCAGAAGTATGAGGAACCCTGAGTGCCAATGCTTGAGACACTTCAGTAACGGTCCCCCCTCCATCGGCTAACCAATCAAGAATCCGTCTTTGATATGTAGAACGGATGCGGGTGCCGTGTACCATTGTCACCATTTTAGTCCAAAAGTAACTCGCATATCATAATTTCCCTTTACTTTGCAGTAACTTGTTACATTTAGTTACAAGTTTCCACTGGAGAATGGTTTTATTAAAGTCGGTTTAACAATGAAACCACTATTTATCACCNATTTCTCGTTAGTTAATGTAACTTCAAGNCATTTGTTGGGAGAACGGTTATATGGGCTGCTTCGCTCCTTTGTTTTAACGGCCCACCCGACACATAGGATTCAGCCGGATGACAAGGAGGAGATGACTAATGAAGACAGTAAGAATACGAGAAAAAATCAAGAAATTCCTGGGCGACCGCCCACGCAATACTGCGGAAATTCTGGAACACATCAATAGCACCATGAGACATGGTACTACCAGTCAGCAGCTTGGTAACGTTCTTTCTAAGGACAAAGATATCGTAAAGGTCGGTTACATCAAGCGATCTGGCATTCTATCTGGCGGATATGACATCTGCGAATGGGCTACCCGAATCTGGGTTGCAGATAATTGCCCAGGATGGGAAGAAGGACAACCTCTTATCATCGATTCAGAAGGCAATGTCCANACTAANGACCTAATTAGGCGTAGTTGAATAGTAAATGTTGATTTTACATATCACTGATGCAGGAGTATGCATGTTTTGTGGCGGCCTAGTAGTAGGCAGCGTGTGTACTGCTTGCGGAATGGTTCAATAATTATTGACCATTGAATATTTCCAATGCATCTTCAAGAGTTGCACCATCACAAATAACAGCCTTACAAGCAGCAGTCATCCTTACTGCTTCATCTGTTGTCTTTTGATGAATATTTCTTCCAGTAGCAGCACCTCTGCAACCAGAGACTTGCATTTGATCAACCAATCTTCCTAAGAATTCAGCAGGAGGAAGAGTGCCTCCACCTGAACAAATTATTCCACAGCGGCCTGCAGCTTCTGCTGCGATGCCAAGACTTTCTGGCGCAGTCATTCCTTCGAATGCACGAGGATAATTCACTTTAGCAAAATCTGCACCTAAGCAACCAGCAACTCCTGCAGCCCCAGCAATCAATTGCGGGTCCTTCTCATCTGTTACTGCCTTGCCACGAGGATACATCCAAACTACAGCTATCATTCCCAACTCGTGGGCTTGACGAATAAAAGTTGCAGCCTCTGTCAACATATCATGCTCATATTCTGAGCCAATGTAAACTGTATAGCCTATGCCGACAACGTTTATTCCATTGTGAAGCAATGCAGAAACATCATCTAAATCCCAAAGAGCCTGTGAAACAGGATCTCTCTGAGAAGTTTTAACCATATGAGATTTAGAATTTAGTTTTACCAAATATGGAAGGTCAGGATAATCTCTAGCATATTGAGCGATTAATCCCAGTTGGCCAGCCAACACACCTATTGTACCTTCAGCATGAGCCTTAGCACCGATTTCAAAAAGATGGCCAGGGTCGTTGGAAGAAAGAGGTATTTTCTTACCACCATCATAAAAATCATCATTCAGGTGTTCGATTTTCTGGTCACAAGCAAATAAATTCATCTTGCCAGTTCCACAAGTTGCAGCATCCATATTATCGATGAAAGTCTCGATAAGTTCGTCTGGTACGTCAGCAGGGACATTATACTTGGNCGCCATCATCCCGCCGAACTTACTCAAGGACTTGAAAACATCGTTCCATAATTAGTAACGAAATCTAGGTTTTAGCACAAAAAATACCCTTTTAGAATTAGGTTTGAAAAAAACNGGTTCACAATTAAATGTNCCACAGAGCGAAAATATACACAATGTAGAACCGATAATCAAGGCCAAATGCCCTATCTGAGTAAACTAAAGGTTTCACTTGCCTTCGAAGTTAGGAACTCTTCGCTCGACATATGCTGCGATTCCTTCCTTTGCATCACTGCTTCCGAATAGTGCAGCCTGAAGTTCACGCTCAAGTGCAAGGTGGTACTCGAATGGAATCTCTGGCCCTGTCTGGCATGAACGCTTGATGTTTCCAACAGCCTTTGTTGCCTTGTTAGGTAGAGTGAATTGGCTAGCCCAATCTAGGACATCTCTGCGGAACTCTTCAGCGTCCCCTTCCCAAATGTGATTGATTAGATTGCAATCTTTTGCGTCTTCGAANGACATTAATTCACCAGTGACCATCATCTCTAGNGCCTTAGCCTTACCAATAAGACGAGTTAGGCGAGCGGTTCCACCAGTTCCTGCTAGAACACCAAGGTTGATCTCTGGAAGTCCAACCTTTCCTGCATTCTTGCGAGCGATTCTGATATCTGCAGCCATTGCGATTTCTAGACCGCCACCAACTGCGTGTCCATTCATTGCACAAATTACCAACTTAGTTGTCTGTTCGAAACGAGATANTGTCTCGTTTGCGTGAAGACAGAAATTGTACTTGAANCCAGGAGTTACGCTGTTTAGCATCTGGATAGAAGCNCCNGCGGAGAAGAACTTAGCTCCGTTTCCGGTGATTACAATCACTGTTACNTCATCATCGAAACGTGCCTTGATAATTGCAGNATCAATGTCACACATCATTNCGTGAGTNTANGTGTTAGGACCCATTGCATCTCCTTCAAGAGGAGCNCCTGCTGAGTCAGATGCTAATTCGATTACTGCGATACCATTGTCTGTGGTACCATAGTTGACTAGACGGTTTGGCATTGGTTCAAGTTTGAGTCCGTATAGGTCGCTCATNNNTTCTGCCAANAGGGTNNGCTTAATGAGTCAATCGCTATTCTCACTGTACGAAGTCNTGCCNCCTGAGCGTCTGATTTTGTCCCANCGNTCTGCTACTTNATTCGCTGANTCTGATTGCTCCCAAATGTCGCGCTTCTTGGCTTTGCGGAANGGTAAACGNCGCACTCCTCTACCCATTGCCTTAGGGTCNCGCTTCAACATAAACGGACTAACAATGTAATACAACATTGTCTTGTACCATTTAGGACGGAATAAATTTCCAATCCAAACCAGGCCATCACCTTTCTTGGCTTGATTCCTCATCCATGATTTACACATGAATTTGAAAGTCCTNTCACCTACTCGATTCATCAAGAAGCGATTTGCAACAGATGTCNTAACATANGGCATCAGTTGCTTTCTTACNTCTTTTTCATAATTACAATTACCAAGAATATCTTCTGCAGCCAAATNTCCAGACCANACNGCCATCCTCATTCCAAAGCCCCACATGAAATCTTGCAAACCTCCAGATTCACCAACGTAGTAACGACCATCTTGGAAGTAATTCTTGTTGATGGTGAAATCTCCTTTCCCGCCTACGCGCTTTATTGGTTCCATATCGATTTCGGGATACTTATCTTGATACCAAGCGATTGTTTCATTCAAGAATCTGTCACTACCTTTCTGCTTCCGCCATAGACAAGTACAGATTAGGCCAACCCCATCGATGATGATGAGATATGAATAGGAGCCAGGTGCCAATTTGTCATTCATTTGGAATGCGATNTGATTGGGATGTTTTGTGTTGAAAATTTCCCCATACGCAACAGCACTAGTTCCCTTTGGNCCACATGCTATTATTTGGCAATCNTCTTCTTTCACTCTACTCTTGTAATGTAAATTAGCGCCTGCNGCAATAGCCATTCGCTTGAAACCCTGATCNATTGTGTGGTCAGAAGTACCNCTCTCNACAATTCGATAAGCGATACCNGGAGTATGNGTTTTAGAGATTTCATCATCGGGATGAATCAAATCTACCACACTAAATTCAGTNGCTTTGAACTCTGATGGNTCATANCCCCAAGAGCGAAGTTGGTCAAAGAAATCTNCATCCATNGACCANTTNTCTAAAGCTTGAAAATCNCCATCAAATCTTTTNCCAGAGTCCTCTCTAANNTCGTGGACATGAACTTCGANGCCTGCCTTGGCTAGAGTAGTGGCCGCTGCGAGCCCTGAAAGACCGGCGCCCATGATATGAATNGGACCGACCTCCGCCATGGTAACCTCATGNCCAAGGATGGTTTCAAGGATGCGGCTTGCTTCGCATAACCATGCAGGGGCGNATTTTCATTCAAGAAGCCCCTGAAAACCTTGATGTTGAAGGATTGCGCACCCAATTAGAAACTGAAGGTTGCGGAGCGATTGTGTCNTTTGTAGGAATAACAAGGGGCATGGATGANGGAGAAAAAGTCCTACGGCTTGAGTTTGATGCTTGGCAGGACAANCTTTCTGAGACTCTCAAANTGTTNGCTGAACAATCNGTTGAANGATTTTCACTTCATTCAGTAGCCATGGCCCATAGAACCGGTTCTGTAGGNCCGGGCGAAAATATAGTTGCNATTCATGTGGCAAGTCCNCANAGAAAAGAAGCGTTTGAAGGATGCTCTTGGCTAATCGATGAACTCAAACGGCAAGCCCCTCTGTGGAANAAAGAAGTGAAGCCAAGTGGCGCATCATGGAANGCNGGATTGGGGTGATTAAATGGAAAAAAGTATCCAAGGTGTAGTAGATATTGGAGACAAACCAATTGTCCATAGGAGAGCAATTGCTACTGGACTAGTTCATTTGTCATCANCCTCAAAGAACGCAATAAATTCTGGTAATGTGAAAAAAGGAGATGTGTTTGAAGCNTCTACTATTGCTGCAATTCAAGCTGTAAAAGAAACTCCGAGAATTATTCCTCACTGCCACCCAATCCCGCTAGAAAGTTGCAAGGTTGACTGGGCGTGGGAAGATTTTGCTCTTCGCTGTACAGTTACAGTTAGTGCTCACTACCGAACAGGTATCGAAATGGAAGCNCTAACNGGAGTNTCGGCAGGCTTGCTGTGCGCTCTTGACATGGTCAAATCATTTGAGAAAAATGAAGAAGGCCAGTACCCTGAAACTAGAATTACAGACATAGTTGTGTCTGAGAAACACAAGGCGGAATGAGCCGCTTGATTGATGGAGGGGTCGCGTATCGCACACAACATGGCACGTACTGCTGACCTAGCACACCACTTCCTAGAAGCCGTTGACCAAGCGGCAATAGCAAGCGCTGAGTGGCGTGGTTTAGGAGACAAAAATGCCGCTGACGCCGCTGCTGTAGAAGCAATGCGCCGAACATTCGACAAAGTCCCATTCGATGGACGAGTTGCCATTGGAGAGGGAGAGCGTGATGAAGCGCCTATGCTTTTCATCGGTGAAGAACTTGGAAACCAGGTCGGCGTTGAAGGTGCTTTACAAATCGATATTGCAGTTGACCCGCTTGAATGTACGAATAATTGTGCAGATAACTCCCCTAACTCAATCGCAGTTCTAGCGGCTGCACCTCGAGGTACTCTACTTCACGCTCCGGATTGTTACATGGACAAGATTGCCGCTGGTCCTGAACTCGCAGGCCATGTTAGTCTAGACGGAGGAGTGACTTACAATCTTGAACAAGCAGCATATGTTTTAGACAAGCCAATTTCAGAAGTAAAGGTAGTCGCATTAGACCGTGAACGCCATGCCGATTTATTCAAAGAAATCCGCACCGCTGGAGCGCAATTAGACCTGATGGGTGATGGAGATGTTTCCGCTGCAATTTGGGCTGCTCGTCCTGATGGTCCTTACGATATGCTTCTAGGAATCGGGGCCGCTCCTGAAGGAGTGATCACTGCCGCAGCATTACGCGGAATAGGTGGGGTTTTCGAAGGAAGACTAGTATTCCGTTCTGATGAAGAAGAAAAGCGAGCTGAGAAAATGGTTGATGACGATTTGACTCGACTCTGGGATGCTAAAGACCTATGTCGCTCTGATGATGCAATATTTGCAGCATCAGGAGTTTGTGATGGGTATTTGCCTGGTGTAATAGTCGGAAACGATAGTGTCCAAACATTCGCTGAATTGATTGATGTTCACACCGGCGAGGTTACTCGCCATGACCGTACCCACGCATTGTGATCATATGGTAAACCAACTCCGCATCGAAGTACGATTGCCTGAAGGCCATTGGTCTGGCGATGTATCTCGTAGCCGTCCTGATGCAATTTTTAGAATTGAAGAAACTATGCCATTGGGTCGTGGAAGAGGGGCTGCAAGGCTTTCTACATCATCTGATGTAATTTCAGAATTAGAAGCACATTCTGGTGTTGATGAAGTTCGGGTTTTGGGTAACAATCGATATGAAGTCGATATTGCACCAGGAGGAGGTGGCTACATCAAGCCGATTAGAGAAGTTGGTGTTATTCCCCAATCCCCGTTTGTAGTTAGAGATGGGTGGGTAGATTGGACGATAGAATGCTCTGCCGAAAGTAGTCGTAATTTGGTACAATTATTACGCGATGATTCAATACCCTATCGTGTGAAATCGACACGTTCTACCGGAACTAGGATGCTTACTCCAAGGCAAAGAATTGTATTTGATAGTGCGATGAATGAAGGATATTGGGATTCGCCAAGAAGAATTACCCTTAGTGCGTTAGCGAACTTATTGAATGTGAGTAAATCTACTCTTTCTGTGCAGTTGCACAAGATAGAGGGAGTTGTGTTAAATTCGTTCGCAGATGATGTGCGTCGCAGTTCACCCTGAACATGTTCGCACGAACATGTTCGCAAATTGATGAATAGTAGGAACCTCCTCCCCGTTACATGGCAGAACTACCGAAGACCTGGGAAGACTGGGTTGCAAACTTTGCAGATTGGCAAGACCGTGTTGGATACAACCGTGAATGGCTGGGCGATTTCGACCTCTCAATCCTTTTCGATTGGGACCGTGCAGGAGATGTTATCGAATACGGAGATTACTCTGGACGTGTTAAGTGGGAAAGAGCATTACAAGTTCCTCACCAAAATATCCGTGACGCACTTATCTCTATGATTACTGTTCAAGGAGATACTGAATTCGCATCAGTAGAGCAACAGAGACACCTTCTCGCATCAGCTCCAACCGATTATGATCGCTATGCAGCAGCTCGTATTATGGCCGAAGAACAGCGCCATGGCTGGCAAATGGCTTACCTTCTAATGACCTACTTTGGTCAGCAGGGACGCAGAGAAGCACAGAAATTATTGGAAAGAAATGCTCAGGACGGAGACCGCCTACTAGGTGCCTTTAATCGCCCAATGCCACATTGGCTAGATTTCTTCTGTTACACTATGTTCGTAGACCGTGATGGCAAATTCCAGTTAGGTATGCTCTCAACCTCTGCATTCAGACCTCTTGCAGCATCGATGGGACCAATGCTCAAGGAAGAATCATTCCACTTAGGAACTGGTTCTAATGGACTAAGGAGAATCATCAAGGCGGGAGTTATCCCTCTAGATATGCTTCAGCGCTACATGAACAAGTGGGTCGCTACCGCTCATGACTTATTCGGAACCGACTCTTCAACATCAGCTCACTGGGCGTATGTCTGGGGAGTGAAGGGACGCTGGGACGAGCGTAAGAAACTCGATGCAGACATCGAAGTAGACAAAGACGTCCTCAATGAAGAAAGCCGTGGACATTACCATGAAGAAATCGCCAAGGAAGTTGAGAAACTGAATGGCTATCTTCCAGATGACTGTGATGTCGAACTATTCGT
>PAEE01000079.1 GCA_002701145.1 Methanobacteriota archaeon
TATCACAATGTTCATTGCTTATTTTGTTTCTAACCATGACTTGCATTACATTGCAGAGGATTATCTTGGAATAACAACAAAATTAGCCGAAGTAGGGATAATCGGCTTAATGCTTAAACAATACAAGGAATAAATCAAGTCGAGTCACTACACCAGCAATTTTTTACCAATAAAGGAGATGAATAAATGAGAATTAAAAAATGCATAACAATGGCTATAATTTTACTATCGGCAACGACGTCAGGATGTCTTTCGTCTGATGAAAACGAGTTAGAAAAATTTCCCTCGTTTAGCCTTTCAGATGAACAAGGTAATGTCCACGATAATAGCAATTACAGCGGGTTACCCTATGTTGCATACTTCTCAGCGTCATGGTGTTCGCATTGTAAGCCAGTATTACAAGCACTTGATGACACAATACCAAACGGACAACTGATTGTATTCAATAAAGAATCAAGTGAAGAATATAGTGATATGAATGAATGGAAAGATCGTATGGAATCAGAATTAGAACGAAATTTATCTCACCCATTTATTCATGCCCCGCCCCTTTCTCAATCTCTTAATGTTACCGGAATCCCAACGATGTTCTTTGTGAACAGCGATGGAATGATTGAGTACAGCATGTCGGGAATCAAAGATAAAGAAACAATAGAAACATACTGGGATGATTTATCCTGATTTTTGGCTACTAGTGCGCAAACGTAGTTTAGCCTAATCGATTCGGATTATTGTAAGGGGTCTTCTGAAACCCCTTCGTATTTTATTTTCCGATACAAAGGGGATTCAGTGGGTCGATACAGACGAAGGCTATCGTCTGTNCAGTTNGTCCCNTTTGCATAGAAGGGNNGNCAAANCACATGTTCTGTCANAATTTTGGAATTTNATTATAGGNCTCCGTTTGGTTAACTCAACCGATAGCAATGCANATGTCTCCATTTGAGTTCGTCACCATATTTTGTTCTTTGATTCTGGGCCTGGCNCTTTCACACATATTGAGGGCGGTTACTGATNTGTATGAAATCAGAGATAGNGTCAAGACTTANTGGCTCAATTCATTATGGGTTGTGACCGTAACCATGTGGTCAGTATATGCGTGGTGGGGATTGTGGCANCTCTCTATCGANCTAAACGAATGGCATTATTTCCAATATTGGTTCCTCGTAACAAATCTCGCCTCTATTTACTTCTTCACAACTTTAGTATTGCCAAAGGCTACNGATAAGGGAATTATCGATTTAGAAAACCATTACTATTCNGTACATCAAGCATTTTTCTCAATTGTAGCATTCTCACTNTTCACATCAGTAGCAATNAATTATTCTCTGTTCGGCAAGGCAATGATTTCTGATATGACAGTGATGCCATTCATAGTGGGCTGCGCTGCATTAGCNGCTGNATTTACCAATTCAAAAGGNTATCACAAGTTCATTGGAGTATTCATGTTCATCATGTTCCTNTTCTTCCAAATAAGCGATGTTNNAGTAATNGANTANNATGTCTGATTAGAATATTAATTCAGCAAAANGAACCGGCTCAAGTATAATGTACTACAAAGACGAGTTAATTGNATGGGCACTAAAATACTGACAGATTGCCCAAAATGTAGCAANAGGATGAGGATACCGATAAACTACGTTGGAACAGNANGNTGTCCTAAGTGCAAGTTTCAATTCGATAAGATTCCAAAGNTGGATNCCGAAACAATTGATGAGGAAGAACCCGAGAAAACAAACAGATGTACTTATTGTGGCGAAATTAACGAAGTTGTAAGTGGTTTTACTGGTTATTATCGATGCAAACACTGTGGCTATGATGTTCTAACTTTAGAACAATCTGAAAAAATCAAACAACGACAAGAGACAAGAATCAACCATTGGACGTTTCGTAATAGTGAACGAATCATTTTTTTGATTGGATTTATTATAACCTGCGTTTACATAGTATTTGAATTGAGTAATTATTGATNAGCATAACATTGNGTCGTAATCAGTTAGTAACTCCACCGGTATGTCAGCGAAGAGCATCCCCGAGCCAACTAAAGATCCATAACCCAAGTAAACCACCAAAAATCAAACCTATAACTGCAGAANTACTTGCCCCTGCACGGAAACTTTTTACAAAAGTCCCCNTACNTTTTGCTATACTAAAACCAATTACAGGCCATAGAAAAAGTGAACACNTGAACCCAANCAAAGCATCTAATTCTGATGATGCAAATCCAATAGTTGCCAATATGAAAATTGGACTTATGGGAGCAACGAAACCAAGCCAATAATTTCGGTCTTTGATTTCAATCANCTCTATATTTTCTTTAGTACCGACTATCAGCACTTGTTTACAAATGGGACAGCGCATTTTCCCAAAATGGTTCAATGGAAATGATAGANTTTTGTCACAAGAAGGACATTCTACCATCNAATTCTCTTCTTTGGTTTCAGGTATATCAGAAGACATTTTTACGCACTATCCAAAAGTCCAGCTACAACAACCCATGTAACCCATATTATGTACAATTTTATTGACATCAAGGCCCCTCTTCTACGATGCACATTTTGAAGTTTATTCGCACGNCNNANCAACCACCATGCCAATAATGGCCATATAACTAGATGCCCNCTCANCANGAANATTANGANAANATAATNAATANNGNTNNANTGNTCAANANGCAAANCNCTACTCATTAAAACNATAAGTGAAACTGTAGTGANNCCCACTCCAACAAGAATTGGAATCGCTAATCCAAACCAAAAACCTTTGAAATTCTCTTTCACCTCATCATTGATGAAGATTGACATTTCTAATTCACCCGGTAGGTATCAACGTCTGCGTCTACCGCCGCTTTTGCGGTCTCCACCTCTTGAAGAGCCTCGAGTTGAGCCTCCGCTGCTGCCACCGCTGCTTCCGCCACTACCTCGTGAACCTCGAGATGCGCCACCGCCTCTTGATCCTCTGGAAGACCTTGAACTACGCCTGGATGCTGGCGCGGAATCCTTCCTAGATGCTGGTGCCTGTTTTTGAGAAGGTGCTGATTGTTGCTGAGGAGCGTTGTGGTGATGATGAACCTCTCTGTGGTCAATGTAGTTGTTACCTCCATAGGGGTCGTAATACGGGTCCTCATATCTAGAACGGGTGAATCTGGTTCTCCATCCTCCACCGTGAGAAGTGCCTCCAGATTTGCCTACTAGAACTATCAAGAACACGATTCCTGCAAGGATGGCCAAACAAAATACTGCTCCTATTATTAGTTCGGTAGTGCTTGCTTCGACTTCTTCGCCATCTTGGACTGTTAAGTCGTTATTCGATGGGTCTGTAACTACAGGAGGGGTTTCACAATCAGCTGGGTATTGGTAACATAATTCATCGTCAACCGCCCAAACTAAATCTTCGGCGATTACCAGAACTCCGTTTGCCCAATCGCCAGAATCGAAACTAGATTCGGAATCTACTCCAACATTGGTGAAGTCGCCAACGTCATCCCAAAACATGTCGGCTTGCATCCACCATTCCCAAGTGCCTGATTGATTGGTTGCTATAACTAACAAAATGGTATCTTGCCAATCGGATTCCTGAAGTTCCCACTCTTCGAATAGAGCGACTGAGAAGTCTTGTAAGCTCATTGGCTCTTCTTCCGGTTCTGTGTCGTTTGCAGAGTCGTTCCCGGTATTGTTAGATGTGTCACCATCTGTTGAATTTGTATTATTATCTTGACTTTCATTTGTTGATTCACTGGACTCTGTATTGCTTTCAGGTTCTGGTTGATAATTTGCTGTAGATTCAATCAACACGACAANAATTTCAGTGCCCCACAGATCATATGNTTCGTAAAGAANNTCATCGATTNCNNGTTCATCTGNTTCATCNATNGCATCAATATCATCAATAATGAANGTANCATTATCTTCAGGGAATGTTAATTCTGCCTGAATGGCACTAGGGATGAGTAAAGCCAAAGTTAACCCTANAACGAACAAATACCTAGTCGCTGTTTTGGATTTGNTATTGCTTTTTGTTAACTGAAGAAGAGCAATATTATCTGCTTTCATGAAGTGTTCCAAAACCTTCTGATGAATATGGTTTCGCCTTCTTCAGNACACATAGCATGGGTATTCGCGCGAAGGCTTCATATCTTGGAACCCCTGAATGGAGCATGTCCTTCGGGACACGGGATGCACGGTCTGCTTCGGCAGATTAGGCGGTGACGCCAATGAGAAGAGAGCCATACAAGGCAAAGCAAAGGGCTGTACAGCAACGTCTGTACGCAGATGGTCCGGTGCTACCGCCGCGTCTTGTAACCAGAGCACATCTCCCATGGTTAGCCTGCTATACAACTCAATTACANACTGAAGGTAAATCGGTTAANACTCAAAAATCATACATGGTCGCTCTAAGGCATCTNATCGAAATGCCACTTCCTGGAGAAAACATACTTTCTGAAAGNGAAAGAGACGGTATGAGCGTTGAGGAATTACTGGAAAGAGTAGAACCGTTCAATGGTAGACTCGACNTATGGGTTCATTCACTAATCGACAGATCNCCATCTACTGTAAAAGCAAGNCTGGCTGCTGCAAATCATTTGATGAATTGGCTTGGTCAAAAATGGCCAGAGCATCTTGTTAGACCTAAGAGCGGCAAAAAATTNCCTCGTACTTTGACGAGTAGAGAGTTGACGNTGGTCAAGGAAGCTGCATCCTGCAGTGAAGACCCAGTTACGAANTTAGTNGTCACGATGATNCTAGATACTGGCCTTCGNGTTAGTGAATTGTGTGAACTCAGTTTATCAGATATTGATTTACATGACCATTCAGCAATGGTTATCGATGGTAAAGGTGGGAAGGATAGATTNGTTTTGTTTACTCAAGCAACGGTCGCNAGGATACTTGCTTGGCTTCCTTTACGAGATGCAAGAGGNCCCAAAGGAGAGCACCTCTTGGTAACAAAGGCAGGAACTGCATTNCANTCTAGAACTATTCAAAGAATGATGGATAGGCTTGCAGACGAAGCAGAAATACCTCGCGGAAGACTTACTCCTCACGTTTTACGTCATAATTTCGCAACAGGTTTACTCGAGAGAGGNGCNGATTTGGTTAGCATTCAAAGATTACTTGGACACGCTAGTATTGCTACGACNAGAGTTTATCTCGAAATNAGTGACCAAACNTTNCGAGAGATCTACAAGCGNGCACAATCAATCGAAGTCGAAGAAGATGAATCATGAGCGCGCTTTTTTGCGCTTCTCGGTTTTAGGAGGGCCAGCCCATTCTCGGTGACTGGCAACCACATATCCATCATGACCTTCAATAGGACAATGTTTTCCACTACGGCAACGTGAACAATTAGCCTTAGACGGTAATTCGACCGTCTTGCGCAATTTACCATATTTGCGCCTTGGCATGNNNGNCCTTGTATGATGAAGGNCTTACAATATAGCGGTCAGATTTNGTCAATCTTTGCGGAACCAAGCCATATCCTTTACCGAGCGAGGTACTTTGAGAGTCTTGCCCTTCCTGCCATCGGTTGATTTTGAGGTTTTGACTGATTTACTTCCACCNGTTTTTTTGATGGTTTTTTCTGCAACCTTCCTTCCCGATGCCACGGCTTTAGATGCNGCNGCCTTTGCTGTCTTGGCTGTTTTCTTTGANTTTGNCGCTGCTTTCTTAGCAGTAGATTTGACCTTAGTTGCGGCTTTAGATGCAACTTTTTTAGCGGCTGCTTTCTTAGGNGATGCCTTCTTTGNTGCNGCTTTTTTTGCNGGAGATTTCTTNGTAACNGCTGATAGTAANTTCTTNGATATTACTGCGCTCAATCCGGCCTTGACCAATCCCTTTTGGCCTGCCTTCTTGATNCCTGCTGCGGTTTTGATACCTGAATCACTGAGTTTTTTTGCTGTTGCTTTACCTACTCCNGGTAATGCCATTAGAGTTGCGAGTGGGTCCTTCTTTGACTTGGCTGCCATGTGTTCACCTGATGAGGGGATGAGGGCCCACTATGATGAACCCTTCTCTCAATTAGGGGNATGATTGAAGGACAAGGCATGTTGTGNCATTAGTCATGCAGGAAGGTTTGGACCCGGCCAAAACGATTCTGTATGCTCAAGTTCGCAGTGCNGGACCAACTCANGGANATGATGNTGAGNATTACCTTNGGCCNAGAGCNCATCCTGCAAATGTGTCATCGATATACTTGGGTGACATNGGTCTTACNCTGTTGAAAGTGATGCAAGGCAATTCTACTCCNACGATGACGGTTAAGCCTCGNTTTGATGANCAATCTTGGGAGTTTACAACTAAAATTGGGGATGTNAATTTACGATTGAAGAGTTACTCTTACTGGGGATTCGGATTGATTACCAAATGTTATGCNAATACAATTACNNTAGAAGGNCCGATTAGNGANAGGGCTAGAATAATCTTTGACTTAGTTGCNNCNCTTCCNCACAAACCNTGGGAGATGNCATGGNANNGNAGATTNGANTCAAAAGNTAGGTGATANCAAACAGAATTCNNTTCTNTGGTCNGCACATATTCAGAGAGCNAGAGAGGACCTCAATGAAATGATTGAGGCTACATTGCAAGCAAAAGGAGATTCACCCGAAATCGAAACTGCAAGAAATGCTCTTGCTGATGATAATGCGCCTGCAGTGCTNCGTGCTNTNGCAAGAATCGAAGCNGATTCGATNGAANTCGAAGTTGAAGATGTNTCTCCTGATGGAATGACTCTAACCTTTGATGAGNATGAGATNCCATTCGTNGATTTGTCGTCTGAAGAGGAATAATGGTCGCGCGTCGCGTTCATAAAGGAAATCAGTGTCGGCGATANCATGGCAAAGAAAGACGGTGGCGGTATTCAGCAGGCTGCAGGTCTGATTCGATACTTCGATGAAGAGTCTGAAGACGCCTGGAAAATTACTCCAACTCAAATCTATNTAGCATGTATCGGATTATCCGGATTCATCTACCTCGTNAACGAGGGAGTTATTTCTTGGATTATGGATATGTTCTGAATCACTTTAGTGGTTCAATCAATACAACAGAGCCTTCTGTTCTAGCCATTCCTTGTGCTACTTGCATAGCTGTATCAAGNTCTAATGTNGCTCCAAGAGTCCTTGGGCCCTCGGTTTCGTGAATAATCAAACGATGAGTTAGATGAGTTAAGGTCTCTTGACTAATTCGCTCAAATACCCATTTGTCNTTTTCGATNCTAACCATTGCAGGTACNTCGACTAGAGGTCCCATCTCAGAACCTATCGTTTTCGTACGACCGCTTAATCCTTGTAAATCTGCTAGTGGCTTCCAAGACCTCTTTCGAGTTCTCAGAGTGACTTTATTCTCTCGGCTTACGCCATCTGTAAATGCTCTTCCCATCAGGATCCCCATCCCTTGGAGAATCGGAATTCTCCAAAANGCAATCNGCTTCTATCCATTCATAAGAGTTGGGGGGACNTCCCATAATTCAAACCGCTTTCGCGTGGTTCTTCTCAAGAACCAATGGCGCGCTGATTGANATCAATATTGCAAGGNTTATTCCTAGNAGAATATGAGGCGCNAAATCNGTTTGNAANGTCAAAACCATTGGACTGAGNGCAATACTAGTCCTCCACCCCCANGCTTCAGGACGAGGGTGTGANTCGAATCCCAAAAGTGGNAGCANCATTCCAATCAAGCCAATACTAGATGCTGCAAGTGTCATCCATAACGATACGGCTATTGCTCCATTTCCAGAACCTATTCTATCTACGGTTGATACCGAAACATACGTTATTGCAAATATTAGGACAATGCCAACTAGTATTGATACTCCAAGTGAGGTCGAACGCCCTTGGCCAGAACCTATTCTGTTGTTGATTTTATCTTCTAAAAACGGTAGGAAAGAGAGCATTGCGCATGAATAAACAATTATTGCCAATATATCTCTATCTAACAAATCGCCCCAAGCGAATAAAATTATTATTGCCCCTAGCATTACGAAACTTGCTTTCTGATTTGGTGCGATTGAATTGATTAGTAATTGAGCGATTAGAAGGCCAATTGTTATTGAGATTAGAAACTCTTGAGCGTTTGAGA
This sequence comes from Methanobacteriota archaeon, assembly GCA_002701145.1. Classification (GTDB taxonomy): domain Archaea; phylum Thermoplasmatota; class Poseidoniia; order Poseidoniales; family Poseidoniaceae; genus MGIIa-K1. Next base: position 8,067 of record PAEE01000079.1, read on the forward strand.
TTAGCGAATATTCAGTTACCGACTCCTTAATTCCACCTTCTGGATACATTGCTAGTAACATCAGCAAAATTACAGAACCGCCCATTCCATTGAGATATTTCATCGAAAGTCCTTGCCTTATCCAATATTGCAAAAGTATGGCCATACTAACTACAATGACTAAAACTGAGCCTCCAGATTGTTGAACTGAGTCTAGTGGTGATGTAAAAAATGCAATACAGCAAAACAATGCTGCCAGGCTTGCTAACCACTTCCCTCTATCAAAAGTAGTCGACAAGATCATCGCCATAGCTGAAAGGAAAGCAAGGGTTACCAATGTTTCAGCCATACCCCTGCGACAGGTAACTGAGCCATTAGACTTGCACAAGCAACAAGAGTGAGAGGCCTGACCCACAGGCATGGTGCGGCCAGCCGACGAGGAGTTACTCGAAAAATTGGTTCAAACTCCGTTATCGGGTTTAGCGAGAAGTCTAGGCATCGATGTTGAAAGGTGGCTACCAGTAGCATCATCGCCGCTACCTGTTACTATGAGACTAACTCCCAGAAGGCATGACATTGATTGGACAAGAGAGATGTTAGAGTCGGTTGGTGGCAAGCGAATTCCATGGATGGTTACCTCTGAATCTTGGGTTATGCCATTTTCAAAGGGTGAGTTTCCAGATGATGAAACAAAAAAATTGATTGTCGTTCTTCATGAAACGGGTAGAATTACTCGCCAAGAAGCGGTATCGATGTTGCCTCCCGTTGTACTGGAGCCTGAGGATGACCATCTAGTGATGGATACGTGCGCAGCACCTGGCTCCAAAGCAACGCAACTTGCAGAAGCGGTCCCGAATGGATTGGTATTGGCAAATGAGCCTTCATCGGGTAGACTCAATCTTTTGACAACAAATAGAGGCCGATTAGGGATTGAAAATATGTTGATTATGCAACATGATGGTCGGCATATCGGAAGAATGCCCGCTCCGGGTGTTGACGGAATAGTGGTTGATGCCCCTTGTAGCGGAACTGCTACTACCAGAAAGAATCGAGAATTATGGAACACGTGGACTCCAAAAGTAGGAAGGAGTCTGTTCAAATTACAAACGGATATTGCTGTTCGCGCAGCTAATTTATTGCGACCAGGTGGCCGCATGGTATACTCTACATGCTCACTGGACCCTATTGAAAATGAAGCGGTAGTTTGCGAAATATTGCAGAAATGCCCTTGGCTGAAACTAATCGAAATTGATACTGACAGATTATTCCCCTCGCTTATACATCACAAGGGAATCGATAATTGGCCAATTCTAGATGAAGAGTCAAGGGTTGTTGAATGGAATGGCGAGATTCCTAAATTACCAGGATTATCACAAGAGATGTTGAATCCAAGTCAAAGGGGTATCGAGAGCCCGCCTCTTTCATCAACGATTAGAGTACATCAACATGACAATGACACCGGTGGATTCTATGTTGCATTGTTTGAACATGTAGCAGATAGAACTCCTGAAGGTATGGCGCGTTCAATGATTTTGAAACGTGAATTAAATCGTGAGGCGATTGAATTACCGCGGCCAAAGAAAAACAAGCATTCCACAAGTTTAGCAACTCCAGAAATCATAGAAGAGATCTGTAATCACTGGGGAATTGATGAATCGGTATTCTCTTGGTGGCATCGTGGAAGAAGAGTCAACATATCTACAAATGTGGCTATTGAACGACTTTACAAGCCAATAGTATTCAACAAAAAAGGAGACTACTGGCCAGATGATACTTTCCATCCCCTGAAGGTCATACATGTTGGACAGCCGTCTTTTACCGATAACAAAGGTCAGTGGAGGACCAGACAGGAAGCATTGGAATTACTTCGGCCCCACATCACAAAAGGATTGGTTGATATCGAAGAAGCAACTATGCGATCTATGCTTCAAGGCGAAGTGCCTCTCACCGAAGAGTTCCCGACCGAAATACAGCGCGGTTCGGCAATTTTGCGATGTGGAGAATACCTACTGCCAGTCTGGGTTGCAGCTAGAGTTTCACTGATGATTGATGATAACGAACGAGATATTCTTCGACTGAAACTTGGCATTGAGAATCGAGGGGAAGAAGAATGAGGGCTTTGGCTATTTTTGTAGTGTTGTTACTAGTTCCCCTTGCTACAGCAATTTCAGACCTTACAATATATTCTGAAAAACACTATGATAGCCAAGATGAAGCCCCGATTCTAGTCGAGTGGTTTCACGGACCAGGAGATGAAAATAGAGTCGAGCAACTCGAGCGTTTAGAAAACGATGGAGAGATTACCCTACTACATTGGAGAACAGGTGCTGAAGATGAGAATGGCGGATTGCCAGATGATGATGCTAAGTCCAGAATGATGTACCATGGTTTGACCAATACCTCATCTGCAGCGATCGATGGTTATGCAGAGAATATTTCTGACTTGAATCCAAAAATAAATACAAATGAAGTGATGATTGATTGGAATATACAATTGATTGGCTCAACAGAGGTTGAACTCCTCAACATCACTGCGACTTGGACTAATCCTCAGACGTTGAATGGGGCTACACAAATGCATGTTTTCATCATTGAAACCGATGCTATCGATGACCGTGGCCGAGAGATCAAAAATTTGGTCAGAGACTGGGCCCCCTCTGCGTCTTTTAACTTTTCAAATGGTTCTGAGAATAATTGGAATGAAACGATTACAAAGGACCATTTAGATGGTGCTGGAATTGAGTTAGGTGATGCTAGTCATGCTAACAAATACGAAATATTACTCGTGATGATTGGTGGATTTGAAAATGATTCTGCAAATCGAGTGATGTCGATTCAAAGGTCTGAAATGCCTACATATTGGCAATCTGTAGACCAAAGTGCAACTCTTACTCCAGCAATACTTCTAATCATCGTCATTGTCTGCATTGGCTTTGTAGTGATGGCAGAACGAAAGCGTGAACTGGGATTGCCACGATTGGAGGGCTCTTGGTCAAGTGAAGAAAATGTCATTGAATACCGACTAATAGTCGGAAACCCAATCGAAATTGGCGAATTGAATATTGGCGAAGGTTGGAGAGCTAATGGCAAGATTAAGCGCGAACGATTGTTGGGTAGTAAAACCCACGAAGGTACTCTAAAGGTCAGCGGAAGTGGAGACTTTTCACTTCGTTTGGCTGTTAAGGTAGACGAATTAGGAGATTGGATTCTTGACCTAAATCTACCAGACCCTGTGTCGAATAATTGAATACCTGCTTCCTTTCGTTCATTGTTATGGTCCTAGACTCAACCGACCGCTCAATCATTCGAGCACTTTGTGAAGATGCCCGCTTATCCCAGAGGCAATTGGCGCAAATTGTTGGTGTTGCCCAAGGCACCATTGCTAATAGAATTCGCAAACTAGAGGAAGAAGGTGCAATCCAGGGCTATGCTCCGATTCTAGGTGCTGAAGAGATAGGATGGGGCATGACTGTGATGGCAGGGCTTTGTATTGAAAAGGGGATGATGATGGATGTTCAAAGACAAATCTCAGCAGACCAGAGAGTTTTCAGCGTCTATGATGTAACCGGTGATTGGGATTCTATGGTACTCGCTAGAGTCAAGGACAGAGAGGACCTAGACGACCTAACTAAGTCGGTCTTCACATTGAAAGGAATCAGCCGTTCTTACACACATGTTGTACTCAATACGGTGAAGGAATCAGGAGTAAGGCTCCCCAAGGAATGAAGGTAAATCTTCGACGCACATCGTATCTGGCTTCATCGCCTTTGATAATGCTCTTCGGCATTCATCTGAAGGTCTGATGTCAAGGCTGGTCATCGAATCCATTAGCCTTCGTTGAAGCCGTCCTCCGGTCCTATCCCAATCCATCAGAACAATGCAATTTCCATAATTTTCTGCAATGTAAACCACCACTCTATCTATTGGCCAACCACGATTTAGTTTTTCGATTGGCCCCGTAAACCCGAGAGAGCGCAAAGCGATCTCATCGCGTCGCCCTTCTACAAGAATAACAACCCCGTCAGCATTTTCTTCAATACATGATTCCAATGCCCTATGGGCCAAATCATATCTTTGCTCACGATTCAAGTTGACCCTCCAAAATAGATATTATTTCAATCGCAGATAATCCCTCTATACTCACCTTTTTTTGTCTGGTGGTTTGGCCAGATACGACTTTAGCCGGAGCTGAAAATATCTTGCTGAGTACATTACAAACTGCATGATTTGCTTTGCCCTTTTGGGCTTCGGCTTTTACAGCCACTTGGATTCTTCCTCGCCACTCATTGAAGCCAATTATGCCCTGCCTGCTGGAACCGGGTTGAACCTCAACTTCGATTAAAACATCACCTGCAAGGGTGGTTTGGACACATGCGGCTAGCCCCACAATTTATTCTACGGGGAGGCGGCTCATCAACAAACCTCCCTACGGGAGGGCGTCACGTATACACAATGGCTTAATACACCCGTGTGACCGCTTGGGCCATGGGCGCTGACCGTGAGTTGTGGCCAGATGAATTTACAGTGTTCAATATTCTGTATGATAAATTTCTTTTCTGGTCAATCGTAGTTGGATTGTTCACATTCGCTTGGCTAATTATTGCCATTCTTCGTTACAGAGATGGCGTCGACCCGAATGTCAAGTTAGAAGAGATCAAAGTTGGAACATTCCCTAAGGAGCGCCACAATTTTGACCTTGAATTGGCATGGTTCGTTGGTCCAACCATTTTGGTAATTTGGGTAACAATTCTCGCTTTCGGTTCAATGAACATCGTTTGGGGTACAGCACAAGACCTTGTTGAGTGTGAATTGGCAGAAGTTAAAACTGATTGTGAAGATCCGTTTACAGTCGAGGTTAATGGACAGCAATGGTACTGGGACTTTTACTACGAAGATGAACTTACGTGGGAAGATTTCGATACTGGTCACAATGTGACTTGGGACACATTCAGTGGACTTTCAATCGATGCAGGAGATGGTGCATCAACCGCTGCAGTCACGTTTGGCGGTAATTCTGCTAATCTTGATTTGGCCAATAATACCACTATGGATGTTTTATTCAATGAATTTATTTTCCAATCCGTTGACATCTTAGATGCTGAAGGAAGCGTATTACATCGCTGGCAACACATTCCAGTAGACCACAAAATGAGTGGAGACCTAATCATACCGTGTGACACTGATGTACTGTTCAATATCCACAGCAATAATCCTCTCAGAGATTCTGAGTTCGAAGAATCAAACGTTTACCAAGGAGTTCAACACGCATTCTGGTTACAAGAATGGGGGATGAAAGAAGATGCCGTTCCTGGTCTTGATGGTGGAACATGGATGTATGTTCAACCTAATGACGCTGGAGTTTTCCCAATCAGGTGTGCAGAATACTGTGGTAATCAACACTCAATGATGGTCGGCCAAGTTGAAGTCGTAGCCAAAGAAGGAACAAGTTGTGAAGTGGACTACGGAGTTTACTTCGAGAATGGAGGCGAACTGTGATGAGAGGGCGTGCTATTGCTATCCTCGCCATATTACTGGTTGCGCTAGCCTCGACCACGACATTTGAGGCTAGGCAAAACGGTATTGGAAACGTTGAGCCTGCAGGTTGTTCATGTCACGGCGGAATNACTGGTGACACGGTTATCACCGTAGATGGACTTCCTGATGTATTCAATGCTTCAGAAGAATATCTGTTTACATTAACAATCTCTAACGACAAAGTTCCTGCAACAAATCCTGACCAAAATGGTGGTTTCAGAATATTTGTTGAAGATGGNGTCGGAAATCTAGAGTCCTTAGACGGGGCTACTGAGATGGATGGAGGTTTNTCTCACAATATGGAAATCAATGACCGAAGATCTTGGTCATTCAAGTGGACCGCTCCTGCNGATGATACTGCNATTGCAAANTTCGTAATTTATGGTAACGCTGTNAACGGAGACGGAGCNGCTACAGATGCTGATGATTGGAATCGCGTAGAAGTAACAGCATTAGGAATTAATGCAAATCCTGTCGCACCAAGCGCTGAGGCTCTTACAATTCTGATGACGGTTATCGGATTGGCACTCGGGCTAATTCTAATNGGAAGCATGTGGGTATTCTACACAAGAAACCCTGAGAACTTCTCAATCGGNAACTTCTGGAGTTATCTCAAACCATGGCTAACTACCACTGACCACAAAATGGTCGGAATTCTATACTTCCTTTACGGATTCTTCTTCTTCCTAGTNGGAGGATTGCTAGCATTGCTATTCCGTATCCAGTTGGCACTTCCAGAGAATGATTTCCTAACGTATGATGAATACAATTCATTCTTCACCCTACACGGTACAACTATGATTTTCTTGGCTGCGATGCCTATGATTGCTGGTTTCATGAACTACATCTTACCATTGCAAATAGGAGCTAAAGATCTAGCATTCCCTAGAATTAACGCTCTTGGATTCTGGATAATTGTTGCTGCTGCACCGCTTATCTTCACAGGAGTTTGGAGCGGAGAGGCTGCAGACATCACTTGGGTAATGTACCCGCCATACTCGAGTTTGGCTGGCCTTGGTACTGAACAAGGGCCCAACCCTGGAACGATNGCCTTCATATCTGGAATTGCCTTACTTGGGGCATCTTCNACNCTATCTGGTGTAAACTTCGTAACTACAACCTTCACTATGCGTGCAAAGGGAGTAGGNTGGATGAGAATGCCTCTGTTTACATGGTCTGTTCTAATCAGTGTATTCATGCTGTACGTGAGNCTACCTGCATTCGTAATTGGAGTATTCTTCTTACTATTCGATTCAACGATAGGTACGACGTTCTTCACTAGCGGTGGAGACCCGTTACTGTTCCAACACCTGTTCTGGTTCTTCGGACATCCAGANGTATACGTGGTGGTGGTTCCTGCATTCGGAATCGTATCAGAAGTTCTTGCTACAAGTGCTAGACGTTCTATCTTCGGTTACAGGTCNATGGTCTATGCGATGGTTGGCATAGGAGTGGTAGGATTCATTGTTTGGGGACACCACATGCTAACGAGCGGTATGAGTCCTGCATGGCGTTCTGCATTCATGATTACCACAATGGCTGTGGCGATTCCNACTGGAGTGAAGATCTTCAATTGGCTCGCGACGCTTTGGGGTGGAAGCCTTGTATTCAAGACGCACACACTTTGGTCACTAGGATTCCTGATAACATTCACACTAGGTGGACTATCTGGAATGTTCTTCCCAGTCGCTGGGCTTGACACTCAGTTCCACGATGGTTACTTCGTAGTAGCACACTTCCACTATGTGTTCATTGGCGGAATCATATTTGCACTATTCTCAGGAATCTACTACTGGTTCCCTAAGGTAATAGGACGNAAGATGAATGAGACTCTTGGATTGTGGCACTTCCTAATCGCATTCTGTTCATACAACGCTGCTTTCTGGCCAATGCATGCTGTAGGAATTATGGGAATGCCAAGAAGAACCCACACCTATGCTGCTGATTCAGGATTTGCTGAATTGAATATGGCAATCTCTACCTTTGCCATCATCTTTGGACTATCTCAACTAATTCTAGTATGGAATATTGTTCGCTCAGTAAAGAAGGGCGAAAAGGTCGGAAAGGACCCATGGGGCGGATGGTCGCTAGAATGGGCAGTTACATCACCACCTCCAACGCCTTCATTCGCAGTTAATCCAGTTCAGCTTGACGCTAACGAAGGATTAGAATACCACGAAACCAAGTTGGAATCGATATTACGGTCTCCATTCCGGGCGATGAATAAACTTTGGAACAAGGAGGTGGAAGAATGAGCGGAAGCCTACATGATGTCAAGAATAGCGTCTGGATGAAGACGGTTATGATCTCTGTTGGACTTCTGTTTGCAGGTATTGCTGCTTACGCTGTCTTAGCACAAGGAATTGGTACTGTAAAGCACCACGAATGGGAAGATGCCCATGATGTTCTAGAAGATGTGGAAGCGGACTGGAATACTGCTAACGAAAGTGGTGTGACTTTTGATAACGATGCATTCGATGCTGCATGGGAAAAGGCGCATCACGATGATGTTGATGCTCACCTATCCTACCTAACCTGGAGTACAGCCGGTAAGACCATCATGGTCATGTTCATCGTTTATGCCGCATTCTATGGAGTGGCTGGATTCTTCAACAGCATACAGCCAGATGATGAAGATGATGACCATCATTACGGAGACGATCATGAAGAACATCACGGTTCTGCATCTCCGATTTTGATGGCAGGTGGTATTCTATTGTTCATGATGGGATTCCCTGGTTTCGTAGTCACCTGTAAGTCATGGCTTGGACTGGATTATGACCCAGACATGTCTGGATTCATACTTTCAGCCATTGGAATGATAATTACAATAATGGGAATTGGAAATTGGTGGAATGAAGACCTAAAGGGATTCCATGAGCAAATTGCAACCTCTAAGCCGTTTGAAGGACAAGACATCCGTAAGGCTGGAATGTGGATTTTCCTAATCTCTGAGACCATGGTTTTCGCATCTTTCTTCTCCTCTTACTTGAGAATGAGAACCGGATGGTGTACTCAATGGGCGGTAAATGATGGAAAGTGTGATGCGGTTGACACCTTAACTGCTTCAGATTATCTAAGGCCAGGTGGAGCACAACTTGGGGGTGCAGGAAATGGAGATTTCTGGACATTGCTACCGGGTGGAATTAACACATTTGCATTGATTATCTCTTCATACACAATCGTACTAGCACTAAAGACCGCTAAGAATGTCGATTGGGAGCCTTCCAAGAATGCACTGATGGCTCGCTTATTCCCTACAAGACAGAAAGCTGTTCGCAATTATCTACTAATCACCGTAGCCCTAGGTTCACTGTTCATAGTACTGAAGTTGATTGAATGGAGTCATTTGATCGCTGAAGGATTTACTATCGACAGCCAAGCTGGCTCAATATTCTATGTGGCGACTGGAGCACACGGATTACACGTATTCATTGGATTGCTAGTAATGCTATTCATGGTATTCAAAGCCGACACGGTCGGTTATGACGAAGAAAACGGCCAAGGTATCGAGTACTTTGGATTGTATTGGCACTTCGTGGATTTGGCGTGGGTTGCCATCTTCCCAGCATTCTATCTTTACTGAGGCGATAATATGGGTGAACACAAGTATACAGGACCAATTGCTGGACTATTCCAGAAAATGGCAGACATGATTGGAAAGGATGTTTACTACGTGAATTTCCTAATTCTGATGTTCTTTACATTATTCGAAATCGCCGCTGTTTTCTTTGAAGTCATACCAGGCACAGATATCGAAATTACCAGAACTGCAGTTTGGGCTATTCTAATCATTGTTGGAATAATCAAAGGATACGGCATTGCTGCATTCTTCATGCACTTGAAAGGAGACCCGTTCATCTACACCCGTACTGCACTATTCCCAGTACTATTTGTAGCGCTAATGATTTGGGGAATCGGCTTATCTAACCCTGATGGGATTGATGGTCTTCCATCCTGGTGTACTCCAAATTATGATTATTCATATGTAACCGAATGAAATCCAGTAGGGATAGATTTCATAACTAAGGCGCTAAAGCACTCACCATGCGCTGGTTTTGTGTTTTGATAGTGACTTTGCTTTGTGTATCTAGCATTCCTCCAGGAAGTGCTAGTGGAGACGGAGTTCATTGGAACGGGTACAATTTAGATAGAGAGTCAATTCCTAACCGAGTATTAGTCGACATGGATGGAAATAATTACTCGCTTCACAAAGTCAATGCCGATGTTACTGTCGTAGCATTCATTTTCACAACATGTGTTGATGTTTGTCCAGTAATTACAAACAATCTTTTGACAGCTGCTAGCCAACTCGAAGACGTTGATTATGAATTCATTTCAATTACCGTAGACCCTGCTACTGATTCACCAGAAGTTCTCAAGGCCTACATGGAAGACTCTGGTGCAACTTGGCCTCACCTCACTGGAGAATTAGAAGATCTTGAATTGGTCTGGGA
>PAEE01000001.1 GCA_002701145.1 Methanobacteriota archaeon
ACGTTTGAACCTGACACATCCTTGGTAAACTTCTACCTCATAGGTAAGGGGTCCATGCAAATCTGGGTTCTTCGAAACCGCTTTTGACCTAGCTCCATGATGAGCCCAATCGGTCCACTGTTCTGCAGTACGTCTCTTATGACCCCATTCACCTTGGTCAAGGAAATGTTCTAGGGTGGCATCGGTATCTTGTAGCGCCAAAAACAGATTTTGTCTTAATGGACTCCATCCTTGCTGCTTCCATCCTCTTATCGCCCAACCTCCGCAAAGAAACGGTGTATCGCCAGGAGATTTCGAGATAACATCACGAGTTTCTCTTAGAGAGATAGGTGCTCCTCGCAAATATTTCCCAGGTACCACCGCTCCTGCCAATAGGACGATTCCCAATCGGTTTTCTAAGGATGGAGCATCGAGTCTGTAAGAATCAATAGTGCGATATTCGTAAGGAATTCCACGTTGTTCTAGAACTCCGCAGATATATCGAATATGAAATCCAACATAAGGTGGTACACCAAATGCAGCTGGCTCATCTTCATAGCCATCAATTACGAGCCAGGAGGCATCCTCCGACTGACTCATGTTACTACCTCATTCCTTTTTCGGGCGGCGTTTCTTTTTCTTAGCGTCTGCTTCTTCTTCAGCAAGAGCTCGTAATTCACGAGATGATTTGCCACCAGAATTACCGCCAGGTTTGCCACCAGAATTGTTTCCACGGTTTCTGTCACGAGGTTTGGAGAGGTCGACCTTGATTTGTCGCCCCATCATTTCGTGACCGTTCAATTTGCTCACAACATCAGGACCCTTCGATTCAGGCAGGATTGTAACAAATGCGAATGCTTTCTTACGCCCTGCATTATCAGTTGCCCAGTGAATGTGGGCAGAATCACAGTGGTCTTTGAACAAAGCAGCAAGATCGTCCTCACTTGCTTTGAATGGAAGATTTCCAACATAGAGTCTAGCGCCATCTGGCTGCTTGCGGCGTGGTTTTTCGTCTCTTGGAGCGTCAGCATCACGGACACCAATCTTACGTCCTTTGATTTTCATGCCATTAAGCGCAGCGATAGCAGCATCTGCCATGTTTTTCTTTTCGAAAGTAATGAATCCGAACCCACGACTGTTTCCAGCATCATCTTTCATCAGTGCAAAGTCAGTGATTTTACCATGTTCTTTGAATTTAGAACGTAACTCATCATCCTCAACATCACGAGAAAGACCGCCGACGAATAGTCTGCAACCAGGGGCTGCTTTTTGTCTACGTTCTCGACCGCCACTGCCACCAGTGCCTTCGAATCTGAAGTAAGTGCGCTCACGGCCATCTTCACGAACATCTTCTGCAATGAAAGTTGCACGTCCAGCGCTTCCTTTTGCGAATAGAGCTTCAGCAGCACCACTCCAGCGCTTTCCAGCACCGTTTAGAGCGGACTTTCCAGCCTCTCCACCGAAATCATCGGCCATGGCACGGAATGATTGCTCGCCACAAGTACGGCAGGATACATTCCAATCTCCGTTTTGCTCAGCGACAAACGTGTCACCACAAGAAGGACATAGAGCCCAAAGGACTCCACAGTTTACATCCTCGCGCATATCGATTCGAACTACATTACCCGCTTCACTAACTTTAGCACGCACAATGTCTCTGCGACGAAGTCCATCTGCAGTATTGTGAAGGAAACGGTCACAGATTCTAGTGACGTGGAACTGTGCGTATTCTTGGTCTGCCATAATCGAGCGGTTTGCTTTACCTTCAACGCTTAGGACTTTAATTTCTCCAGCCTTTTCATTGAGTTTGACAACTTCACCAATTACCATATCGCCTGCTTCGAGACGAAGCATTTCATTGTAAGAATCGATACTGATAACACCGTCATTTTCGACAACAGTGCCGGTTAGCAATGCGATTAAGTTGCCATTTTGTTCTGTGGTTCCCGCTCCGGGGCTATTCTTGTCTGCAGTACCGACTACAGTTCCTGGGGTGACGATGCTCGCCATAATTTTCACACTCATGTTTTGGGGAGTCACCCTATGGGTGACGGGAAGGGATGTTTGAGGCGGGGGCTATTTGCTTTTGAACCCCTATCATTGGGTAATTCTCCAGCATTTGATGGCAGTAGTGCCCATTCTGGATGAATGATGCTGATATGTTGCAGGCATTCTAAACTCTCCTTCGAGCAAAACTTCTCCTTTGGGAAGGTGGGTTGCAGAAGCGCTATGCATCATGTGAACAACCGTTGCACATTCCATAGCTGCATCGATGAATGCCCTATCTGCACCATGAGTTTGTACACCCCACGGAGGGTTGGTTATTACGAGGTCAACCTTCGGCAATTCGATTTCACCAACTCTTCCTTCGATTGTATTTCCTAGTTTGCGACACAATTCAGCAGCCTCAGGGTCACATTCAACAAATGTCACTTCAGCTCCCAGCAATTGCGCACCATGGCCTAAGATTCCATTCCCTGCACCTAAGTCGAGAACGGTCTTTCCTTCGAGGCCATCTTTGGCATCAATTTGTGAAAGCCATAGGGCTGCTAGATTACCTTCAGTTTGGTATTGTTCTAGTTCCACGCTATTGCATGGATTGGGAGGCAATTTAGACAAGGCAATCGCCAAGTGGCGAAGTTTCACATTGATCACCAACGTCTTGCTTGGTCATTACCTTGCTGTTGAGAATAGTTTGCTTGCTGCATCTGTTGCGCTTGTTGTGCTTGCATTTGTTGCATTTGGTACCTGATAGATTCAGCTTCCATTCGAAGTCTAGCGATTAATTGTTCACCAGGTTGCTGGCCGCCACAGAACCTACAGAAACGAGTATTGTCTGCTTGCATTTGTCCGCAGTTGATACAGAATGCCATAATTGTCCCACTCCAAACTTGTCCTTGAACCCTCGCATTAACTTACCATCTGCATGAACACTGGCCAGGTTTCGAAATTTTGGGCTAATGCTCTTTCAGTTATCTCTTCAAGTCGAGGGTCAGTCATCATATCCGACGGGTCAACCCCTGCGTCGAGAAGTTCTTGAATCAAGTTACGGAATTCCCTTTCTATCGCTGGAGTATTGTCTAATTCGGCAACTCCTGTAGGAAGTGGAATACTTTCCTCAGCGACAACAGGTGGTGCTTGCTCTATTGGAGGAGATGGTGCATCTTCGACAACTTCATCCATAATCTGTGAAACAAACGCATCTTCTACCGCAATAGGAACCTGTTCAACTTCAACCACTTCTTCAACCACAGGGACTTCTACGATCTCTGGTTCAGGTTTGGCTAATCCAACACCAAGAATTTCAGCTTGCTGACGAGCGAGTTCTGCTGCCTGTCTGCGAGGTAGAGAGACAAACGCCTTTCCAACCAGTGCATGAATTGGATATGGTAAGAAGTATTTCTCCAATGGAGGAAGACTTGGATGTCTGAAGCAGAGGATTGAATGTTTTTCAAACGGCCTCTGATTTGGAATGTCTACCACGAAAGGAACAGGTGATAATTCAACAGTGCTGCGCAACCATCCCTCTTGAGTAACCAATTGCTGCATCCAAGGTCCCATGTCTGCATTTGAAATATTGACGAATTGGAAAGATGCAGAACGAGGGTCGAATCCTTGTTCGCTCAGTAAGTCTGCTTCAGCACGAGGGCGATGGAATATTCCCATAACCGGTTGGCCATGGTCGATCATATCTCCATGGAGTTCCAGCAATTTTCTTTCTTTACGTGGACAAAGGAGCATGACTTCCAATCTTGCAGCGCTGCCATCCCAGATTTCTCCCCATCGAGAATTGGCTTCATCTTTCAATTGTTGGAAAGTCATATTCGGAATCATTGCCGTGACGCCCATGCAACCACCATGTAGGCGAAGAGAGGTTGACTATTTGGTGATGTAGGATTCTTGTACTGCAAATTCAGCCAATAAAATAACTCCACCAGCTGCACCACGCACAGTGTTGTGTGACAATGCATCAAAGCGGATGATATTGTCTTCCACTCGGATATTTCCTACAGTAGTAGTCATACCATCACCCGCCCAGAGGTGGTCTTCTCGATTAGGTGATTCATCGATTAGCATGTTGACTTCTCTTGGCGATGAAGGTAAATTCAATCTAGGAAGGGACATCATTCGAGTTACTTCTTCGATAGTTGTTGGACGACTAATCTCGACTCCACATGAAACAAAGTGTCCATCTGGGTGTGGGACTCTATTACAAGATGCCAAAACCGGGATTTCAATGTCTAAGAGGTGTTTCAATTCTTCTATCAATTTTTCTTCTTCTCCAGGGATAAACGGATTTACGTCACCTGCTAAAGCATCCTCATCGAATAGTAATCGCCAACCAGCACCAGAAAGAGCCTGCCTTGTTTGTATTGTAACGGACTTAATCCCAAGAGGAATCAGACCCTTAATTGGCATTACAACCGGTATTACGGTACAATTAGTTGCACAAGCATGACCATCGTAAACTTTCATCGCTTCAGGGTTTATCTCAGGAATAACTAGCGGAATTCCTGCAACTCTGCGGAAAGCACTTGCATTGGAGAACACGTGTATTCCTCTAGCAACAAGTGAAGGTTCAACGATTTCCGCCACATTACTAGGCAATGCTGAAAATGCAATATCGACATCGGGTATGTCACTCATCGAGCAAACTAAAATGTCATAGTCAGGGCGAGGAGAATCCAATCTCCATTCTAATTCTTCAAACATTAATCCAACATTCTTTGGAGAACCTGCAATCGCTACAACTTCAAAAAAAGGATGTTCTTGAAGCAATTCTTGAAGACGCTGTGCTACTAGGCCACTAGCGCCTAGAATTGCAACAGTGTACCGCCCCATATTCAGTCCTCATGGGGCGTGGGGAAGATTTTCCTTATGATGAGTTTCCTTGCAATAGAACCTCCATCTTTGATGCTACCAAGTTTGGCTTCACCAATTCGCTTTGAATAGCTAATCGGAATATGACTGATCGGAATATTTCGATATGCGCAGGAAGTGTACATTTCCGCTTCAATCTCGAAGCGCATACTATTCAGTTGTAATTTTCTAATCGCTTCTTTAGAGAATACCCAAAAACCAGAGCACAAGTCGTTTATTGGTTTACCGTGCAAAGCTACTGCGAGCCAAGTTAGCAATTGATTCCCAATCCAATTCGTACTGGTCATAGCGTCAGGCTGAAGGTTACCTCGTAGACGGTCACCTATGACAATACCAGATTTTGGTAATGCCGAAACCAATTTTGGAATCTCTTCTGGTGAATAAGTGCCGTCCGAGTCAAGCATTACCAATACGTCATCATCGTTATCGATGAATTTCCTGAACGCTTGTCGAATGCCCGCACCCTTTCCTTTACCCCATTGTGAGATAATAGTACACCCAAGACCTTCAGCAACCTCAAGCGTGCTATCGGTTGAACCTCCGTCAACAACTACCACCTTGGAATCAAAGCCTGCTGATTCTAATTCATCAAATGGTATGCGGCGGTAAACATCGGCTAAAGCCCGCTCTTCATCGAGAGTGGGAAGCATGATGAATAGAGTTGGCACAAAATCTTGCACTATGGTCTAACAGTCAAGGCTTTCGCTCACATTGGAGCAGTAGAGATGATTTCGACCCAATGTACTCTCACTCCGGTTTCATCGATTAATGTATCACCACGTCCCGATGCTCCCAGAGGATTAATCCAATATTTGGAATCGCTAATGATTTTGATTTCAAACCCTCCGTTGCCTGCGAATGAACATGAATTATACCATCCGGAACCTTGTAATTTCTCGCCATTAATTTCGGCTTCAACATTACCTACAAATTCAGTCATCACACAGACTTGGTAAGCCTCAGTATCATCAACTGCAAAGTTATGGGTGCCTTCAGTAAGGTATAGTCTCTCATCACCCAAATTAAACGGGTCGCGACTTCTTTGCTCAGCCCAGGGGTCTGGTCGCATATTTTCGCCTTCCACCGATTCAAAATGAGATACCATCTTGTCGTCTTCAAGGACGTAAAGAGTAGATGCACCACTAGACCACTGCATTTCCCAATGAGTAGAGGCCTGAATATACTGCATCATCACGCCCTTAGGTGATGCAATTGCGTGTGTAATTCCTAATTTTTGCAACCTCGGAATATCATCGTAAACGATCGCAGTAGTAGCTGCATTTTGAATAGAAAATTCCTGTTGCAAAATCCCCAGAGTCGGAACGGAGGTTACACCAATATGTTCTGGGACCGAATATACATGGCCCCAGTGTTCGTTTTCAGTGTAAACAATGGAACCCTCTTCCAAGTTTTCTAGAAGTTGGAATAGAACTTCATCTCCTTCAGATGAAACGTGTAACTCATCGTGTTCAGATAATTCAGAGAGGGCACTATGAGCAATTCCGCACAATAGCAAAGTCGCAATCATAATTGCTCTGCCACCGTCAGATGCAATGCCTCCTTCGACTCGAGAGAATCTAAGGCCAACTAAGGCTGCCAGAGGGATGTGGAATGCATGCATACTCATTGAATAGAGTGCATATGACATCATAGTAATGATGGTGAATCCTTCTAATCCTTCAAACAGATGAATGGCGGAAAGTGCCCAATTTAGTCCAATCCAAACTATCAGTATCCTAGCAGGTTTGTCATTACGCAATGTCCATGCCGACCAAATACCGAGTGGCAAAAGAAGTCCAGCATAGATAGCCATAGGCGTTCCTCCTTGCCACCCATATTCAGCAAACACAGCCTCTCCACCAAATGCGGGGGCTAAAATTAGAATTACAAATAATGTAATTATTGCTAAAAATGAATATTGTATTTTTTCAGTTAGACTAATGCTTTCGCTTTTTGATACCAATAATTTAGCAGAAACTAATGTTGTAAGATAAATCAGGCCAGTGGGATGGATCATAGCGACAGTGATAGCGGTAATCGCTACAATTTCCCAGCGTAGTTTAGTGGAGAACATTGTGAGAATTACAATTAATCCCAGTTGGCTAGCGACAGTAGGATATCCTGAGTCGAGATTCTTTGCAAATAGTGCAGGTGCTAGGAGCATTGCCATAATTGTCCAATGACCACACCCCATTTTCTCACCGACTGCTGAGATTCCTAACAGTAGAGCAGCGAAGCACATTGTTCCAAGAATGAATACCGAGATGTGAGGTTCACCTCCCATCCATGCTGCAAGCATGGGAAAGGCAGGTGGATAAGTCCAAGTTCCTATCGAGGGTTCACTAAGAATGAATCCTCCAGTTCTTGAAATTGAATCTGCTAATACTGAAAAACCAATCCAATCCACTCCCATTGGCGAGCCATATGAGAGTGGCGTAACTGCCATTACAAAAGCAATAATTGTGAATATCCAAAACCATGGTGAGCGCTGAATTATCTTTGTATGATGTACTGGCTCTAATTCAATTCGAATAGCAATAACCGCAATTATATTTGTCAAAATTAGTAGCGATGTAAGAGTACTAAGCGCCCATCCTAGAAGAAAACATGCTCCCGAAATACCGAGACAAACCAGCAAACCCAGTGCTGGCATTAGCAATAAATGGCGCTTCAAATCACCATCCTTGTCAATCCTTCTAGCAATAGCAATTCCCGGAAGAATTGCAACCTCTAATCCGAGAGACATTATTCGCGGCTTTTGCTTACAGCCTTCAAACCTATTTGCGAAGAGTGATGAATTAGAGCCGGTTCGGTGACACTATGGCCGAAGTCATAATTCTTCCAGAGGATTATTGGGTCTTCGATTTCACTAAGGGTGAAGATCCAACCTTTGAGTGCCCATTCCCTTACCAAATCGGTCGTTATGACGAAGTGAGACCTGGGATGTATACCCAGGAATTATTTGAAGGAACTCGAGACTTGCATATTGGAATAGACATTGGTACACCAGTAGATGAGCCAATACACGCATTTGGTCCCGGTATTGTTCATTCCAAGGGAGTGAACCCTGAGCCTGGCTCTTATGGGCCGACAATTATTATCCAACACGAGTATGAAGGTAAGCCTATTTGGGCTCTTTATGGTCATCTTTCAATGGAATCATTGGACATGGTTGAAGTCGGTAATCATGTAGAAGAAGGGCAAATTATAGCTACGGTAGGAGATAAGAGCGTTAATGGAGGCTGGGCTCCACATCTTCATTTCCAACTTTCTTGGGAAGAACCACTGGTAAATGATATGCCAGGTGTAGTCTCTAGAGAAGATAGAGAGTGGGCATTGCTACAATATCCAGACCCTAGGATTGTCCTTGGGCCAATCTACTGATCTATCTGTTCAAGATACTCTTTCAGAGAGATAATCGGTTCGATATCTGTTGGGTTCTTGCCATGCAGAAGGGCTAATGCAATTGATAGCCAATCTGTCATAATACATAGGTGGAGTAAGCATTCCAGTAATGTTTCACCATCGCCATGAATTCTCCATGCCAGTTCAGTGGGGCAATTTGAAACAAACCAGTCCATTCTTTGAATCACTCTGGGATGCATGCCGTCCCACGACACCAGAATCAAGGCCTGATTTGCAGATTCAGGGTCTTGGTTTTCACCAACACCTCCCCAAGCAACCGCTTCATTGTGATTCATTTCTGGAAACAATCC